>JBAYGI010000001.1:0-222348 GCA_041666745.1 Candidatus Magasanikiibacteriota bacterium
AGACGAAAAACACACTCTGACAGAAGGATAAAAACAAAAAATGACAAAAGTGAGATGAAAATCTGACGATTTTCACATCGCTTGTGTCATTTTAAATTAAAATTGAATTTGGCGACAGTGCCTTGTTGTATTTTATGGTAAAAAATCATCCGTTTGTTGACGGGAATAAGCGTAGTGGTGCTTATGCCTTTGTTTGGTTTTTGAAAAAAGCTGGGATACTAGATATAGCGACTATGAGCCCGGCCGCTTTGACAGCTTTGACTTTGCTGGTGGCGGAGAGTAATCCGAAAAATAAAGAAAAAATGATCGGGCTGGTTTTGCAGTTGTTGAAAAGATAGGTGATATGAAAATAAAAATCGCCTGGTATGGAAAACATTTTGGTGAAGAGCCACCGCTTTGCGGAGATAAAAATCCCGCCTCCTCGGCGGGCAAGCATGGCGCCGGCGGAATCTTTTTTAGCGGATGCAATTTACGCTGTGTTTTTTGTCAGAATATTCAGATTTCACAACAGGGGATGGGCAAGGAATATTCGGTGGATGAATTGGCAAAAATAATGTTGGATTTGCAAAACAATGGGGCGGTAAATATTGATTTGGTCACCCCGACTATTTGGCACAAACAAATTAAAACGGCGATTGTCAAAGCAAAAGAAATGGGTTTGGTTATTCCTATTGTTTGGAATTCCAATGGTTTTGAAACAAAAGAAATTTTACGCCAGATGAATGGTTTGGTAGATATTTATGTTCCGGATTTTAAATATGGTGATGATATTTTGGCGGAAAAATATTCTGGTGTTAAAAATTATGTCGCCACCGCAGAGGGTGCACTAAAAGAAATGTTGTGGCAAGTGGGGAAATTTAAAACAGATAAAAATGGGTTGGGCGAGCGGGGAGTGGTGGTGCGCCATTTGGTTTTGCCAAACAATGTGGAAAATAGTTTTAAGGTTTTGGAAAAATTGGAGGAGATAGATAATAATATCCATATTAGTTTGATGCGACAATATTATCCTCTGCACGACGCAAAAAAATACCCCGAGCTAATGCGCGAGGTAAGTGATGAGGAATGGAATTTGGTTTATGAGCGGATGTTGGATTTGGGTTTTGCCAACGGCTGGGCGCAAGATAAAGATAGTACCGCGATAATGATTCCGGATTTTACCAAGGAGAAGCCGTTTGAGTAATTATTTGGTTTTTATTAAATACAGTTTATCCGCTTTGGAAATTTTTTGATCCAAAACAAAAGTAATATCGTCTCCTTTTTTGGCGGTTTGTGTAGGTTTTCCGTCCACGCGTAGGCCGTCTATTTTTTTTCTCAAATAACCAATACTCGGCCCGATGATCGCCACCTCGTCGCCGTTTTTTATCGTGCCGGTGGAGATTTTGAATTCCGCCACTTTGGCTTTGGGAAAATATTTTGTCGCGTTTCCGATAAATTCTTTTGTCTCCGTGGCTTGCGAGCCGTATGCGCCACTCCATTCGCCGGTTTTTTTGCCTAGATAATATCCACCTTCCCACATTCCGCGATTAAAAACAGTTTTTAATTGTTCGCTCCATTTTTGTATTTTTTCTTTGTTGTAAGTTTTGTTTTGCACGCTTTCTACCGCTTCTTTGTAAATTTTTGTAACAGTGTAAACATAGTCGGCACTGCGTCCGCGTCCTTCAATTTTTAAAACCGAAACACCGCTTTGAATAATTTTGTCCAAACCGGCGATGGTGGAAAGATCTTTGGGCGACATTATGTATTTGTTGTTTATCTTTAATTCTTGGTTCGTGGTGTCGTCTTTTACAGTATATCCGCGACGGCAAACTTGAAAACAATCTCCGCGATTGGCGCTGTGATTGTAGAGCGCCAAACTCATGTGGCACTTGCCGGCAATGGCCACGCACAATGCGCCGTGGATAAACAATTCAAAACGAATCGGCTGTTTGCCTGCGCCCAAGATTTTTTCTTTTTTACTTTGCGAAATTATTTTTTTAATTTGTTCCAAATTTAATTCGCGCGCCAAGACAATCACCTCGGAATATTTGGCGAAAAATTTTACCGCTTCAAAATTGCAGACATTGGCTTGAGTGGAGATGTGAACTTTTAACCCAATGGAATTGGCATAGGTGATAACTGCCATGTCGCTGGCGATAATCGCGTCCACACCGTATTTTTTGGCCGCTTGGCAAAGTTTTTTGGTGTCTTTTATATCCTCGTCGTAAATCAAAGTGTTTACGGTTAAATATGTTTTTACTTTGTCGGCATGACAAGTTTTTACGATTTTAGCCAAGTCGGTAATTTTAAAATTCGCCGCCGCTCGCGCGCGCATATTTAATTTTCCCACGCCAAAATATACCGAATCCGCGCCAGCGGAAATAGCGGCGGTGAGTGAGTCAAACGAACCGGCAGGGGACATGATTTCGATTGGAGATGTTTTCATAATTTATAGAATAGAAATCCAAAATGGCAATGTCAACACAGAAAGAATCGTGCTCAATACTATTGAACGAGCAATAAATTTTTTATCTAAATTATATTTATCTGCCAAAGCAAATGGAGTAATGGCCAATGGCATGGCGGCTTGTATGATTGAACTGGAAAATTGATGTGGCGCAAATCCAAAAAATTTTACGCCAAAATAGAAAATCGCCGGTAATATAAATAGCGTTAAGATGGAAAACGATAAAATCGGGAACCACTCTGTCAGTTTTCCTATTTTAGATTTGCCAATAAAAAGTCCGATGACAATCAATACTGTTGGGGTTACTGATGCAGTGATCATGTCTAATGATTTTGTTAATATTGTTGGAAGTTGAATTTTTAAACATCCGATTACTATTCCAAAAATAACAGCCAGCAAAAGTGGATTTTTGAACAGGTTTTTTATTATATTTTTGGCAACATCTTTTTTATTTTTTTCAATAGAATAATCCAAATATCCTATTCCTACGGTGAATAACCAAAAGAAATATATTGCGACAATCAAACTTGCGGTTGGAAGAATTTTTTCACCAGATATTTGAAGTAATACAGGTATACCAAGATAAGCAATGTTACCGAAAACAAAACAAATAAATAATGTCTTAAATATTTGTTTTCCAAGTCGTAAAATTTTTCCGATTATTACAGCGATAATTAAACTGGCAAGTAAAAAAATTGAATTTGCGATTATTAGTGGTGCCTCTGTTTGAAAAGAAAAAGAAGTTTTGGCAAGCGCGGAAAATATTAGCACTGGCAGACCAATTTTCAAAGCGTATTCATTTAAAACTGTGGACCAATGTTCTCCGATATTTTTAAATTTTTGCAATAATGCGCTGGCAAAAATTATGAGAAATAATGGCGCGATGACGGTTAAAATTTGTAGCATATAGTTTTTTATTCTTTAGTGCAATAATAAATCCAACCCTCAGTTTCGGTACAGGAGTCATCTTCTGGTAATAACCCGAATTTTTTAATATCGCTTACAGTAAAATTATCAATAAATTTGTTTATTTCTACTTTAAAACCCGCTGTTTTAAAACGGTCGCTGTAATCTCGACCACAAACACGAACATGGTCGCTTTGGCCAAAAAACTTTTCTCTGTCTTGCGGAGAAGTAATGTTAGAATCTTCAAAAGTTTGATTTATTTTTTTACCATTAAATTCGTCTTTAATTGGAACTTGAATAATGGCGAAGCCGTCTGGTTTTAAAACTCTAAACAATTCCTTTAATGCTTTGTTATCGTCAACTATATGTTCTAAAACATGAGAACAAAAAATAATATCAAAAGAATTATCATTAAAAGGCAAATTGGTTATGTCAGCCTGCATCATGGCTGCTTTGGGATTAATGTCGACACTTAGATATTCGGCGTTAGAATAAGATTTGAATAAGTTGGTAATTACTTTTTCTGGAGCAAAATGTAAAATTTTTATTTTAATGTCAGTCGGTATTGTGTTTTTTAGATATAAATAATACAGGCGATGACGCTCAAAGGATCCGCAGTTTGGGCATAATACATTGTGGCGTTTGCCTGATGATAAAAAATTTTTACCTTTCCAACCGCAACAAGGGCAATTAACTAAAAATTTATCACCAATGATTAATGGCGCTATTTTAGCATGATAAAAATTTTTGATTTTATTAAAAATATTTTTTACTTTCATAGCTTGTATTTTAGTTGCACTCTATAATTTTTTGAATTTCAGGTTTTCCATAAGATGTTTTTCCTGTGATGACATTGAGGGTGATTTACTTGGCCACCACAACATCCTCCTTAACCAAAATTATATCGTCTCTATTTGCTATTTTTATCATTTCTTCTGTAAAGCCACTTTTACTAAATAAAATATAATATTCTTTTCTGTCATTTTTATTCCACTCCACTTTTTCCGCTTTCTTTTTTAAATCTTCGTAAATATTTGTCCCCACCGGTTTTTCTGACCACTTGCACTCGCCAAAAATTATTTTCTTTTCCGACGAACTAAATCCCACGATATCAATTTCTTGATTACTATCCCAATCACGACCCACTCGTTCAAACGCAAAAATTTTATTCTGCCAAGCAGTTAGTAATTCAACAGCGACTCGTTCGTATACTTGCGCAACAATACTTTTAAAACCGGAATTTACATTGTCGTTATATTTTAAGTCGCTAAACATCTTTTCCAGTACATAATCATAATTATCCATCTCCAAATAGCTTTTGTAAGGAAAAATATATTGAAACCAAAAAACAAAAAAGTTATCGGAAATTTTATACAAACCTCTGCGCGATTTGTCCGGCTTATCTTCGGTTATTGGCACCTCGCGCTCCACCAAGCGCAAATTGATCAGCACGGAAATGTATTTGTTCGTGGTGGCCTTGTCTAGTCCAACTTCATTGACGATTTCGCTCAGTTTTCTCTTTCCCAAAGCGATGGCGCGCAAAATAGCTAAATAATTTTTGGTTTCTCGCAGTTCTTCTTTTAAAGTAAATTCCACTTCATTGTACAAAAAAGCGGTTTTGTTAAAAATCTTTTTCTTTATTTCTTCGGACATTTCTCCGCCACCTTCAAATTGTTTCAGATACGCCGGCATACCGCCAGTGATGGTATAAATATTTAAAAAATCAGAAAAACTTTTTTCAGGGAAAAATTTTCGGGATTGAGAAAAATTTAACGGGTCAACTAAAATTTGACCGGTACGGCGACCAAACAGGGGGGCCCTTTGATTTAATGTTTCCGATTCCATCATGGCGATGCTTGATCCGGATAAAATTAAAAATATTTTGGTATTTTTTAAATATTCGTCCCAGCCCTTTTGAAAAAGAGAGCTGGTGGATTTATCGTTTTCAGTCAGATACGGATATTCATCTATCGCCAAAACCAAGGGTTCGGTAGTTGTTTTTGTTTTTAAATATGAAAATACTTCTATCCAATCACCAAAGCCATTTTTTATTAAAATTTCATCTTTGAAGTAAGTGCCGACTATTTGACCCAACTCTCGTAGTTGTTCTGCGGTAGTGCGTTTGTCGGCCAAAAAATATAACGCCGGTTTGTCTTTAATAAATTGTTTAATCAGTTCGGTTTTACCAACGCGTCGTTTGCCGTAAATAATAAAAAACTGCGCAATATTGGATTGCCATTTTTCATTCAGAGCTTTTAATTCTTGTTCACGGTTGATAAAAGGCATATTTTTTTAGTATATTAATTAGTATACTTATAAGTAGTATACCTTATGAGTATACTACTTGTCAATAGTGCCTTTTTGATGGTATATTAGCCAAAAAGCCGATACGATTTTGGAATTAATCAATCAACTCGTTCGCTCGTCGCCCCCCCCCCTCGCCGTTCGTCACTCACAAAAAAACAAATAATCAAAAAATTTATTTCGCATAATGTACGCGTGTATGCATTGTTTTAATGTTGTATGTACGCTGTTTTATGATGTTGTGTTTCTAATTTTCTTGCAATTTTATGCCACATTTCGGACAGAATTTCGGATTAACATTCTTTCTTAAGTATCCATTGCATGCTGGACAACGCCAATTTTTTAAAGAGAAAATTAAACCAAGGAAAATGCCACCAAAGGCAACTACATATAGTACAGTTCGTGATAATCCGAATAGTGCGAATTTTGGATTTTCAAGAAGAACAACTAAAAGAATGACAACTAATACCATTGGAGTAATAGTATAAAATTGCTTTTTTTTGATTACCTTGAATTTTTCAATAACGCTGTGTTGATCCATATGTGTATGATTAATGAATAAATTAGAAGCACAATTTCGCATAACGTTTCTCGATATCCGACGTTTCAATAAAGCGAAGCGAATTTAAATGTGGCTTTAGCCCTTGCGGATATCGAGTGTTAAGTGATGTAGCTACAAAAATTCTCATCAATATTTTGCGCTTACTGATTTTTAATTCTTACTTTTCGCCTAAGATTTTTTTTACCTCGTCGTCTTTTCTTTTTCTTTTCTGTTCTTGAAGTTCTGTCAGTTTTGGCCAAAATAATAGTTCATCAGCATCAATAAAAAATAGTGCTCCATCCTCAAGCTCCATTCCTTCTTTTTCAGTATTACTTTTGTACTTACACAAAACACCAAACTCCTTTGATGTGCCCATGACAACAACTTTTTTGCCTTCTTGAATAAATCCCTTATTTTCTGAACCATGGCCAGTTTTACCTCGCGCTAGGTCCACCCATGGCAGACTTGTTTCATAGCCAAAATTTGCAGCCCCACCAAGACTAGGAATAGTAAACTCACTTCCTTTTGTTAACTCTTTTTGTTCTCTACTTTTTTTAAATGAGTTAAAGTCAATAATGTTATCTTGGCCTTCAATTGGCTCTTTTGGGCCGCCTACAAATTTTTCTACCATATGTTTGATTTAGTTAAATTTTATTTATCACTTTGTATTATGTGCGATTAAAAAATTAATAATAAAGGAGAATTTTGTAGCTATTTCGCCGAATGCGCGGCGGTTATCCAACGTCGTCCCGTAGCAAACCCGCAGGTTTGCGTAGGGGTGATGTTGGATAACCGCTGTTATGCGATGTCCGGAGCGAAGCGACGGATTTCGCATAATGTATCGGCGTATGCGAAGTTGCCGATTTTTCTCCTTAATCGTATCAGATATAGAGAAAATCGGCAATTTGGTCGAGCATTTGGCGTCAGCCAAGCGCGAACCACATACGCCGTGTTATGCGTTGTAGCGAAAAGCAACGACTGCCTGCGAAGGCGGCCGTTATATTTCTGGTAATTTATTGTTGCGCGCGTGGTCTATTTTTGTTCTTGTTTAAGAAGTATGTTTGTAACTTGTTCATGCCAGTCTGGCCCCATCACGGCACTTTCCAGCTGTTCCCTTTCTCTGTTTGCCATACTGAAGCTGAACGAAACCGACTCTACACTCAACATGACATCTAAAGCAGAAAGTTCAGTATTTCCGAATTCACGCAGAACACTGATGCCTTCCTTCTGAACACGTTGATTTAGAGATGCGATTGCGTCTACTCCCCAGTCTGATTTTATGGCATCAGGCCATGTAGCGATTTTTTCTCGATTTTTTGGTTGATTAAATCCTGCTGAAGCCATAATGAGTGCTTTCTCTAACAGCGGTTTATACTGCCCATTTTTTTCAGCCATGTCAAGCAATTGATCAAGAGTATAGCGAGTGTTTTCTAAAGCTTCATGTCTCTCATTTTCAGATTTTCTCCTTGCCGTCTCTTCTGGAGAAGGCGGTTGATATCGTGGATAGTCTCCCATATTTTTGTTAGTTAAAAATTATTTATAATTATTTTTGTTACGTCGACCACGCAATAATAAATTACCAGAAATATCAAAAATTTTCAAGAAATTTTTGGCTTTTCGCTATTACGCATAACTACTGATAAACCAACCTGTTGTTTTTTTGGCTAAAAAATGATAAAATAATTTGGTAAATTTTAATTCATAAAGGGGGTATGAACCAAAATATTTATTTTCCAAGTCAGGATCCGATTTTGAAATTAAGGCAAGAAATGAAATTGCGGAATTTTAGCCAAAAAACAGTAAAAAGTTACATCTATTATATCTCTCATTGCCTAAAATGGTCAAGGAAAAGCCCGCGAGATATTAACACGGCGGATATTCGTCAATATTTGGAACATTTGGCGGATACCGGTGTGTCGGCTTCTACATTGAATTCTGCCTATAGCGCTTTGAAATTCTATTTTGGCGCTATTTTGCATCGTAATTTTTTCGTAAATATTCCGCGCGCTAAAAAAGACAAACAATTGCCAACGATTTTGTCAAAAGGTGAAGTAGTCAAAATGATAGAATTGACGAAAAATATTAAACATAATTGTGTATTGAAATTGCTGTATGGAACTGGGTTGCGAGTGGGTGAATTGGTGCGATTAAAGATGAAAGAGATAGATTTTGCGCGCGGGCTGATAAATGTTCGTAATGGTAAGGGAGCAAAAGACAGGTGTACGGTTTTGCCAAAAAGTTTGGTGGAAATTTTGGAAAATCAGGCGAGAATTAAAAAAACTGACGCTTTTTTATTTACCAATGGCCGTGGTGGGCGACTGACCGAGGCGACAATGCAAAAAGTCGTGGCTCAGGCGGCACAACGGGCGGGGATTAGTAAAAATGTTTCACCGCATACATTGCGCCATAGCTTTGCCACCCATCTACTTGAAAATGGGACGGATATAAGGTATATTCAAGAGTTGTTGGGGCATGCGAAGTTGGCGACAACGCAGATTTATACGCATGTGGCCAATAGTAATTTACAGGGGATTAAAAGTCCGTTGGACGTATGAATACAAAAATTGCTCAACAATTAAAAAATTTGCCTGATGCGCCTGGGGTGTATCTGTTTTTTAATTCCAAAAAGGAGCTGATATATGTCGGCAAGGCGTCGTCTTTGAAAAACCGCGTGAGAGGATATTTTAAGGAGCTGGATTCCCGCCTGCGCGGGAATGACAAGAGTGGATTGTCACGTCCGATAGAGGAAATGATTCACGAAGTGATGAACTTCAAAACGGAAGAAACCGATTCGGCTTTGGAGGCGGCGATTTTGGAAGGGAAGTATATTAAGGAAAATAGGCCGAAATATAATATTGATTGGCGGGATGATAAGAGTTGGAATTATATTGTTATTACAAAGGATAAGTTTCCACGAGTTTTGACTATTCGTCAACATGAGTTAAAAAATGGAGGAGGGATTCCTCCGCTCGCTACGCTCGGTCGGAATGACAAACGACTTCGCGGGAATGACAAATATAAGTATGTGTTTGGGCCGTATCCGGGGTTGAACACCAAAGAAGCCTTGCGTTTATTGCGTAAAATTTTTCTTTTTTCTACTTGTGAACCAAATGCCAAGCGTCCGTGTTTTTCTTATCAGATCGGTCAATGTTTGGGAGTGTGTACGGGAGAAATTTCACCCAAAGATTATTCGGCAAAAGTAATTCGACCACTTTGTTTATTTTTGGGTGGAAAGAAAAAAATATTAATGAAGAAAACAGAAAAAGAAATGAACATGGCCGCTAAATTGGAAAATTTTGAAGAGGCGAGCAGATTGAGAAACCAACTTCGTCATTTGCAAAAAATTCAAGACGTGGCTTTATTGAATGATAGTTTTTTGAGAGATATTACGAAAAGGAATTCCTTGGCCGGTCGGAATGACATGAGGATCGAGGGTTATGATATCTCCAATCTAGGTAGTAGCAATAAAGTGGGTAGTATGGTAGTATTTGATGAGGTTGGGCCGGTAAAAAATCAATATCGTAAATTCAAAATCAAGACAGTGGTGGGGCAGAGTGATGTGGATTGTTTGGCGGAAGTGTTGGAGCGTCGGATAAAACATGCCGAATGGATATTGCCAAATATTTTTTTAATTGACGGTGGTTTGCCTCAAGTAAATAAAACTAAATCGGTTTTGCGAAGGGCTGGGATAAATACACCGATAGTCGGCATTGCCAAAGGGGCAAAGCGTAAACGCAATGATTTTTTTGTAGTAACTGAATCTTTGGAGATAAAAAACTGGATAAAAGAAAATAAAGAGCTGTTGATCAGAGTCCGCGACGAAGCGCATCGATTTGCTATCAAGTTTAATCGAGTACAGAGAAAAATATGAAATTAACCCAAAAGATGGGTAAATAAGCGCTAAATAGGGGGGTAGGCTTGACATTTTTTCATTTTTTGTTTATTATATTGCTGTTTATGTTAGCCAAAAATAATCGAGGCGAATCTTGGTTGGAAGCATTAAAATTCATTGGTCATTGTCCGATTTGCAATCAGCGTTATGAAGAAAATCAGGCCAAGCTTTTTGCCAAACATGATTCAGCCAATTTGATTCATATTACTTGTGGCAAATGCGCCGGTAATTTTATTGCCATGATAGTGATGATGGGGCAAGGATTGAGTTCGGTTGGTATGGTGACAGATCTGACGTTTGAGGATGCTAAACAACTTTATAAAACAGCGCCACTGACAGTAGATGAAGTTATCAGTGGTTATCAATTTTTTCAAAAAAATTATTAATAATAAATTAAATTTGTAAGATATGACATATTTGTTGCAAGCGGTGACCCGCACTATCAAAGGAGCAGACTCTCGTGAACAGGGGAAATTACCGGCCGTGACTTACGGAGCGGGAAATGAAACTATTTCCTTGGATTTGAATTATGCTGATTTCCTCAAACTCTACAAACAAGCTGGTGATTCCAGTTTGATTGATTTGGAAATTGACGGAAAAAATGTTGGAAAAGTATTGGTGCACGAAGTACAATATAATCCGGTAAAAGATACTCCAACTCATGTGGATTTGCGTCGTATTGATATGAACAAAGTAATGCAAGCTCCAGTGGTGTTGCATTTCATTGGCGAAGCTCCAGCAGTAAAATCTATGGGTGGTACTTTGGTACAAAACATCTCTCAGGTTACTGTAGAATGTTTGCCAAAAGATTTGGTATCCGCTCTTGAAATTGATTTATCTATTTTGAAGTCTTTTGAAGAAGTGGTCAAAGTGAAAGATTTGGTTTTACCAGCCGGTTTGAAAATCGTGGCTCCTCAAGGCGATGTGTTGGTGACCAAAGTTGTCGCCTCAATGACTGAAGAAGAAATCAAAGCCATGGAAGAAGCTGGCAAAAATATGGATGTCAGTAAGATCGAATCTGCTGCCAAGAAGAAAGAAGAAGAGGCAGTGGAGGGTGAAGCTCCAGCCGCTGGCGCTGAAAAGAAGGTTGAAGAAAAGAAACCAGCTGAAAAGAAATAATACAAAATTACGAACACCCTTCTTTTTGGAGGGTGTTTTTTTTGCTTTTTTATGATTAATTTGTTAATATTTAGAGGTTAGTTTAAAAAAATATTTATGACCGATTTCTTAGATCCAAATTCAGCAGATGCGGCAAAATTTAGAGCGACAAAAGATGTTGAAACTAAAACGATAGCTAATGAATTGCCGTTTGATCAAGTAAAAGCAGAAGTGGCTGGCTATAAAGGTGATGGTTTTGAAGCAGTAGAAAAAGTTGAAGATGTTGGTTTGGTGGAATATTTACAACGCCTCAAGGCCGATCGCGGTCGTTATTTAGGTAATATTGTCCACCAAGGAGTGCGTGATCATTATGGAATGTCAGAGCACAGTGGGGGTTTGGGTCTCTATGAAAAAGAGTTAGAGAGAATAGTGGAAAGTGGTGCGCTGATCAGTACGGTTTTAAAAGATTTACAAAATGAGGAAAAATTAAAAATGGCAGTGGCTGAAATTCGTCAACATGCGTCCGAAGGATTATCTTTGGAAGCTTCGGTAGAAAAATATTTACATTCAGAATTTGAAGCTGGTCGTTATGATTATCAAGGAGTTGTGGATCAGGTCGCGATTCACGTCAGCAGTAATTATATTATCAACGCTCATTATGGAGCGGAGACCGGCAATGAAAGCTGTGTGGTTTTCCCCGAGCAGGTCGCTTTAAAAAACAGAATATTTTATGGTCGGGCGATTGTTTCTTCTGATGTTGAAACAAAATATAACGATGTTTATTTGTGGCCAAAACAGGAAAAAGAAAATCGTTTGGATATCAATGGTGCTTTATTGTTTTTATCGAGAGATAACCAAGTGGGTAAAGAAACAGGTTCTATTTATGAAGTTAAAGGCGGTCAAGCTGTTTTAGATTATGAAAAAATGGATAAATTATCAGTTGATACTAAGGCGATACAACTTAATAAAAATTTAAATTGGTTTTTATCTCGCTGTGATTATCTAAAAATTAAAGATCAAATATTATCTGAAATAGGCGAACAAGATAGAACTTTTTTAGCCGATTTATTAAAAAAATTATTAGAAACGGAGCGTGTTAGTGAAATTGGCATGGCATTTATGGCCATTTTGGATCCGGAACAATTCAAGAAAGAATTTTTGTCGGTTGAAGAAGATCGAATGCGTGGTTTTGGTGTTGATGTTGAGCGTCTAAGAAAAATTTTAGATAATGATAGTACACGTTTGGCTGTAAAAGATTTTTTTGAGAGGTATAGCGATTTATATACTAGTTTAGCTAATAGCGGTAAAGGTCTGTTTTATAAAACCGCAGAACAGCCAGTATTATCTAAAAATTATTATGATAATTTTATCCGTCAGCGATTGGACGGTGTGCAGATGACTACCGTTAAGAGTGATAAACAAGATATTGTGGAATATCGCGGGGTGAATAAAGAAGGACAGAAGGAAGTTTTGCGGGTAGTGTATTACAGAGCTCACGATCCAAATGAGGCAATTCAAGAATTTTATGATGATTTTGAGGTTGATTTTGATAAAACAATATTAGGGGAAGGTGGAAAAGGGAGTACCAGTTTTACAGAGGTGGACTTTCGTTATGATTACAATCGTTTAAAACAAAAGTTGGTTGAGATGGCTCAAACTTCAAAATAAATATGATAAATAAAATAGTTAATAATAAAAAGTTTTTTAATATTTTTTTAGTGGTATTTGTAGTGATTGTTTTATTGGCCGTGTCGTATTTTATTTGGCAAAGTTTTGATCATAAAATTTCTTGGAAAAAATTTGTCACACCTCCAGTTGTTTTTTATAGTTCGTTGGATGGTTTGCCGGTTAGTAGTACTCAAAAGGTCAGTTCGACCGTGGTTGGTATTATGATTGACAATCACCCATACGCTCGTCCACAAAGCGGGTTGTTGTCTGCCAAAATAGTTTATGAGGCGCTGGTGGAGGGTGGTATCACTCGGTATTTTGCTATTTTTGATAGCGAACAAAATGTAGAAAAAGTTGGTCCGGTACGTAGTGCTCGGTCATATTTTATTGATTGGTTGCAAGAATATGGTGGGTTATACATGCATTGCGGTGGGTCACCAGAGGCATTGGATAGATTGAGAAAAGAAAGTATTTTTGATCTCAACGAAATGTTTCGTGGTGCTTATTTTTGGCGTGATGACAATAAATTTGCTCCACACAACCTGTTTACTAATAGTGAAAATTGGAATAAGGCGCTGTTGGCATTTCCTGAAGATAAAAATATTTTTAATAACACGTGGCAGTTTGGCGAATTGTCATCCAGTAGTTTGGAAATGGTAAAAAATATTTCCATCGAATATTCATCGGATTATGCGGTGGGGTGGCAATATGATGAAAATCTGAAAAACTATGGTCGGTATATAAATGGTGCGGTAGAGCAGGAGAACCAAATAAATCTGACAGCTGACAGTGTTGTGATTCAATATGTGAAATCACGAGTCATTGATGATTATGGTCGGCGAGAAATCACCACCGATGGACAGGGCGATCTGCGGTTGTTGCGAGATGGTGTAATGGCGCGAGGTATTTGGAAAAAAGAAAATGGACGAACTAGGTTTTATGATAATGCCGGGCAAGAGTTGAACTTGAAGGCTGGCAAAATTTGGGTACAGGTGGTGCCGTTGGACACGGAAATAAAAATCACCGCTTAAACAAAATTGTCATCCCGACCGAGTTTCGCAACGAGCGGAGGGATCCCTCGGTTTCACTCGGGATGACAGCGCGGTATTAGGTGGATATTTTTAGTATTCGATCTAGACCGGCGAGGTCTTTTTTTATTTCTGTTGTACTTTGTGGTAAATAATGTTTGGCCAGTTGTTTTATTTGCTCACTTTGATTTGGGTCGATTTCCAAAAAAATCAAGAGTTTTTTGTTGGAAAACAGGCTGGAGATTTGTTTTAGGAGTTGGCGGTATAGGGCTAGTCCATTTTCTTTGGCCACCAATGCAATCCTCGGTTCTTTTTGGATTGAAGGCTCTGTTTTGATCTGTGCAACTGTCAGATAAGGGAGGTTGG
This sequence comes from Candidatus Magasanikiibacteriota bacterium, assembly GCA_041666745.1. Classification (GTDB taxonomy): domain Bacteria; phylum Patescibacteriota; class Patescibacteriia; order Magasanikbacterales; family GWA2-37-8; genus CAIOJG01. The sequence continues at coordinate 14,247 of JBAYGI010000001.1, forward strand.
CGGTGATTATTATTTGGTCAAATGATGAATGATCGAGATTAAGTATTTTTGTTAGTAAATTACTTTTTAAAAGTTCCAAATTTTTATTGTCATTCCCGTGAAAACGGGAATCCAGAATCTTTATAATATTTTTTTTAGCTATTTTTAATGCTTGATTGGAAATATCCAAAGCAATAGTCCGGCTAATATTTTTGCTGTTTTTTAAAATGGAAATTGGAATACAACCACTGCCGGTGCCGACATCAATCAGCAATATTTTTTTTGACGAATCTTTTATTTCATTTAATACATTTTCTACCATCAATTCGGTTTCCGGACGGGGGATCAAAACGTGTTTGTTTACCAAAAATTCTAAACCAAAAAATTCTTTTTGTCCGGTGATTGAGGCTACCGAATATCCTCGATTGAATAAAAATAAATAATAAATAAAACGCCAATATTGTGCCAAATCCAGTTGGTATTCCGGATGGGAGAGTACAAAAACCCGATCTTTGTGAATGGCTTGTGCCAACAATAATTCGGCTTCAATCGTCGAGTTTTTGAGAAGATTTTTTATGGTAAAATTAAACATTGGAAGATTCTTTGTAGTCTTCTTCGCGCAAGGCCAAAATTATCGGCTCCAACTCGCCGTCTAAAATAGTGTTGATGTTATTCCAGTTTTGGTGAATGCGATGATCGGTAATACGATCTTGAGGAAAATTGTAAGTACGGATTTTTTCACTACGGTCGCCACTGCCAATTTGTGATTTGCGTTTTTCAGACATTTCTTTCTCGTGTTTTTCTTTTTCTATTTCATAAAGACGTGAGCGCAAAACTTTCATCGCTTTATCTTTGTTGGCCATCTGCGAACGCTCATCTTGGCATTGTACGATCAATCCGGTGGGAACGTGGATGATACGCACGGCTGAATAGGTGGTGTTTACACTTTGACCACCATGACCACCGGCACAAAAAGTATCGATGCGTAAATCTTTTGGTTCGATTTTAAATTCCACTTCGTCAATTTCCGGCATGACAGCGACGGTGGTAGTGGAGGTATGGATGCGTCCGGCTTTTTCAGTATCCGGTACGCGTTGAACACGATGTACACCCATTTCGTATTTTAAATCTTTATATACATTTTTTCCTTTGATTGAAAAAATAATTTCTTTGTAACCGCCGATTTCAATTCGGTTGGCATCGATGACATCTACTTTCCAATTTTTTCTTTCGGCATAGCGTGAATACATGCGAAATAATTCCGCCGCAAATAATGCCGATTCATCACCACCAACGCCGGCACGGATTTCCACAATGACATCTTTTTTGTCCATTGGGTCACGGGGGCGGGTGAGTTCGGATAACTCATTTTCCAGAGCGGATATTTTGGTTTTTAATTCCTCGATTTCGGTTTGGGTAAGTTGTTTCATTTCTTCGTCAGTTTCGGTTTTCAACATTTCTTGTGATTGAATCAAACTATTTTCACATTTTTCCAATTCGAAAATCTGATCTTTGATTGTTTGTAACTCGTTGTATTCTTGTGACACTTCTTTTAATTTTTTGGAATCATTAAGAACGGCCTGATCTTGCAAATCCGCTTCCAGTTTTAAGTATTTATTTTTTATATCAATGTATTTTTGAATCATATCTTATCTATAGTATATTAAAAAAACAGACCAAAAGCAAAAAGCTCAAAATGGTCTGTTTTAGAATAGCTAAGCCTTGGCTGCTTTTTTGGCAACTTTCTTTGCGGCAGAAACAGCTTTCTTTGCTTTCTTGCCTTTGCGAACGGCGGCAGCAGCAGAAACGCGAGATGCTTTTTCTTGGAATTTCTCTACACGGCGAGCAGTGTCAACAAACTTTTGTTTGCCGGTATAAAAAGGATGACATTGGTTGCACAATTCTACGCGGATTTCTTTCATAGTAGAACCGGTGGTAAAAGTTTTGCCACAAGCGCAGGTTACTACGCAGTCTTCGTTGTATTCTGGGTGAATTTTCTTTTTCATATACACTATTTTGGATGTTTTTAGTTAATGGCTAAAATTATAGCAGATTATGATAAAAAGTCAATACCTTGACATTTTTGGCAAGATTAGATATAATCCGAACATCTTTTTAATCACTCATTCGCTCATTTTTTTTCCTCCCCCGACCACTCGGTGGGTGAGAGCGAAGAGGTAATAATATCCCGATTAATCGGGATGAAAAGGAAATATGACACAAATCCCATCAATGATGGACATGCTCAAGTCAGGTATGCACTTTGGGCATCAGAAATCTCGTTGGCACCCGAAAATGAAGCCATATATTTTTGGCGTTCGTAATGGTGTGCACATTTTGGACCTAGATCGTACCGTAGAACAGTTGCAGAAAGCCTTGGAATATGTCAAAGGTTTGGCGGCAACTGGTAAAGTAGTTTTGTTTGTTGGAACCAAACGTCAAGCTCAACCTTTGGTAAAGGTGGCCGCTGAAAGTTGTGGTATGCCATTTTTGACCGAACGTTGGATCGGTGGTTTGCTTACAAACTTTGACGAAACCAAACGTCGTATCAAGAAATATAAAGATTTAAAACAACAGATTGCCAGTGGTGAAATTGAAAAATATACCAAAAAAGAACAATTGAATATTGTAAAATCCGTAGCCAAGATGGATAGATATTTGTTTGGTTTAAATAATTTTGAAAAAATGCCAGACGCCATGTTTGTAATAGATATGCGCGTTTGTAAAACTGCCGTGAACGAAGCTTTGCGCACCAACGTTCCAATTATTGGCGTGTGTGATTCCAATGTCAATCCGGATCAAGCTGAATTTGTTATTCCAGCCAATGATGATGCTGTGAATTCAATCAAAACTATTTCCAATCTTATCGCCGAAGCTATCAATGAAGGCAAGGCTGATTGGGAAAAGAACAAAGCAGTAATGGAAAAAGAAAATAAAAAAGTGGAAGTAAAACACGTTGCTTTTGAAGAAAAGAATTCGGCCGGAAAATCTTCCTTGGTAAAGGCCACCGCCGCTAAGACTGTTAAAAAAGAACGTCGCGCGATGACCAAAGAATCTAGTATCTAAATTATTTGTCATTCCCCTGAAAAGGGGAATCTAAATTATAATTATATGGCAATAACAGCAGGGGATATCGCCAAATTACGTGCTTCCACTGGGGCGGGGATGATGGATTGTAAAAACGCACTCACTGAAGCGCAAGGTGATATGGAAAAAGCTACTGACCTTTTACGCAAAAAAGGTATTTTAAAGGCGGCCAAACGCGCCGACAAAGTTGCTAGTGAAGGCGTGGTCGTTGCTTATTTGAGCGCCGATAGTAAGATCGGAGCTTTGGTGGAAGTAAATTGTGAAACAGATTTTGTATCCGGTAGTGAAGGTTTTGTGCAATTTGCCAACAGTATAGTTGAAGCGGTAGCCAAAGAAAATCCGGCTGATGAAACCGCGTTGCAATCAGTAAAATTATCTTCCGGTGAAACTGTAGAAGCAGTCATCAATGAACTGGGATTGAAATTGGGAGAAAAAATTTCTATTCGTCGTTTTGTTCGTTATCAAACCGATGGTTTGGTGGCAACTTATTTGCATGGTAAAAAAATCGGTATTATATTGGAATTGATCGGTGGTAATGCCACCGTTGGTACTGATGTAGCTATGCATATTGCCGCGACCAACCCAAGATGTGTTGATCGAACTTCTATTGACCCTGCTTTGGTGGCCAAAGAAAGAGAAATATATATTGACCAATTAAAACAACAAGGCAAACCGGAAAACATGATTGAAAATATCCTTAAAGGTAAATTGGATAAATATTATGCCGAGGTTTGTTTGGTAGAACAACCATTTATCAAAAACGAAGAAATAAAAGTAGAAAAATTGTTGGCTGATAATGGTGCCAAATTGGTGCGTTTCACTCGTTTTGAACTAGGTGAAGGCATCGAAAAGGTAGTCAAGAATTTTGCTGATGAAGTAGCCGAGCAAATGGGCGCATAAAAATGAAATATATAGATCAAAAAATACCGACAATTATTGTCGGTATTTTTTTTAGTTATTGCGTTATTCATATATTTAATGTAGAATTAAGCGGTTAAATAATCATTTTTTATGAACAAACTTACTGTTTTAAACAAGCGAATCGGTCCTGTGCGTGGGCGACATCCGTGGGTATTTTCCGGAGCGTTGGTAAAAATTCCTGATGGGATCAAAAGTGGTACGGCTATCAAGCTTTATGATGAAGCGGATAATTTTTTGGCACAGGGGTATTTCAATTCCTATTCGCAAATTGCGGTGCGGTTGTGGGGATGGGAGGAAAACGAAGAAGTCGATGAAGAATTTTTTGTAAAAAGAATTGAAGATGCTTTGTTGGTGCGTGAAAATTTTGTGGAAAATAAAACCACGAATTCTTTTCGCGTGGTTGGTAGTGAAAATGATTTACTTCCCGGTTTGGTGGTAGATAAATACAGTGATTATTTGGTAGTCCAGTTTCACAATCAAGGTATTGCCGCTTGGAAAAAAGAAATTGTGTCGGCATTAAATAAAGTTTTGAAACCAAAAGGAATTTACGAGCGCAGTGATGTTGGTAATCGCGAAAAAGAAGGTGGAGTGAGTGTCGGTATTTTATCTGGCAAAGTCCCAGAACAAGTAGAAATATTAGAAAACGGCTATAAATTTTTGGTAGATATCGCCAAAGGACAAAAAACTGGTTTCTTTTTGGATCAACGAGACAAACGCAACGCTCTGCAAAAATATTGCAAAGGTAAAAAAGTTTTAAATTGTTTTTCTTACACCGGCGGGTTTAGTGTGTACGCGCTCGGAGCTGGAGCGAAAAAAGTGGTGAGTGTGGATTCTTCGCAGGGTGCATTGGATATGGCAGAAAAAAATGTGAAGTTAAACAAAATGGACGCGAAGAAATGTGAATTTGTTTGTGAAGATGTAAAACAGTATTTACAATCCGAATCATTGGATTTTGATGTCATTATTTTAGATCCGCCGGCATTTGTGAAAGATCGCCATAGAGTTCACGAAGGTTTGCAGGGTTACCGCAAGATAAATGAATCGGCGATGCGACTTTTGCCAAAAAATGGCATTTTGGTGTCGGCTTCTTGTTCGCAACATGTGTCCATGGTGGATTTCCGTCACATGCTTTCCGAGGCCGCTGGCCGAGCTGGGCGTACAGTGCAGATACTTGAGATCTATACCCATGGCATTGACCACCCGGAATTGGTGGCGTTTACCGAAGGTGAATATCTCAAGTGTGTGTTTGCAATCGTTCGGTAAAAAGTATATAATGAATGTATAGATTTATGAATAAAAAAATACTAGGCCGTTCATTATTGCACGCCTTTTTGGCAGTTGTGTATGTTTTTTTGATAGGCATGCTGATGAGGAATGGTGAAAAAATATTTGGCAATGATTCAAAGCTTTTGGGCACGATGTCTTTTTTGCTTTTGTTTGTTATCTCCGCCACGGTGATGGGGTTTTTGGTTTTGGGCAAGCCGATTTTAATGTATTTGGAAAATAAAAAGAAAGAAGCGTTGTGGATGTTTTTTGGTACGCTGGGGTGGTTGGTGGTATTTTTGATATTAGTGGTGGTGGGAAATATTATTTTTTAATTTTATGAAAGAGAGAGATATTACATGCACAACCAGAATTTGCTGTTGCCGACAAAGAAAAGGTAGACGAAGCGTATAGAAATTTAAAGAGATTGTTTGATGGTGTTAAATTGGAAATAACAATGAGAGATGCTGCGTGTTTGCGAGAAAAAATTAAGGATGTTATTTTGGCTAATAAAGCAACAAAAGAACAACAAGGTGAAGAGTACCAAGAAGTTTTGGGGGAATCTGTAGCTCGTTGGTTATGGGAAATTTATGGGTTAGACAGAGATCATCTATCAATGTTTGATGTAATGATTCCTCATCGCGAACGTGATTGGAAGGCGTTGAATGATTATTTAAAAATGTTACGTAGTGAACAAGAGAAAATTTAAAAATTATTTTTTAAAATAATTTAAAATTATACGAATATGAACATAGCTATCAACGGCTTCGGCCGTATCGGCCGTCACGCGTTTAAAGCCGCGTTTGAAAAAAAGAATATTAATATTGTCGGTATCAATGATTTGACCGATACCAAGACCCTAGCGCATCTTTTGAAATATGACACCGCTTATCGCGCGTATCATTTGGATGTTGGTTTTGATGAGAAAAATTTAATTGTTAAAGGCAAAAAAATTCCGGTGTTCGCGGAAAAAGACCCAAGCGCTTTGCCGTGGGGGAAATTAAAAGTGGATGTGGTGTTGGAATGTACCGGCCGTTTCACAGATAAAGCCGGCGCCGAATTACATGTAAAAGCAGGTGCGAAAAAAGTAATTATTTCCGCTCCAGCCAAAGGCACGGATATTCCAACTTATGTGCGCGCGGTGAATTGTGGAAAAGTTGGTAAAGAAAAATCTTTGGTGATAAACAATGCTTCTTGTACTACCAATTGTATCGCGCCAGTGATGGCCGTGCTCGAAGAAAAATTTGGTATTGCCAAAGCGATGTTAAATACCATCCATGCCTATACCGCCGACCAAAATATTCAAGATGGACCGCACAAAGATTTGCGTCGTGGTAGAGCGGCTGCGGAAAATATTACTCCGACTTCCACTGGCGCTGCCAAAGCGGTGGGCGAGGTGATGCCAAGTGTGATTGGTAAATTTGATGGCCTCGCGATTCGTGTACCGGTGGTTACAGTTTCGCTTTCAGATATTACCGTGGTTCTAAAAAAGAAAGTGACCAAAGAAGAAGTAAATAAAGCGTTTGTGTCTGCCAGCCAGACTGCGCGTTTTGCCGGAGTTTTGGCAGTAACCGATGAGCCATTGGTTTCTACAGATTTTATCGGCAACACCAATTCCGCCACAGTAGATTTATCCTTGACCAATGTGGTGGATGGAGATTTGGTAAAAGTTATCGCTTGGTATGATAATGAATACGGCTATGCCCATCGTTTGGTGGAGATGGCGGAGTTGTTTGCTTAAAATATGTCAGATAAACCAAAATTTAATCCAGAAGCGGAAAAACAAGAGAGAGAATAACGGGAAAAAAGAAGTAAAACCAGAGTGGAAGGCGGATTATGATTTTGCTCTAAAGAGAATAAGAAGTTTGACGGGTTTGACTTTGACTAATTTAGAAAAACGCGAATTACAAGAAAAAGTGAAGGTCGCTATGGAAGTACAAAAAAATACACAAAATAAGCGGAACCAATTTTCAATTGGAAACGAAGCGGCCGTATGGTTTATAAAGGAAAATTATGGAGTTGACTGTACAGATCAGGAGACAATTAGTATGTTATCGGATATTGATTATGAATATGGGGAAAAGGGTGGCAAAGAAATATTAAAAGATGTATGGTTCAAAAGAAAACAAGAAGAAAAACATAAACCGTAAAATATGTCAGAAATTAAAATTTTTACAGATAAAATACCTTTTTCTGAAATTAAGCGTTTGGCGGATTTGCGTTTTGGAGATATGGTAAAAGGTGTTGTTGATATTGAAAATGGCAAAATTGCGCTTGGAGGAGAATTACATGCTGATGAAGAAGCCGAATTATTAAACGAAGGTTCTGAACAGGAAAATTTGTGGGGAATAAATATTTATCCTGATATAAAATTTCCGGATAATATAGAATTTGATTCCATGATTAATATCCGCCCCAGACAAAATAATCGTTCACGCGCAATAGAAAGTGAAGAAGTTAAAAATAAAATTTTGGAAATTTTGAAAGACAGAATTGTATATGAATAATGCAATACATACGGATTTGGCCGCTGGTAAATGGTTTGCGATGAGTTTTGCAGAACAAATGGGAAATGTGGGTAGTGAAGTGGGACGAGCTGGTAACTGGCAGAAAAAAGGCCAGACAGAAATGAGTGGGAAAGCATTGGATAGAGCGTTTGACTTATTGGATTTGACCATTGCGGATAATCGTTGGAATACAGCACGCAAAGAATTGTGTCGCGCGCGTGAGGTTCTGGCGGATACTTTTTTGGGAGATAAAATATATGGCGATACTCCGGAAAAATTAGAAAAATATTTTTTTCAATTTGCCTTAGTGGCGAGAAATAATAAATAAAATATGCGTACACTAAACATAGAAACAGCGGAAAAGGTGGGACAAGAGGTGACTTTAAAAGGGTGGGTGAATGCTCGGCGTAATATGGGCAAGATTGTGTTTTTGGACATGCGCGATCGCAGTGGAATTTTGCAAGTGGTGGGTGTGCCAAGCGAGTTGGATGAAAAATCTTTGGAATTTTTAAAAGAAGTGCGACCGGAATGGGTGGTGGAAATTCGCGGTGTGGTAAACGCGCGCGGAGCAAAACAACAAAATCCAAATATGCCAACCGGTATGGTAGAAGTGTTGGCAAAAGAAATAACTGTGTTGGCCAAGGCCGAACCGTTGCCACTGGATTTGGAAGATGAAAAAATCGGGTTGGATGTGCATTTGGATTATTTGCCTTTAACTTTGCGTTCCGAAAAATATCGCGCTCTATTTAAAATCCAAGCGGAAATGGTCAAATCTTTTCGTAGTTATTTGGACGGTCAAGGATTTACCGAGATCCAAGCTCCAAAAATCGTGGCCGCTTCGGCCGAAGGTGGGGCCGATGTGTTTGATGTAAAATATTTAAAAAACAAAGCGACACTGGCTCAAAGTCCACAGTTTTACAAACAGATTATGGTCGGTATTTTTGAAAGAGTTTACGCTGTTGGTAATTGTTTTCGCGCTGAACAGCACGCCACTACCCGCCATCTGAATGAGTTTACCGGTTTGGATTTGGAAATGGGCATGATCAAAGATCACCATGATGTAATGGATTTGGAAATGGAAATGTTGAGATATATTTTGGATCATTTGGACAAAACAGTTTCAGCGGAATTAAAATTATGGAATTATGTCCGTCCGGAAATTCCAGCCAAAGTTCCTTTTTTCAAATTGCGTGAGGTGCAACAATTGATCAAAGAAAAAACCGGTGTTGACCACACCACCGAACCGGACTTGGAACCAAGCGAAGAAAAATGGATTGGTGAATATGCCAAAAAAGAATTGAATTCAGATTTTGTTTTTGTTACCCATTACCCGACTTCCAAGCGTCCGATGTATACATATCCCGACGAAGAGAATCCGGAATTTACCAAAAGTTTTGATCTGCTATTTAGAGGAATTGAAATTACTTCCGGCGGTCAGCGTTTTAATGATTATGATGCGTTGGTAAAAAGTATGGAAAACAAAGGATTGAATCCGGATGATTTTAAATTTTATTTGGAAGCATTTAAATACGGCATGCCTCCGGAGGGTGGGCTCGGACTTGGTTTGGAACGCTTGCTCGCCAGATTGCTGGAGATAGAAAATGTTAGATACACAACACTATTTCCACGTGATTTGAACCGTATTGATTTACAAATTTCTCCACCGGAGTACAAACAATAAAAAATGACACCAGATATTAAATTGGAAAAGTTTCAGGGTCCGCTTGATTTACTTCTGCAATTAATCGAGTTGGAAAAACTGAATATTACCGAAGTTTCGTTATCGCAAATTACTGAACAATTTTTGAAGTTTTTGGACAAAATGTCCGCCAAAGGCGGATCCGCTTATGGCGGAGAGGACAATAATGCGGAGGAGTTGGCGGATTTTTTGGTGATTGCGACTAAACTGGTATATTTGAAATCTCGCACTTTGTTGCCATATTTATATCCGGAAGAAGATGAGGGGCCAAGTTTGGCTGACCAGCTCAAGATGTATCAACAATATATTTTGGCCAGTAAAAAAATTAATATTTTGTGGAGTCAAAATCGGATTGCCTATGGTCGGGTAGAACCACCGGTTAAAAATACTGAATTCGTTTTGCCACTCAATGCTCACAGCGAAGATTTGTTGAAATCAATGCAAAAGTTGGTATCGCGACTTCGATCTATAAACCCCTTGCCAAAAATTACGATTGATCGAGCGGTTTCGATAAAACAAAAAGTAGAATCAATTTGGAATGCTTTGAAACAGCATAAAAAAATAAATTTTAGAGATTTATTGGCTAGCGCGGAAAATAAAACTGAAATCATTGTTAGTTTTTTGGCTCTGCTTGAATTGATGCGTGATCAAAAAGCGTTTATCAACCAAGACAGCGCGTTTGGTAATATGGAGGTAAATTTAATTTAGTATATATGAATATAAATTCACAATTAGAAACAATTTTATTCGTGGCAAGCAAACCGTTGTCCTTAAAAAAAATTGTAAAAGTTTTACAAGCCGAAGAACCAATTGTGAAAGAAGCTTTAGCCAGTCTTTGTTTGAAATATAATAATCAAGAATCAGGAATCACGATTATTCAAAATAATGATGAATGGCAAATGGCGGCCAATCCCGACAATCATGAATCCGCTGAAAATTTTTTGAAAGCGGAAGTGAGCGGTGAATTAACCAGACCGCAATTGGAGACTCTCACGGTAGTATCATATTGTGGACCGATTACCAAGCCGGAGTTGGAACAGATTCGCGGGGTCAATTGTGCTTTGATTTTGCGCAATTTGATGATGCGTGGGTTGGTAAAAGAAGCCGATGACCCATCCGGTTTGTTGCCAAAATATGAAGTGACCATGGAATATCTGCGTCATTTGGGAGTGAATAATTTGAACGAATTGCCTGATTATGATAATCTTCATAATCACGAACACATCAGTAGTACTTTGGCGCAAGCCAGTGAGATTGCATCCTAAAGATTTTATTTATGTCTAAAAAACTTTTTGATTTTATTTCCTCTTTTGGCATGATGCTTGTCGGGGTTATTTTGCTTTTTGTTGGTTCAGTTTCTTATCCGCAAGTTTCTCAGAAAGTTTCTTTTTTGCCAAAGTCAAACCCACGAATCATGATGGTTGGTGGTGATGAGCAACCGACAGTCTTGCCGATTAGTCACCCAAATGTACCGTTAAAAAAAGATCAAGCGGTTTGTGATATTAAATTAACTGCCGCCGCTTCTATTTTGATGGATGATAAAACGGATACTGTTTTGTTTGAACAAAATGCGGATGTTGTTCGACCGCTCGCCAGCATTTCCAAATTGATGTCCGCTTTGGTTTTGCTTGATTTGAATCCTGATTGGAACAAAGTCGTAGAAATTACATCGGATATTTATGATAACAATAGCCATTTTGTAAATGTTGGTGAAAAATTTGTCATGAGTGATTTGTGGGATATAGCTTTGGTGGGTTCTTCCAACAGCGCTATCAATGCTTTGGTGAATGGTAGTGGAATAAAAACAGAAGATTTTGTTATGAAAATGAACGAAAAAGCACAAGATTTACGTTTGCGAAGTTTGCATTTTGTTGAGCCGACCGGTATTGATGAACGCAATGTTGGGAGTGCGCGAGACATCGCTCGATTGTTAAAATATGCTTTGGCTAGTGATAAAATTTTTAATACTTTACAAACACCGGAATATTACGCCAAGCCACTCGGTCAAAAACCACGTCGCATTTGGACTACTGATTGGTTGTTGTCGAAATGGGTGCCAAATAATTTTGGCGATTTGACGATTGCCGGCAAGACCGGATACATCGATGATTCAAAATATAATTTTGCTGTGCGCATAGAAAATGGCGGTAAACGGGCTATTCGTACGGTAGTGTTGGGTGCCGACACGATGGAGGCGAGATTTAGTGAAGCGCGGGATTTGGCGATGTGGGCTTTCACTCATTATTCTTGGCCTGGGGATAGTGGTTATGAAAAATTAGTTCAGTAAATAAAAAAAATAATCCCAACTACCTTTGGGATTTTTTTATTTTTGTGGTATAATATATTTATGAAATTAAAAAGTATCAAAGAGGCAAAACATTTGCTTGGTCAGCGTATTTTGGTACGTGTAGATTTTAATGTTCCGGTAAAAAATGGAAAAGTGGCGGACAATTGGAAAATTCAAGCCAGTTTACCGACAATAAAATTTTTACTACACAATGGCGCGCGAGTAATTTTGGTCAGTCATTTGGGGCGTCCTACCAAAAAAGAAAAAAGATTTTCGCTTTTACCGGTAGCCAAAGAACTCGAAAAATTAATTGGCATTAAAGTATTTTTTGGCAGTTTGGAAAATCGTGATGATTGGGAAGGAGAAAAATTGGTGTTGTTGGAAAATATTCGATTTTATAAAGGTGAAGACACCAACGACTTGAAATTTGTGAAACAACTTTCGCAATTAGCTGATGTTTTTGTTTTGGATGGTTTTGCGGTGGCGCATCGTGATTGTGCTTCAGTTAGCGGGGTAACAAAATATTTGCCTGCTTATGCCGGCTTGTTGCTGGTTTCAGAAGTGGAAGGTTTGTCCAAGACAATTTCCAGTCCAAAACAGCCGATGGTTGTGATGTTAGGTGGTTTAAAAATCGAAACCAAATTATTGGTTTTGAAAAATTTACTACCAAAGGCCGGTAAAATTTTATTGGCCGGGGAGATATTCAATACTTATTTGTGGGCAAAAGGGCATGATGTAGGTATTTCAGTAGTTGATAAAAAATTAAAAAGCATTGTTTTGAGTTGTTTGAAAAATAAAAAAATAATATTGCCGATTGATGTGGTGGTTGGTACAGAAAAAGGCAAAAACGCCCGCATGGTTGCATTGGACAAAAAATTAGTATTAAAAAAAGACGAAGGTATTTTTGATATCGGACCAAAAACCGTTTTATTATTTTCAAAGCATTTAAAAACTGCCAAAACTTTGATTTGGAATGGGGCGATGGGTAAATTCGAACAACCTCCATACCATCACAGCACCTACGCGTTAGCGCGTTTATTTGCCAGTCGATCCAAGGGTAAGGCCTTTGGTGTTTGTGGGGGAGGTGAGACTTTGGAGATATTGCGCCATCTCGATTTGTTAAATGATATAGATTTGGTTTCTACCGGCGGTGGAGCAATGTTGGAATTTTTAAGTGGCAAAAAATTACCGGGTTTAAAAAATTTATTAAAATAATTTAAATATATGCCTGTCTCAACAAAAACGCCAACTCCCGTTTCTGCACAAAAAAAAGAGTGCTGTAGTGGACATAGTTGCTTTGGTAAAAAACTTATCAAAACATTAGTAGGTATTTTATTGGTGTATGTTATCGTGTTCATGGGAACTGCGATTCGCAATAATGGTAAAAAATATTTTTATATCGGCAAAGCCGATCAGATGGAACGCACTATCGTGGTTTCCGGATATGGCAAAGTAAACGGAAACAACGATATTGCTGTGACTACCATTGGATATTCCAATACGGACAAAGATGTAGCCAAAGCTCAATTGGATAATAAAAAGGTAATGGATCAGATCATGACAGACTTGAAAGCCTTGAGTGTCGCGGAAAAAGATTTACAAAGTAATTACACGATTTATCCCGACTACAACTACACCCAACAAAAAGGTCAGGAATTAATCGGATACAAAGTTACCAATCAGCTCACTATCAAAATTCGAGATCTGAGTAAAATCCCTCAAATTTTGGGACTGGCCGGAAAATACGGAGCGACTGAGGTCAGTGGTTTGAATTTTACCATTGATGATCCGGAAAATTTAAAAATGGACGCTCGCGCCAAAGCGTTGGCCGATGCCAAATTGAAAGCTCAATACTTATCGGAAAAATTGGGTGTACGTTTGGGTTCAGTAGTTTCTTTCAATGAATACGAGGGCACAAATGATGTATATCCGATGAAATCCGCGATTTTTAGCACAGCCGAAGGTGGTGGCGGTCCGGAATCAGTGTCCAGTGGTAGCAAAGACGTGGTAATGAACGTTAGCGTTACTTACGAAATCATGCCCTAAATACGGATTAAAAAAAGAGGTGTAAAAAACCTCTTTTTTAATTTACCTCAGTATGCTATAATTGATAATAAATATTTATTCAATTATATGAAGATAAAGCAAATTCTCGGGAGGGAAATTCTTGACTCACGTGGCAATCCAACCGTAGAAGCTAAAGTTGTTTTAGAAAATGGTATTATTGGCGTTGCCAAAGTTCCGTCCGGAGCGTCTACCGGTTCGCATGAGGCGCTGGAATTGCGCGATGGTGGAAAACGCTATGGTGGCAAAGGGGTGCTCAAGGCGGTAAAAAACGTCAACACGACTATTGCCAAAAATTTGACCGGCTTGGAAGTGGAAGATCTAAAAGGTTTGGATAAAAAAATGTTGGATTTGGATGGGACAAAAAATAAAACCAATTTGGGAGCCAATGCGATTTTGGCGGTATCGATGGCGGCGGCACGAGCTGGGGCAGATTCAAAAAAATTACCTCTATACAAATACTTGCGCCAAGTTTATGAGATCAAAGAAAAAGAATATCGCTTACCAGTGCCGATGATGAATATTTTAAATGGCGGTCGTCATGCTGACAACGGTTTGTCTATTCAGGAGTTTATGATTATTCCACGCCACAAATTGATGAGCGAACGAGTGCGTATGGGGTCACAGATTTTTCACGCATTGGCGAATATTTTAAGTCAAAAAGGATATGTGACTTCAGTAGGTGATGAAGGTGGTTTTGCTCCGGAGTTATTAAACAACGAACGCGCGTTGCAGGTTATTATTGAGGCGATTAAATATACCGGTTGGATTCCGGGCAAGCATGTATTTTTGGGTTTGGACATTGCCGCCTCAGAATTTTTTCATGGTAAAAAATATTATTTTGTTAATAAAAAACAAGGTTGGAGCGCGGACAAAATGATGGACGTTTACAAACAGTGGGTTAAAAAATATCCTATTATTTCCATTGAAGATGGATTGTCCGAAGATGATTGGGAAAATTGGCAGAAGTTGACCAAAGAAATTGGCGGTAAAACTACGTTGGTTGGTGATGACCTGTTTGTGACCAACACCGAGCGTTTGCAAATGGGAATAAACCAAAAAGTGGGCAACGCCATTTTGATAAAATTAAATCAAATTGGAACAGTGAGTGAAACAATGTCCGCTATCAAACTCGCTCAACAAAATAACTACAAAGTGGCTGTGTCGCATCGCAGTGGTGAAACCAGTGATACTTTTATCGCCGATTTGGCGGTGGCGGTCAATTCGGAATTTATCAAGACCGGATCACTTTCTCGTTCAGAGCGGGTTGAAAAATACAATCGTCTAATGGAAATTGAAATAGAATTAGCCGGTTAATATGACTGAACACAAAACTACATTATTGGTTATTTTAGATGGTTGGGGCATAGAACAAAAAGAAAATACTCTCAATCCAATTGTGCCTGAACACGCCCCAAATTATTTTGATTTTCTAAAAAAATATCCCAATACTCAACTACAAGCCAGTGGTGAAGCGGTCGGCTTGTTTAAAGGACAAGAAGGAAACAGTGAAGCCGGACATATCAATTTGGGGGCTGGTAGAGTAGTAAAGCAAGATGCTTTGTATATTAGCGACGCGATTGCCAATGGAACATTTTTTAAAAACAACGCTTTTCATCAGGCGTTGCATCATGTCAAAAAATACAATACCGCCGTTCATTTGATGGGATTATTGTCCAACCACAATAGTGCTCATTCCTGTCCGGAACACTTGTATGCTTTGATAGATTTGTTGCATCGAGAAAAAATTAAAAAAGTTTATTTACATTTATTTACCGATGGGCGTGACTCCGCTCAACATGATGCGGTGCGTCACTTGGAAAATCTGAGGGAACATCTCAAAGGCAATGAAAAAATAGCCACTGTGATAGGGCGTTTGTTTGCTATGGACAGGAATAAAAATTGGAAAAGAGTGAAGTATGCTTATGAAGCGCTGATACTTGGCAAAGGTATGACCGCCAACGGGGCAGAAGATGCGCTTCTAAAAGCCTACAATCGTGGAGAAACAGATGAGTTTGTGGACCCAACTATAATATTGGAAAAGAAAAAACCGGTGGCTACTATCAAAAATAATGATGCGGTAATATTTTTCAATTTGCGCAGTGATCGAGCCCGTGAGTTGACCAAAGCATTGGTTCAACCGGATTTTGAAAAAGTAAACCCGGGCGCTTTCAAACGATCACACATGCCAAAAAATATTCGGTTTGTCGCGTTGACAGATTTTGGCCCGGATCTTCCCGGTGTTTTGACCGCATATCCAAGTTGTGATGTAAAAAATAGTTTGGTGCAAGTTTTGTGTCCTAAAAAACAATTGTACGTCGCGGAATCAGAAAAATTTGCCCATGTCACTTATTTTTTTAATGGTGGTTATGCGCAACATTTTTGTGATGAAGATTGGGTAAGAACACCAACTCCAACCGCTGAAAATTATGAAAATAAACCGGAAATGAATGCCAAAGGAGTGGGAGATAAAGTGGTAGAGGCTATTAAATCCGGCAAATACGATTTTATTGTTTGTAATTTTGCCAATGCCGACATGGTGGGGCATACTGGCAATTTCAAAGCCGGTCAAGAAGCAATAAAAGTAGTAGACGAACAACTCGGTAGAATAGCCCAAGCTTTGACATCGGCCAAGGGCCAGGGTATAATCACAGCCGATCATGGCAATATCGAAGAAATGATGAATATACGAACCGGTGGAGTGGATACGGAGCATTCTTTGAATCCGGTGCCGTGTATTATAATCGGATCAGGAGCCAAACAAATTCACAAATCCGGCAAGCTGGCCGACGTGGCTCCAACATTATTAAAAATGATGGGAGTGGAAAAACCAAAAGAGATGACCGGTAAATCATTAATATAATATGGCTTATAAATTAGTAACGTTAGCAATTTTTGATGGTTTGGGTGTGGCACCTGATTCGGATGGCAACGCGGTCACTCGCGCTAAAATGCCAAATTTCAAAAATTATATAAAAAATTATCCGGTCATGACGGTGTTTGCTTCCGGAAATGAAGTTGGTTTGTCATTTGGTGAAATGGGTAATTCGGAAGTAGGCCATCTCAACATTGGTGCTGGTCGTGTATATTATCAGTCTTGTCCGCGTATTAATAACGAAATTGGTAACGGTGAATTTTTTAAGAACACGGCTTTTTTGGGCGCGTTGGAACATATCAAAAAAAATAAATCCAATTTGCATTTGATCGGACTGCTGGGTATTGGCAATGTTCATGCCAGCGATAGTCATCTGTATGCCTTGTTGGATTTTTGCGCTCAAAACAAATTAGAAAAAAATGTATTTGTGCATGGGGTGTTGGATGGACGTGATGCCTTGTACAACTCCGGTAAAAATTTCGTGACTGATTTGTTGGCAAAAATGAAAGTGACGAAAGTTGGACAGATTGCTTCTTTGTCCGGACGTTTTTATGCTTTGGATCGAGACAACCGCTGGGATCGTTGTGAAAAAGCTTATCAGGCAATGGCGCTGGGAAAAGCAGATAGAAACAGTGATGATCCGTTGAAAATTATAGATGAATCTTATGAACAAAAAAATTACGATGAAGAATTTGTACCGACAGTGATCACCAAGGGTGGAAAACCGGTAGCCACTATCAAAGAAAATGACGCGGTAATTTTTTTCAATTTTCGTCCGGATCGAGCGCGTGAGTTGACCAAAGCTTTTGTTTTGCCCGGGTTTAATAAATTCGAAAGAGAATATATAAAAAATTTATTTTTTGTAACCATGACGGAATTTGAAAAAGATTTGCCAGCCGTAGTGGCTTATCCGCCGATTGTGGTGCACAATTCGTTGGCTGAAACGGTGAGCAAAGCCGGTAAAAAACAATTTCATGTGGCCGAAACAGAAAAATACGCGCATATCACTTTCTTTTTAAACGGGACGGTTGAGGAACCATTTGCGGGAGAAGATAGAATGATTGTTCCTTCACCAAAGGTGTCTTCTTATTCTGAAGCGCCGGAAATGTCGGCAGCTTTGGTATCCAAAGAAGCAGTGAAAGCAATCGATAGTGGAAAATATGATTTGGTCGCTTTGAATTTTGCCAATGCGGATATGGTTGGTCATACTGGTGATTTGGCAGCTACCATCAAAGGGTGCGAAGCGGCCGATAAAGCTCTAGGTGAAGTGGTTGAGCACACTTTGGCCAAAGGTGGCGTGGTAGTGATAACCGCTGACCATGGCAATGCGGAAGAAGTGATAAATTTACAAACTGGCGCAATGGACAAAGAACATTCCACCAATCCGGTGCCATTGTTGGTTGTTGGCAAAGATTTTGAAGGACAAGCCGGTCCGGCTGGTGAGCCACCCGAGGGGGATTTGAGTTTGATGCATCCAGTCGGGGTGTTGGCCGATGTAGCGCCGACAGTTTTGAGTCTGATGGGTGTACCACAACCACCGGAAATGACTGGCGCGGCTTTGATTTAAAATTTCAGTTTATTAAAAATAAAAAAAATCCCTGATTAATTTAGTTCAGGGATTTTTTTATTTCTTCAGTAATTATTTTTTCGGCATCCATCAACGTGGTGTTTTCTATAGAAATTTTTGATTGCTCGATGGTACCGCTAGGATTGTGTGGTTTGAATAATAGGCGAGTGTCATGTCCTTTTTTGGAATGTAAAATACCATTGACAATTTTTTGTCCGGAAGAATTTTCTGTTTCGTAAAGTATTAATATTAAATCGATTTCCGGTGAATTTCCGATTAATTCAGAAATAATATCTCGCAAACTTTCTTCGGTAGTACCACAGTTGATAAAATCATCTTTGGTAATAGTTGTCCAGGCGAAATGTTTTTCCGGATCAATTTTTAATTTAGACAAAGCTGTTCCCCAAAGTTTTAGTGTGGACAAACTGCGGGTGCGATATAAATTTTGAATAATTTTTTCTCGATTGGCGCCGTGATTGATCAACTCGCTCGCGGCTTGTAAAGTGAACGGAGTAACGTTGGTGGTTTTAAAACTATGAGTGGCCGAAATCATGCCGGTCAAAATTGCGGTAGCGCTGTTTTCTTCCGAATATCTTTCCCAAAGTTGTTTGCTTAGTTTGTAAATTATTTCACCAATGGAAGTAGCGTTGAGATCCACATAATTTATTTGTCCATAGCGTTCATTGGTGGCGTGAAAATCAATATTAATAATATTAGTGCGATAAAATAAATCGGTGTTGTTCAAAAATATTGATCCCAAACTTTCCAAGTCAGATGTTCCGAGAGTGATGATCAGATCATACTTGTAAGCGGATTGAGCGGTGCGTAATTCGTCCTTGGTGAGCAAACCATTTTTGGGAGTTAAATAAATAGAGAGCCAATTGTCTTTGACATCATAGCTTAGACTTTCTATTTTGGCGTGAGATACGTCAACTTTGATTATTAATTTTTGTAAATGTTCCAGTTCAGATTTGATGTTTTTTAGCCCAGTCAAAAAGCTAAGGTTTTTTGCCGGTAAAAAATTTGGACAAGCAATATCTACAGATTTGTGACTTTTTTCCAAAAAAGAAAACAAAGCCAAAGCAGAGGCAGTGGCATCAGTGTTTTCGTGGTTGTTGAAAACGATCAGTACATGTCGACTATTTTCAATTTCCTGTTTGATTTGTTGGATTTCGTTTAACATAGGCAATGGGTGATTTTACCAGTAAAATGGAGGGCTGTCAAGGGAGTTGGGCAGATTTTTGTTAATAAAATTTGACATAAATAACGTGGTAGTTTAGCTATTGAGAGGGGCCCCTCTGTCGACTAGGTTAACAACAAGTTTGTTAGTCGTGCTCACAGGAGGATTCCATGAATTCAATGAAAGTACGTACGTGGGGAACGCGAGGTTCGGTGTCTGTCTCTGGTCCGGACAAGGTCCGGTATGGTGGCAACACCACTTGTATTGAGGTCATCTCGGACTGCATCCAGAAGGGTAACGGTTTGGTGGTGGACGGTGGAACGGGCTTTGTTCCGTGCACCGATTCGCTGTTGGGCCGTGGAATCATGAAGGTCAACGTCCTGATGACACACGAGCACCATGATCACACCATGGGTATCCCATTGTCCGGCCATCCGTTCATCGACGGCGCTCACACCAGTGTGTGGGGGCCACACGAGCACGGGGTCGGGCCGTTGGAGATGCTCGAGTACCTGTTCCGTCCTCCAATGTTCCCGGTCGATTTCCGGACACTGAAGCATCGGTTTTCAACCCACAATCTGGCGGTGATCGGCACGCAGGTGTTGCTCATTCACCCGATCGGTGGGTTCCAGCTTCATCAGGCGAGCGTGTTCAAACAGGCTGAAGCCACAGGGCGTCAGCTCACATTCGCGGGTGGCAAGAAGTTCATTTTTTGGGAGTTTTTTTGTTCTTGCAATTTTATCTATATTTAGGTAAAATATTAAGGCGAATGGAAAATATAATTTTTAAACAAAAATGCTATTTTAAGCTAAATTTTAGATATGAAAGAATTACCAAAAGCCTACGAACCGCAAAAATACGAGGATTCTATCTATAAACGCTGGGAAGAAAGTGGATATTTTAATCCGGATAATTTGTCTGGTGAACCGTTTTCTGTTTTGTTTCCACCCCCAAATGTTACCGGTGTTTTACATCTTGGGCATGCGTTGGAAAATTCTTTGATGGATGCCATGATTCGCTATCAGCGTATGAAAGGTAAAAAAACTTTGTTGTTACCTGGTACTGATCATGCGGCAGTGGCCACGCAAGCAAAAGTAGAAAAAGATTTGATTAAACAGGGGCACATTCATCCACGCGAAGAATACGGTCGTGAAAAGTTGTTGGAAATTATTCGCGACTATGCGGAAAAATCCAAAAGCACTATTTTAAATCAAATTAAAAAAATGGGAACCAGTTGTGATTGGTCTCGTTTGGCTTATACTTTTGATGACCAGCGCAGTGTGGCGGTAAATACGGTTTTTAAAAAAATGTATGATGATGGTTTGATTTATCGTGGCTATCGTGTGGTCAATTGGTCGGTAAAGGGGCAATCTACTTGTTCTGATGATGAGCTGGTGCATATTGAGCGTGATGCCAAAATGTATACTTTTAAATATTCAAAAGATTTTCCATTAACAATTTCTTCGACTCGTCCGGAAACAAAACTGGGTGATACAGCAGTGGCGGTCAATCCAAATGATGAACGTTATAAAAAATATATTGGTCAAACTTTTGTGGTAGATGTAGGTGCAGAAAAACTACTGAACATAAAAATCATTGCTGATGATGGTGTGGATATGGAGTTTGGTACAGGCGCTTTGGGAGTAACGCCGGCACACAGCGCGGTTGATTATGAAATGTATATTAAACAAAAAACTCAAGGTAGTCCGATAGATTTAATTCCAGTAATTGGGATGGATGGAAAAATGTTGCCTACAGCCGGTAAAAAATACGTCGGTTTGAAAACTGTGGAAGCTCGTGAAAAATTTGTAGAGTGGTTAAAAGAAAATGATTTGCTGATCAAGGAAGAAGATATAAAACAAAATGTTGGTACGTCTGATCGTTTTGGTGATGTGGTTGAGGCTCTGCCAATGACTCAGTGGTTTGTCGATGTTAATAAAATTATTTCCGGTAAAAATAAAAGTCTGAAAGATTTAATGAAAGAGGCGGTGACCATCGGTCATAGTGGTGATAAAGATAAAAAAATAAAAATTACGCCGGAACGTTTTGAAAAAGTTTATTTAAATTGGATAGAAAATTTGCGTGACTGGTGTATTTCTCGCCAAATTTGGTGGGGTCATCGTATTCCGGTATGGTATAAAGGCGAAGAAGTTTTTTGTGGTTTAACCGCGCCGACTGATGGTGATTGGAAACAAGATGAAGATACTTTGGACACCTGGTTTAGCTCTGGTTTGTGGACATTTTCTACTTTGGGTTGGCCTAATGAGAAAAAAGATTTAGGTGTTTTTCATCCCTCCAGCTGGATGCAGATGGGTAATGAGATTATTTTCTTTTGGATGGCTAGAATGATTTTGATGACGACTTATGTCATGGATACAATTCCGTTTAAAGAAGTTTATATTCATGGCATGTTGCGCGATGAACATGGCAAGAAATTTTCCAAATCAGCGGACAATGGTATTGACCCTCTGGATGCGGTCAAAGATTATGGTTGTGATGCTTTGCGTTTGAGTTTGTTGTCGGGTATTTCACCAGGGAATGACTCGTCTTTTTATAAAGAAAAAATAGAAGGATCACGCAATTTTGTAAATAAACTTTGGAATATTTCACGGTACGTTTTCTTGCAGATTGAAAAAGCAGATAAAAATATTTTGAAACCTCAAGCCAAAACTTTGGCCGATCGTTGGATTCTTAGTCGCTTGGAAACAGTAAAATTAGATGTTGAAAAATTGTTGGATCGTTCGGATTTTTCATTGGCAGTTGAAAATTTACGTACTTTTACTTGGACCGAATTTGCCGATTGGTATGTAGAGATTGCTAAAATTGAGAACGATAAGCAAGAAATTTTGAATTATCTGCTCAATACAATTTTGAAACTTTGGCATCCGTTCATACCGTTTGTGACTGAACAAATTTGGAGTGAAATTTACGATGAAAAAGAAATGTTGATGGTAGAAAAATGGCCAACGGCTGTCATTCCGAGCGAGACCGAGGAATCCCTTGACACATTTGAAATCATCAAAAATATTATTACCGGTATTCGCGCTTTGCGTGCCGAAAATAAGATTGAACCGGCCAAAAAATTGGACGCGACGATCGGTGCTGACGAAAAAATTAATTTGATTAAAGAAAATTCGGATATTATCAAAATCTTGGCTCGTTTGGAAAATTTGGAAATTTTAGAAAAAGCTAAAAAATCCAAAACCGCCGTTGGGTTTGTAGAGGGAATAGTCGAAGTGTTTGTTGAATTAGCCGGAGTGATAGATTTGGACAAAGAAAAAGAACGTTTGCAAAAAGAATTTGAAACGTTGACTAAATTTATCAATGGTCTGGAAAATAAATTGGCTAATGAGGAATTTGTCCAAAACGCACCAGCGGTAGTGGTGGCCAAAGAAAAACAAAAATTGCAAGAGGCGCAAGAAAAATTGGATAAAATTGAAGCTCAACTTTAAATTGTTTATAATCTATTACTAAAAAATAATTTTATGAAGATAGATACTGATGCGCAAAAAATAAAAGAACTTTTGGAACGGGGAGTGGAAAATATTTATCCAAAAAAAGATTTTTTGGAGGCGCGACTTAAAGAAGGTAAACAACTTACTTTGTACACCGGTTATGATCCAACGGCACCGACTTTACACATTGGTCATGCTATCACGATGATGAAATTGCGTCAGTTTCAGGATTTGGGGCACAAAGTTATTATGTTGATTGGGGATTTTACCGGTATGATCGGTGATCCTAGCGACAAAGCCGCGGCGCGACAAAAATTGACCCACGAACAAGTTTTGGAAAATTGTAAAAATTACCAAGAGCAGGCCGGAATGATTTTGAATTTCAAAGGAGATAACGCGGTGGAATTGAAATACAACGGCGAGTGGTTGGGGAAATTAAATTTGGCCGACTTGTTGGATTTGACTTCACATTTTACAGTGGATAGATTGATGGAACGTGACATGTTTGAAAAAAGAAAAGAAGATGGCAAGGCGATTTATCTCCATGAATTTTTGTATCCGGTCATGCAGGCTTACGATAGTGTGGCGATGAATGTGGATGGTGAAGTGGGTGGTAATGATCAGACATACAATATGTTGGCCGGTCGTGATTTGATAAAAGATTTAAAAAATAAAGAAAAATTTGTTTTGACTACCAAACTTTTGGTGGATAGCACCGGTAAAAAAATGGGCAAGAGCGAGGGGAATATGATCGCGCTTTCCGACGCTCCGGAAGATATGTTTGGCAAGGTGATGAGCTGGACAGATGAGATGATAGTAAAAGGTTTTGAATTGTGTACCCACGTGTCGGTGGAAGAAATAAAACAAATTGAAAAGGAAATTGCCGGAGGCGTCAATCCACGCGATTTAAAATTGCGTTTGGCGAGTGAAATTGTAGAAACATTTTTGGGAGAAAAATCCGCAACCAAAGCGCAGGAATATTTTATATCAACTTTTAGTAAAAAGGAAAAACCGGATGAGATGCTGGAAATAAAACCAAGCACGTATGATATCGCCACCGCATTGGTAGAAGCCGGAATTTGTAAAAGCAAAGGTGAAGTGCGCCGAGCGATCGATCAAGGGGGAGTGAAAATTAATGATGAAAAAGTATTGGTTGAGGATTATTTACACACAATAAAACCAAATGATGTTATTCAAAAAGGTAGTCGTTGGTTTGTAAAAGTGAAATAATTATTATGATATCGTCCGAATCAATTTTAAAATTACTGCAAGAGGCTGGAATAAAAGAAGAGGCCAAACTAACCGCCCCGCCCAAACCGGAGATGGGGGATTTGGCGTTTTCGTGTTTTGAATTTGCGAAATCACAAGGTAAAAATCCGGTAGAAAGCGCGAAAGATTTGGCTGATAAATTAAATAGAATTTTGGTTGATGATAAACACAGTAACAAAATAATAGAAAAGGCCATAGCGTTCGGACCCTATGTCAATTTCTTTTTAAATTCCGGCGCGATTGCCAAAAATATCATTGGTGATATTCAAAAACAAGGTAAAAAATACGGACAAAATCAATTGGGTAAAGATAAAAAAGTGATCATTGAATACCCGAGCAACAATACCCACAAAGAATTACATATCGGTCATTTACGCAATATTTGTTTGGGTAATGCTCTGACCAACATTTTTAAAACAAGTGGATTTAATATCGAACCGATAAATTATATTAATGATTTTGGCGCGCATGTAGCCAAGTGTTTGTGGGGTTTACAAAAATTTCACAAAGATGAAAAACCACCAAAAGGTGAAGAACAAAAATGGTTGGGAGAAATCTATGCGGAGGCGTCCAAATATCTCACCGAACACCCGGAAGAAAAAGAACAATCTTTTGAAATACAAAAAAAACTGGAAGCGCGTGATAAAAGCATCTGGTCATTATTTAAAAAAACTCGACAATGGAGTCTCGATGGATTCAATAAAGTTTTCAAAGAATTGGGAGTAAAACACCAGCGCACTTTTTTTGAGCAGGATGTCAAAGACATTGGTCAAAAAATAGTCGATGAATTGCTGGATAAAAAAATTGCTGAAGTTGGTGAGGGTGGAGCGATTATTGTGGATTTGCATAAATACAATTTGGACATTGGTTTGTTGCGCAAAAGCAATGGATCGGGTTTGTATTTAACCAGCGATCTCGGATTGGCAGTAACAAAAAACAAAATATATAAAAATATTTCAGAGAGCATTCATCTTACCGGCAGTGAACAAGATTTTTATTTCAAACAATTATTTAAAATCTTGAAACTAGATGGTTTTCATCACAAAATGACTCACATTGGTTATGGTTTGGTAATGTTGCCGGAAGGGAAAATGTCCTCTCGTACCGGTAGAGTGGTTTTGTATGATGAGGTGCGTGATTTGGTGCTTAATAAAGTTTTGGATGAAACCATCAAACGCCACAGTGATTGGAATAAAAAGAAAATTGCCAATGTGTCTTTAAAAATTGCTTTAGCGGCGATTAAATTTGAGTTCTTGAAACATGAGGCCAATCGGACTATTATTTTTGACGCGACTATGGCTACCAAGTTCGAAGGTTTTACCGGACCGTATATTTTGTATATGATAGCGCGTATCAATAGCATGTTACGCAAAGCTAAAATGAAAAAAACCACTTCCGATTTTAGCGCGTTAAAAGAGCTTGAAGAAAAACAACTTATTTTGTTGTTGGGCGAATATGGCGAAGTGATAAAAAAATCATTCGATAATTATAACCCATCGGTTTTGACCAAATACTGTTTTGATGTCGCTCAATCTTTTAGTAATTTTTATTCTAAACATAGTGTTTTAAATAGTGCTGATAAAAAATTAATTAGCGCTCGGTTGGCATTGTGTCAGGCAACCAAACAGGTACTGGAAAATTGTTTGTCCACTTTGTCTATTGATACAATAGAAATAATGTAAAATATGTTTTATCAAAAAATATTACGTCCAATTTTATTTAAAACTGATCCGGAATGGATACACGATTTTACGTCCGCCAGCTTGGGTTTTATCAGTAGACAAAAATTATTTTTTAATCCTATTAAAAATTTTTTGTTTGTTGATGATGAAATTTTGCATACGACCGTTGGAAAAATTAATTTTTTAAATCCGATCGGACTGGCGGCCGGTTTTGATAAAAATATTGGCTCGCCTTTGGCCTACCCGATGCTTGGTTTTGGATTTGCCGAGTTGGGTTCGATAACTTATCGCGCGCAGGCCGGTAATCCCAAACCTAGATTGTGGCGTTTGCCGGACGATAATAGCTTGATAGTGTACTATGGTTTGGCAAATTGTGGCGCCAAAATCACGAAAGAAAAAATGGAGAAAATGCCTCACCATTTTATACCTTATGGTATTAGTATCGCGCCGACAACCGGTTTGTCGGTGGAAGAAATGGCCGAAGATTATTGTAAAAGTTTTTCTTTGTTGCATCCGTATGGAGATTATATTACTCTCAATGTCAGTTGCCCAAATGTGACCAGTTGTGAAACTTTTGTACAGATTTCTTTTATCAAAGAACTGGCGCAGAGAATAAAAGAGATTCGTCAAACTGAAAAAATAGACAAAGATATTTATTTAAAAATCGGTTCAAATTTGTCACCAACCGGATTAGACAAAATAATTGAAATTTGTTTAGAAAATAATATTACCGGTGTAGTTGCTACCAATCTGCTAAAAGATCGTGCCGGTATGGTTGCACGCAGTTCGGCGCAAAGATTGGATCATCCGGGTGGAATTTCCGGAAAATTGTTGGTAAAAAACAGTAATGAAATTATTAAATATATTCGCCAATCGACCAAAGGAAAATTAAAAATCATCGGTTTGGGTGGGGTATTCACCGCGCAAGACGCTTATGAAAAAATAAAATTGGGCGCGGATTTGATTCAAATGATCACAGGGTTTATTTACAACGGTCCGCTAGCCGTAAAACATATAAATTTGGGTTTAATAAAATTGCTTCAGAAAGACGGTTTTAAAAATATCAGTGAGGCAGTCGGAAAGAATGTGTCTTAACACATCTTTACAGCATCTACATACAGGTATAGTATAATTTCTAGGCTTGTTTTGCCGTCTCTAAGGACGGAAAAGAGAGGGATCATGCGAATTGAGCGACCTATCCGACCAAATTGGCCGGAGCGCAAATGGCCGCGTGTGGCCTTTATTGCACACGCGCTTTTGGACGGGTATCGCTCAACCGACTTGATCAGTCGACGGTTGGACGAACTCGGGCAAAAGTGGCCCCAGGATGGCGAGGATCCCGGGTTTATCAACTGGTTCTCCTTTCCTGTCACTCCGGTGGATGGTCAGGGACAGTCGGTGTGGGTTGATTTCTATATCATCCCGGTTCTGGCTGGACAATTTCTGGCTGCCTGCAAGAGCGGGCAGGCATACGACTGGGCGGAAGCTGTCGCACTCGCCGCGATCGCTGAAGCCAAGGCCGACGGTGTTCACATTACCGTTGGTTGGGGTGCGTTGACGAAAGTCGCGACTACTCACGGCGCTCGTTTTTTGGAGCGTAATGCGTGGGTGAAGTCCGACGATATGGTTTCGACTACCCATGGTGATGCCGGCACGGCCGCCTTGGTTCTCGAGACTATCCGTCGAGCTGGTTTCAAGCGAGGTTTTCGCGTTGCGGTGATTGGTGCCAACGGCGCCATCGGTGACGCGATTTCACGTTTGCTTCCTTCGCTTTCTCCTGAGAGCATCTTGCTCGTGGGGAAGGGCGGAGAGGTGAATGCCTCCCGCTTGAACGAATTGCGCGCGCGGGTGTTTGGTGGTGGTGATCGAGTCGCCATTCACCAAGACAAATCGAGCGCGTGTCATGATCACCGGAGCGATTTGGTGATCATCGCGACTACCGGTATGGATATCGCTCCGAGCGAAATCCCGTTGGGCGCACTCGTGCTCGACATGACAACTCCGTCTGCGTGCCACGCCAATAGCGAATGGCAGAATAACCGGTTGGTTCTAGCTTCCGGGTGTGGTCGGTTCGCCGATCGTGCCGTGAAGGAATCTTTCGGTCAATTCGGCGGCGAGTTGCTCGCGGACGTTGGAGCTGGCGGTCACCATGTGTTGTGGGGGTGCGCCGGCGAGACCATTACGCGAGCGGTCGCTGAATGGCACGGACACGTGGCTGGCACCAATATCCCTCTCGGGGATATCCAGTGGTGCGACAGTCATTTTCCGGAGCTGGGTTTCGCCCCCCAGTTGCCAGTCTCATTCGGGAGGAGTCTCGACTGGTCGGACGTGCACGCTTTCGTCGAGCGTTCACAAAAAAGAATTTCGGTGCAGGCGTCGCAACACCTTCACCAGTAACACCAAGCTGTCTTTTGACGGCGGGAGGTTCAAAATGCCAATAGGCACACCCCGGGTTCGCAAGATCCGGGGTGTCTGCTTTTTATATGAAGTTTTTTGTGGTATAATATACAAAGAATTAAAAATTTTATGTTTGATTTTTATACCACCCTACCATTAACCTGTAGTTTGTTCGGTTTATTTTTTGGATTATTTGTTTTATTTCAAAATTATAAATCGCGCATGAACCAATTGTTGTTTGCTTTTAATGTAAGTATGTTGTTTTGGATGTTTGGCACATTTATGATGTTTTGGTCACGTGGTAATATGTCGGCGGCACTTTTTTGGGATAGATTTGTATACATTGGGGTGGTATTTATGCCACCTTTGATGCATCATTTTAGTTTGGTTTTCACCCAACAAACCAACAAACAAAAAGGACTGTTGATAGTCAACTATCTTTTGGCCTTTTCTTTTTTATTTTTGAGTCAAACTCCTTATTTTGTTGATGGTCTTTATTATTATTCTTGGGGTGTGCATAGTCAGGCGCGGATTTTGCATACCATATTTTTAGGGTATTTTTTCTTGGGCACAGGATTATTTTTTGCCAATGTTTTTAGATATTTCTTAAAAATTAAAGAAAAAATTATTCGTTTGCAAACCATTTATGTTTTTATTGCTTTTGCGATCGTAATTTTTATTGGTGGTTCGGCTTATTTGTTTGCTTATCACATTGATACTAAGTTTCCTTTTGCTTATGTTTCCGGATTAATTTTTCCAGTCATGTTGTTTTATGCCGTTAGTCGTTATCATTTGTTTGGTAAAAAAATAGTAGCGACCGAGGTGTTGGTGGGATTGGCGGAATTTTTTGTGGTGATGGATATTTTCTTTTCACAAAGTTTAAAAGATGTTTTGCTGAGGGTTGTTTTCGCGATGATTGTGGCTGTAATTGGGGTATTTTTGATTCGATCAGTTCGCAAAGAAATACAACGTCGTGAAGAAATTACCAAGTTGGCCGATTCTCTGGAACAAGCCAATCTTCGTTTGCAAGAATTGGACAAACAAAAAACCGAATTCCTTTCCATTGCCTCTCACCAATTGCGCACACCACTTTCGATTTTAAAAGGTTATATCGAATTGATCAAAGACGGTGGTTATGGCAAAATTACCAAAGACACCAAACAGATTTTGAATAATATGGATGAGAGCAATGAGCACCTGATCAAATTGGTGGATGATTTTTTGAACATATCGCGCATCGAACAAGGTCGTACCAAATATGATTTTAAAAATTTTAATTTATCTCACACGGTAGATGGAATATTATTTGAGTTGTGTAAACGCGCGCAGGACAAAGGTTTGAAATGCGAGTGGCACAACGGCACCGTTTTTGAAATTGTTGGTGATGAAGAAAAAATCCGGCACGTATTATTCAATTTTGTGGATAATGCTATCAAATATTCTGAAAATGGTAAGATTAAAATTAATCTAAAAGCGGATAATGATGGTGTGAATGTGACTGTGAGTGATCGAGGATTTGGTTTCGGAAAAGTGGATGAAGCGAATTTTTTCCAAAAATTTTATCGTGGTGAAAATGTTAAAAATACCAATGTTACCGGTACCGGTTTGGGATTGTATGTTTGTCGTAAATTTATTGAGGCGCATGGTGGAAAAGTTTGGGCGCATAGCTCGGGGCTCGGTAAAGGTAGTGAATTTGGCTTTTGGTTGCCATTAAAACCACCAGACACAGTTTCCGGAAAAGTTTAAAATTACCCAGTTGTGTTTTTTCAATAAATATTGTAAAATAAAAGTAATAATTATTTAATCGTATTTTTTATGATTTTTCAAAAATCCACCCCCAAAATTGTGGTAGAAGAAGAAATAGTTCAATTTGAAGAACCGGTAGCGACTGAGCGAGTGGATGAAGTGGAGACTATTGTTGGTCCTTCGGTAAATGTGGAGGGGGATTTTGCTTCGGAAGGTAATATTATTGTCAAAGGCACAGTGTCTGGCAGTGTGCATACCAGTCGATTTTTGTCGGTGGAAATAGGGGCCAAAATCATGGCCAATGTGCGAGCGGGCAATGCCAAAATTTCCGGTGAGGTCAAAGGCAATCTGAAAATACGAGAAACTATCGAACTTACTTCAACCGCCAAGATTTTGGGTGATATAGAAGCCAGAGTTTTGTCGGTAGAGCCGGGGGCACTGTTGTTTGGAAAGGTGTCGATGCCTGGTATCGAAGGCGCTGAAACAAAAGGTTCGAAATCACGTACAACTCGTCGAGGTGAAGAAATGGTTGAAATTGGAGAATAGATAAAATTGCTTAGGCAATTTGTAATACAGTAATAGCGTATGTACGTTTATCTTTATGACAATTTTTTGCGACAAAAAAAGTATGATTCGATAATCAAAGCGGTGGAGGTGCGTTTGACAGATTATGGAATTGCCGGAAAAATTTTGCGTTTAAATAATTTTATTGATCCAAAACAGATTATTGATGATGAAATAAAGCGTGGAGCCAAAACGGTAGTAATAGTTGGCAATGACGCAACCTTTGGATATGTGCTGTCTAGAGCGGCTACCTGCGACTGCACTTTTGGGTTTTTGCCGATGGGAGTGAACAATACCATTTCTGAGGTACTTGGTATTCCGGTTGGTGTTGAAGCCTGTGACATATTATCCAAAAGACGTAAAGAAAGTTTGGATGTCGGCTGGATGAACAACCGGTATTTTGTTTCTCAGTTGCACATATTACCGGCCAAATTAAAAGTTGTTTACGACGAAAGATTTGCCGTAACCACCAACGAAAAGATGGAAGTAATAGTCTGCAACTTGCAACCTTATTATTGGAAAAAAGATAAAAAAGACAAGTCAGAAAATGTAGTGCACCCGCAAGATGGAAAGTTGGAAGCATTTTTACGCCCATTGACAAAGAAGGGGTGGTGGGGTTATAAATATGAGGATCCAAGTGTGTTTCCTTTTGAAGAAATGGAGATTATGTCCAACTCGCCATTCACCGTCGAAGCGGATGGAAAAGTTTCCAAAGAAATAAAAGTAAAAATTAAATTGGCTCATGGAAAAATCGACATGGTAGTTGGCAGAAATAGGAAGTTTTAATTGTAAGCCCAGGTGGCGAAATGGTAGACGCACTACCTTGAGGTGGTAGCGGCCGCAAGGCCATGGAAGTTCAACTCTTCTCCTGGGCACTTAAAAATAATATATGCGTTATTTTATCGGAATCATTTGTGTTTTAGTAGGGGTATTATTGATTCTAAAAACCGAATGGTTTTTGGCAAATTTTGGTACGGTTGGTTGGGCGGAAGCAAATTTGGGAACTAGCGGTGGTAGTCGTCTGTTTTATAAACTGCTTGGTTTGATAGGCATTTTTATCGGATTTTTATTGGTTACCAATATGTTTCAAGGATTTTTAATGGGAACAATTGGTAAAGTATTTGTAAGAGGTTAAAATATGTCACATGCCGGACGCGCATTAATCGATCCATTTAGTATTTTTACTAAAATAGGATTGACCAAAGGAATGAAGGTGGCCGATATGGGCTGCGGTCGTACCGGGCATTTTGTTTTTCCGGCCGCCAGAATAGTTGGTGAGACTGGCATAGTATATGCGGTAGATATTTTGAAAGATGTTTTAGAAAGTATCAGCAGTTGGGTTCGAACTCAAGCTTTGAGTAATGTTCAAGTGATTTGGTCGGATATTGAAATGGTAAACAAAACACCAATTCCGCCAAAAAGTTTGGACATGTGTTTTTTTATGAACGTATTGTGCGGATTAAAAAATAAACCAGGGGCACTATTGGAAGCATCTCGCTTGTTAAAAGATGATGGTCAAATAGTCATAGTGGATTGGTCAAAAAGATTGGGCACATTGGGTCCGTCAGATGATGCGATAGTTGACCCCAAAAAATTGACTGAGACGGCGGATGAGTGTGGTTTGAAATTAGTAAAAGAAATTTTAGTCAGTGATTATCATTATTGTTTGATATTTAAGAAAATTTGATTATGCAAATTCAAAATGTGTGGGAAACATCGTATTGGTTTTATCAGCCGTTTATCGCCGTTGGAGGAGTAAAATGGTTTTGGATTATTAGTTTTTTGGTACTAGTGTTAGCCGGATTAGTCGCCAAAATTGTTCGGATTTATAACAAAAAAATCAGCCAGAGTACTCAAGAAGTTTTGCGTCGTGCCGGTAATATGCTGATCGTCACCGGATTACTCGGTTTGTTGTGGATATGTTTTCGTCAACAGCAGGTAACATTTTTGGCTTGGAGATTTTGGTTGGTTTTGTGGATAATTTTATTTGTTTGGTGGGGTTGGAAAGTTATTTTTTATGCCACCAAAAGATTGCCTTTGATCAATGAAGAACAAGCCAAGAAGCAATTGATGGGAAAATATTTGCCAAAAAGTAAATAATATTATGGATGTGGGGAGGGGAAAAATAATTGGAAAATGGGGAGAAGATCAAGCCTGTGCCTTTTTAATTCGGCACGGGTTTTTTGTTAAGGAAAGGAATTTTTTTTCTACCGTTGGGGAGTTGGATATTATCGCAGAAAAAGGCGGTGATTATTATTTTGTTGAAGTGAAAACGCGCGCGGAAGGTGATTTGGCTAGCGACTTGGCGATCACTCAAGCAAAAAAACACAAATTGGAAAAAACCGTGCGTAAATATTGTTATCAGCGCAATATCGAAGAAACCGGTATAATGTTGGCCGGTTTGCTGGTGGTGTATAATCGTTTTTTGCAAAAGACATCTTTTCGTTTTGTAGTATTTAGCTAAATATTGACAAAATCTTGAAAATTCATTAAAATTAAGCCAAATTTATTATTAATTGTAAACACTATGAATTTACCACAAAAAGAGCGATCGTTTGTCGCTATCAAGCCGGACGGAGTCCAAAGATCATTGATCGGTGAAATTATTCAACGACTGGAAAAAACCGGTTTAAAATTGGTGGCTTTAAAAATGGTGGTGGCTACTGAAGATATGCTTTTGACTCACTACAACAAAGATGATAAATGGTATGAAGAAAAAGGTAGTGTTGTGGTGAAAAATCGTCAGGCGGCCGGGTTGGCGGTAGAAAAGCCGGCGCTGGAATATGGAAAAGATATTATTCGGGCTTTGGTGAAATTTATGAGTTGCAGTCCGGTGGTTGCGATGGTTTGGGAAGGAAACCAAGCGGTGGGAATAGTGAAAAAAATAGTTGGCGGTACCGAACCTTTGACTTCTGACGTTGGCACTATTCGCGGTGATCTCACTTTGGATTCTTATGAATTGTCCAATCTCGATGGTCGGGCGGTTCGCAATTTGATTCACTGTTCAGATAAACCGGAAGAGGCTTTGCGTGAAATGCAGATTTGGTTTAAGGAAAATGAATTGGTAAATTATCGGTTGGTGCAGGAACAGGTGTTGTATGATGTGAATATTGATGGGTTGTTGGAATAAAAAATAAAAATACAGGGTACAATCGTACCCTGTATTTTTATTTGTTTTTTTAAATTTTTGTTTTGAAGAAGTTTATGATTTCTTCTTGGCCTTTGTAACAATTTATTCCATCCCAGTAGAGCGGTACGGTCATGCCGTCTTGGTTGTTTAATCCGCATTGATTCCAGATTTTGGTCATTAGGATTAGGTTGTCTTGGTTGTGCCAAACTTCTTTTTTGCTGAAGGTGAGTTTTTTATCAACATTGTTGGCGACGATAAAATCATCGACTATTTTGCAATGTGGACAGCCATCGCCAAAAAATAGGATTGATTCTTTTGGTATGCCCGCAACTTTGCTTGGCGAAAAAATCAACCAAATCGCAAAGGCGACAATGACAATGGTTATGATGTATGGGATAGCTTTTTTCATTGGGATCGTTTAGGCTTTTTTGGAAGCGGTACGTCGGCAAGATGAACAAGCTTTTACTTTTTCTTTTCCAACCAAAAGTAATTGGAGATTTGGGTGTTGACGGCGTGGTACGCGGCGTTTACTGTGACTAACGTGATTGGCGCGAGCGCTGGTTTTGCCGCAAACTGTACAAGATTTACTCATAAAATTGATTATTTAAAGGGATTAGGATATAATTGATGATGAAATTATATTAAATAATCAGCCTTTTGTCAATAGAAAGCTTAATTTAAAGCCAATATGGATTTTGTTTCTTTGTTATTTTACTTCATAGTTATCATTCCGTCGGCTATCATTCACGAATACGCCCATGGTTGGATGGCTTATCAGCTCGGTGATCCTACCGCCAAATACGCCGGCAGGCTCACTATCGACCCACGTGCTCACATAGATAAGTGGGGAACGATCATTTTGCCGATTGGCCTGTTTCTGCTTACACGTGGGAGTTTTTTGTTTGCTTATGCCAAACCGGTGCCATATAATCCCTACAATCTAAAAGATCAAAAATGGGGACCGGCATTGGTGGGTATTGCCGGACCGGTAGCGAATCTTTTGTTGGCTACTTGTTTTGCGATTTTGTTTCGACTATCTCCAAGTAGTCTGTTCGCTCCATTTTTTGAAATCATTGTTTATGCCAATGTTGTTTTGATGGTTTTCAATTTGTTGCCAATTCCGCCGTTGGATGGTTCGAAAATTTTGTATGCGGTATTGCCATCCTCGGCTTACAATATCCGCGCTTTTTTGGATCGCTATGGTTTTATTATCTTGATGTTTTTTGTTTTCTTTTTATTCGATGCTGTCCGTCCGATTATTGATATAATAATTCGATTGTTGATTGGTTGATTATGTTGCCAATATTATCCGTTTCAGAATTTATCGAGCAAGTAAACGGAATTATTGCCGGGGAGTTTATTATTGAAGGTGAAGTTTCACAATATAAAATATCTCAAGGTAAATGGATTTTTTTTGATCTCAAAGATGATAGAGCGGTAGTAAATTGTTTTGCTACTGTTTTTAGTTTAACGCAACCTTTGGAAGATGGCATGAAAATACGGGTGTTGGGCTATCCAAAAGTTCATGACAAAAGCGGACGGTTTAGTGTGACAGTGCAAAAAGTGGAATTGGTAGGTGAGGGGAGTTTGAAAAAAGCTTATTTACTTTTGAAAAAGAAGTTGGAGGATGAAGGTTTGTTTGCGAAAGAAAGAAAACGTGTTTTGCCGTATTTGCCAAAAAAAATCGGAGTGATTGCGTCGCGTGACAGCGCGGCGTTTGGGGATTTTGTTCGGATTTTGAATAATCGTTGGAGTGGAATAGAGATAAATATTTATCATGTGGCGGTGCAGGGGGAGCAAGCGGTGAGTGAAATTGCACAAGCGTTTAATTTTTTTAATACGACGGATACCGATTGTGATGTGCTGGTTTTGATTCGTGGTGGCGGTTCGCTGGAAGATTTGGCGGCTTTTAATAATGAAATGGTGGTGAAAGCGGTGTATGGTAGTAAAATTCCGGTGATCTGCGGAGTGGGGCACGAACGTGATGAATCACTTTGTGATTTTGTAGCTGATGTGCGCGCTTCGACTCCCTCCAATGCCGCCGAAATAGTTGTGCCGGATAAACATGATTTTATTTCTGAATTGGATTTTTCTCTGGAACATATTTTTGGCTCTATGCAAAATAAGATTTTGCGCCATCGTCGTTTGGTGGAACAAAGTTTTTATACAATCTCGTCGGTGTTGGAAGCGCCGTTGCAAAAGTGTCGTAGTTTGATGGAAAATTTTAAAAGAGCGCCTTTGGTTTTGCAAAATAATCTATCTGCTTATCAGGCTTTTGTTTTGTCCGCTCAGAGGTTGTTTAAAAATGTTGATCCTAAGCGGGTGTTGAAGCGTGGGTATAGTATTGCGCGGGATATGCGGGGGGTGATTGTGCGGAGCGCTAGGCAGTTGGACGTGGGGAGTGAATTTGTGGTAGAATTTGGGGAAGGGGTGGTGATGGCGGAGAATTTGGGGTTAGACAAAAAAGCTAGGAAACAGGCTAAATTATTATAAATATTTTTTATTCGTTCACAGTGAAAATACTCGGTATAATTTGTGACTCGTGTAGCTCTGGCTCTGAACTCGCCTGAGGGCTCAAACAGCAGAGCCAGACACGCTACACTTGTCTACAAATTATTCCTCGTATTTTCAATGTTCACTCATTAAAAAATATTTATAATAATTTACACTATTTATTTTTTTTATGAATGCTGATAGGAAATTTAATTTTGCGAAGTCTTACCAAGAATTGCAAAAGATTGTGGAGTGGTTTGAGAAGGAAGATGTGGATTTGGAGGAGGGTATCGCCAAATTTGAGGATGGGGCGAAGATTGTGAAGGAGTTGAAAGAATATTTGGAAAAAATGGAAAATAGGATTAAGGAATTAAAAAAATAATTTTATGTCTTTACTTTTACGTTGGTTGTTGGGCGCTTTGTCGCTCGTGTTGGTTACTTATTTGGTGCCGGGGATTAATGTGGCTAGTTTTTATACAGCTTTAATCGCCGCGTTGGTTTTGGGGTTAATAAATTGTTTAGTTAAACCGATTTTGGTCTTACTCACCCTGCCGGTAAATATTTTAACATTGGGATTGTTTACTTTGGTTATTAATGCCTTGTTGTTTTGGTTGGCCGCGACCATTGTGAAAGGTTTTGGAGTGGCAGGATTTTGGCCGGCTTTTTGGGGAGCATTGGTAATGTCAGTGGTGAGTTGGATTTTAAATGCAATTTTTAATAAATAATTGTGTGAAAAATTACTCCAGCAATCGCGCGCAAAAGGGAAAGACGGCTTATCGGACGCCGAGTATGTTTAAGGCTAATAAGGCGATTAATTACGCGGATATGAAAGCGCGCACGGATAATCTAAAAAATAAAGTAGTTAAAAATTATTATGAAAGATAAAAATAAAATTGTAGTGCTGTCATTGGGCGGTTCGCTGATTGTTCCCAAAACTGGTTTTGATTTGGATTTTATTAAAAATTTTAAGTCATTTATTTTAAAACAGATTAAAAATGGTTTCAAGTTTGTGATTGTTTGTGGTGGAGGCAATACAGCGCGAGTGTATCAGGCGGCGGCCAGAGAAGTGGGGAATTTGCTTAGCGATGATATCGATTGGATAGGTATTCACGCCACCCGTCTTAATGCTCATTTTATTCGCACGATTTTTCGCGAGTGGGCACATCCGATTGTAGTAAAAAATCCCACAGTTAAATTGCAATGGAAAAAACCACTGTTAATAGCCGCCGGTTGGAAGCCGGGTTGGTCAACCGATTATGACGCGGTAAAATTAGCGACGATGTATGGTGCTTCCACAGTAGTGAATTTGTCCAATATCGAATATGTTTATGACAAAGATCCGAACAAATTTAAAGACGCGAAAAAAATAGAAAAAATAAGTTGGAAAGATTTTAGAAAAATTGTCGGGAACAAATGGGTGCCGGGGGCGAATCTGCCGTTTGATCCGATTGCTAGTCGTGAGGCACAGAAACACAAGATAAAAGTGGCGGTAATAAAAGGGGATAGTTTTGAGGAGATGGAAAATGTGTTGACTGGTAAACAATTTAAAGGAACTTTTATTTATTAATTTAACCAATATGCTCAAAAAGTTCACGGATTTAAAAAAGCATCACCAGTTGTTTTTCTCACTAATCATCATGTCCGGTATGATCTGTATGTGGCGAGGGGTCTGGGGTTTGTTGGATATGTTTTTGTTTACAGGTTCTCCATTGTATAGTTATTCCCTTTCGTTTATAATAGGCGTAGGTGTCATTTGTTTGATGCATTATACGATTGACAAGATTGTTTGAATGGAAATTCACGTTGTGTTATACTTACAGTATGATTTTGAATGATTTAACGAAATTGGCACAGAAGGGTTCACAAGAGCCGGTGTTTTTGTGGTTGGAGGAATATAAGGAAATCGCGATTAAGTTGGTTCCTGACCTAAATAAAATAGCCGATGATTTAGATGCAAAGACCGAGGCGTATAAAAACATCAAAATACTTGTTAAAAATTTGGAAAAGGATACGCCCAACGATCATGATTTGGCGCAGGCATTGTCGCATGTGGCCGACATGTTTCGTGAAAATCCGGACGCGGAAAATCAGGAAGCGATAAACGAATATATCCGTTTGGTAATGAAATTTGACAGTTTGGCTTTGGTGGCTGAATTTGCCGATCAATCCAGGCAAAAATTGCTTGACAGATTATCCGCGGAAGAACAAAACAAATATGACAAACGGCTTTTGGAACACGAGGGGATGATTTATTGTTTGGAATATTATTTGGCGATGTATAAAGCCATAGAAACCGCCAAAACAGAACAAGAAAAAAAGACATTTATAGAAAGTATGGAAGTGAATTTGGGTTTTGGCAATGTGCCCGGACTGTGGATCGATTTTAGCAAAGATGAAGTGCTTGGCAAGTTTATATACTTGATTTTAAACGACAAAACACGCAATGATTTAATAAAAGTGTATTTTAAATTTAGAAATATTATTTTGAAAATTAAAATGGATTGCGACAAAAAGCGTGTCTGCGCGGCGGACTACAAAATGGTTGGTCTAAATGAAGTTGTGACGGAATTTAGAGAATATGTTTTGGGTTTGTTGCGGATTTATCACGAAGCGGGTGTAAAGCGATTGGCAAGTTTCTTTTTTAAACCGTATGGCGACAAACCGTTAATTGAAGAAGTAATAAAAAAAGTATGACAGGTTTAGTTTTTTTGGAATATCCGCAGTGATTTTTTATAATTGTTTTATTTTTTTAAAAATATTTAATTATTTTATATGGTGAAAAAAACAAAAGAAAAACAACAACCAAAAATAGAAGGAGCAGAGAGTGTTGTTGGTGCAGGCGACGCGTCGTCAGTTAAAGGGCCGAACGAAAAAGGGGCTCTTAGGAAAGCGGTAGACAGGTTGTTGGGAAAAAATCCTGAACAAACATTGGAACAATCTGTAAAATTTACACCGGGTAGGATGTTTGAATATGAGAAGGGCGAGTTACCAGGGGTCGGGATGAGTTGGGAAGAAATTGGGGAGTTAATATACGCATCTTTCGACGTTGATATTTTATATAGAGGTGGTCTAAGTCCTTGGGTTAAAAGAATTTTTAGTGATTTTCCAAACAGCGAAAAAGAGTTTGATAATTTAGATTATACAGAAAAGGCAAAATACGAAAAACTAATCGAAAAAAAACTTGAAGAGATTAAAGGTGAATTTGCTAAATCTAAAAATACTGAATTGTTGAATAAATTTTACGCAATGTATTCGCTTGAGTGTTACGAAGATGTTAGTAGTTTGTATGAGGTACGCGAGTCGTTGGAGGATGAAAGAATTGGGTCAGATGATGTTGATGAAGATGCTATAGAAAAAATCAAAGAGGGTGTTGAGATGGATATCAAAAAAGGCATAGAGTCGAGCGTAAAATTATTTCAACCAGTTAGAGAAAAATTGACTAAATTGGGGTTTGAATTGGAAACTGTTTCTTCATGGAATGTTCAAGCAAGCAAGCAGGTTGGTATCCACCGTTTTAGTTTTGTAATAGATCAATTTACAGGCAGTATGACATCACCAGATGATATGGTAAAGTTTTGGGAAGGCAAAAAATTAGGCAAAACCGTTGATTTGGCGAAAATAATTAAAGATGATAAGATTTTTTCTGTACATATTACAGAAAATTTAAGAAAGCAGGTTAAAGAGCAATACAGAGATGAATATAATCTAGAAGATATAACAGAAGAAGTATTGCGTATTGAAGACATTACTTTTTCAGATTT
The DNA here is from genome assembly GCA_041666745.1 of Candidatus Magasanikiibacteriota bacterium. Classification (GTDB taxonomy): domain Bacteria; phylum Patescibacteriota; class Patescibacteriia; order Magasanikbacterales; family GWA2-37-8; genus CAIOJG01. Next base: position 54,173 of record JBAYGI010000001.1, read on the forward strand.
ATTAAAAAAGATGGATACGTTGGTTGATGAAATATTGGCCGCAAAGGAAGCTGGTGGCAGCAAGCTTGAAACGACAGAGAAGGGTGAATTACCAGGCATAGGGCTGAGTTGGCAAGAAATAACAGCGATATCAGTCAACAATGATGATGTGGCGGCTGAAAAATTCTTTGGACAGATAACAAAAGATGAGCGTGTGGAGTTGGATGAATATTTTGGCAAGAATTCTAAATCTTCGCCAAGTAGTCATGCTACGGCGGTAATTGAAAAGCGATTTATAAAATCAGGAAATATTAATCTACGTAATAAGTTTGTTGCAATGTGTCAGATTGACGATCTACGAAGGAATTATTACGAAGACAAAGATGTTCAAGCGGGTTTAGAACGACTCAATCAGATTGAGCAAAAATTTGCAAAAAAAGGATTTAGGACAACAAGAATTAATCACTTGAACATGCAATACAACATGGAAAAGGTTGTAGATGGAAATGTTTTTGATTTGATGTTTACGCAGAAAAGCAGACATGGTGATTTTCGAATATCAACAATGTTAATAAAAACAAAAACAGGTGAGGTCCCAAATTCGCAATTAGTGGAGGATGGTGAATATGAGTCTTTTGAACGAGTGTTGGATTATGTGGATGGTGGCGATGATAGCATTGATAATGATATAGCACGGTTGCTGACTAAAAGTAAAGAAGGAAAATATACAACAAGTGATGTAAATAAAGTGTTAAGTGTCGGACACCAGCGTTCGTATGAGCGTATCAAAGACCAGATAAAGAAAACACCACCGGAGCGCTATCATGCCGAAGTTTGGGAAGGTAGTTATTCAGAAAGGATGTCAAAAGCAGAAAGATTGTTAAAAGATCCATCTTTGTCTGACGGTGAAAGAAAAGTTATAAAGATTGAATGGAATCGCCTTAATGATCGTGAACAAATAGAAAAACAAAGAGAATTGGCATTTCGTAAAAGTACAACAGATTTATCAGCAAAAGAAATAAGGGAGGTTAGTAAAAAGTTTGATAATGAGATAAGTCAAGTAGATCAAACAGCGAGAAAAGCTTTGGAAAATTTAAGCAAAGAATCAGGTAGCGATCAGTTTTTGCGAAAGATGATAAAGGACGGGATGTTGCATATTCAATATGATAGTGAGGGTGCCGCTAAGCATATTCGTCCAGATGAATATAGAGACAGTACAAAAAAGACAGAGTTGAAAAACGCTGCAACAGAAGCGTCTGTTGAACGACAAAATAAAGAGTTGTTTGGGTTGTCTGAAGAGGAGAAAAAATTAACAGGAGACGAGAGAAAGAAAGTGATTGAAAAAAAGCGTAAGGAAATTTTGGAAAAAATTAAAGAAAAGGTAAGAGGGGTGGCCAGTGACTTAGAAAAGAATAAACCAAACGCCGGTTTTCATGAATTATTTCGTAGTATTTTTAAAGGTGTAAACGAATTAGGTGGTAAAGCAGGAGATAAAGTAGAAAATCGTGAATTTTTGAAAGATTTATTTGCAGATACTGAATTATTAAAAGAGTTATTAACAAAATTTAATTTTGTTGATGATAGTCGTCAAGATTTTAATGTATATACAAATGCCCCCGGTACGGAAACCGTTCGCAGTTTAGTGGGTATATTGAGAGAATTTTTTCCAGATGAAGCAGATTTAATTGCCGGAGATGCGATTAATACAATATTTTTGGAGAGCCGACACAAAGACATGGAACGTTCATCTCGTCGAACAACATCGGAAAGTCCAAAATATGTAAAAGGAGTTACTGATTTTGGTGATGTCGATTTTGGTGCTGATTATACAAGTTATTGGCGTTTATTTGAAGTGGTATTTAAGGGGTTGGGAGTTTCGGTTAAACCTGATCAACTGAAAGCGTTTAATGAAAAAATTTTGACTAATGTAAATTCCGCTTTACTTCTTGCAGAAAGTAAATTGATTGTAGGGCAAGGTCATGGGGATTTTAATGTGGGAAATTTATATTTGGAAACATATAAAAAGTTTTATGGTGAAAGTGGCGCTCGTACTCTGGCAACAGAAGCGTTATTTCCATCATTAGTTGACGATAAGGAAAAACAACGTAAGATTGGGGCGGGCAGAGAGTTTAATATTATGGGTTTGGGTGGTCATAGTAGAAATGCAGGAGCTATTTTGCAAATTTTTAAGGAGCATGGATTAATTGATTTAAAATCTGCCAACCAAATGGTGCGTGTGGCAGAATTTATTGATCAATTAGATGGTGGTAGGAGTGCTGGTGGTATAAGCACTAATCGAGAAATTATAGATACCAAAGAGGCAATCAGTACTGTATTTTCAAAAGAACAGGCGGCAAATAATGCTTTGGCGGAAGAAATTGATGAATTGGATTTGGATTCTATGGAACCTGCTGAGGCCTTGGCATATTTAAAAAAGAAAAAAGAAGCGCGTGGGAGTAAGAAAGAAAGTATAGCTCCGGAAACAGAAAAAGAGAAAGAAGCACGATCTCGTTATGATCAGAGGATAGTGGCGTGCGAGAGCGAGAACGTTGCCAATTATGGGTTTCAATACGGTGACTGGGGTAGAGATAGAATCATCATAGACATAGAAGAAGCAAAAGTTTTGCCTACCGATGTACAGTGTAAGAAAATAATTGATATTTATAAAGAGGCTATTATTAATGAAAGTAATTACGAAAATATTTCAATAACGGCTAGGCTTTTGAAGAATTTTGTTCGTTTAACTAGTTTTGTCCCAGATAGCTCAACTATGGAAAAAATTAGCAAGAAAGTTAAAGATGCAAAAGAGTTGTTGAGAAAGAACAGATAAAATTCAGTGTAGTACTATTTTTTCACCCCCCTTGACAACCCAAGGGGGTTTTGGTATAGTGATTGCACCATAGACAGCAGGTGGCGAAAGCCTTAATTACCTGCCGAGGTACAAAAACTAATACTGGATTCCCACTTTCGTGGGAATGACAGTGTAGGAAGTCGATTTGTACTGTATTATACGTCTGTGGAAACACAGATTTTTTTGTTAAAAAATCGTTATGCCAAAAACAAGACAACAAAAAGTTCAAGTGATCGAGTCTTTGACCGGTGGCTTGAAGGGAAGTAAAGGTGCTGTTTTTGCCAATTTTCAGGGTTTGAAAGTATCAGACTTCGAAGCTTTACGCAAACAAGCTAGAGCGGAACAAGTTTTGGTACAAGTAGCCAAGAAAACTTTGGTAAAAAGAGTGTTTGAGGATTTAGGCGTTGAAGTCGATCCAAAAGCATTTCAAGGCGGTATCGTTACTTTGTCTGGTCCAGATGAAATCGCAGCTGCCAAAATCGTTAGTAATTTTGCCAAAGCCCACGAATCCGTAACTATTTACGGTGGTGTGCTCGAAGGTAAATTTATCGATGCTTTCAGCGTGAGTAATCTCGCCAGCTTACCTAGTAAACATCAATTGCTTGGTCAATTGGTCGGTACGCTCAATGCGCCAATATCCGGTTTCGTCAATGTACTTGCTGGAAATTTGCGTAATTTAGTGAACGTTTTAAATAATATTTCCGCCAAAGGCGGATCCGCCCCTGGCGGAAAAGTTCTTTCTGTTTAATTAACCTATAAACTTTATGTCAGAAGAAAAAAATGTAGTTGTTCCTGAGAAGTTTAAAGCTATCGTGGAACAAGTAGAAAAAATGTCAGTATTGGATTTGGCCGAATTGGTCAAAATCTTGGAAGAAAAATTCGGTGTTTCCGCTTCCGCTCCAGCTATGATGATGGCTGCCGCTCCAGCTGCTACTGGCGCTCCAGTAGAAGAAAAAACTGAATTCAATGTTGAGTTAACCGATTTTGGTGCCAACAAGATCAACGTGATCAAGGCAGTAAAAGAAGTAACCGGTTTGGGATTGGCTGATGCCAAAGCTTTGGTAGACGGCGCTCCAAAAATGATCAAAGAAGGTTTGAAGAAGGATGAAGCGGAGGCTATGAAGAAGAAGATCGAAGAAGCGGGTGGAAAAGTTACTTTAAAATAATACTTTTTCATTAAATTCATCAAACAAAAAACACGACCAGATAAATACCTTTTCGCTTTTTTTGCCCGCGAGGGCAAAAGGATGAGCCTCGGCTCATAACCCGCTCAAAGGTAATTATCTGGTCGTGTTTTTGTTTTCTATATATTTATTTGATACAACTTGTTGCTGTCTAATATGTAGGCGGTTTTGTTTTGTTCATCTATTATCATGCCGATTGGGTTTTTCCATTCTTTGGCGGTGATTTGGTTTTTTAGGTGGCCGTCTTTTTGTAATACTATTAGGCGTTTGTTGGTGCCATCCAATAAGTAGATGTATTGTTTGTCGGTGTAAGTCCAAATTTGGCCACCGGTTTTTAGGGCTGGATCTAGGCCCAAAATTTCAAACGGTTGTTTGTTGCCGGCGGTTAATTTTTCGATTGTTCCATCTGTTTTGCTGACAAACATGTCACCGTCGGTGGTAAGGGATAGACCATTTTTGATATTGACTGAAATATCTTTTACCCATTCCTTGCCTGTACCAAAACCGGTTTTGGTATTTTCATGTTTATAAATTTGATTGTTGGTCGTGTCTAGACTATAAAGACGGCGGTTGTAGATTATCAGGTCATTGATCTTGGTATCGGTGTTTGGGTAAGCCACGTCGGCGGTTTTGAGTGAGGAGTTTTGCGGGTCATAAAGGGTGATAGTTTTGTTGTCAGACAAAATTGCCGCGTAGTCGTTTTCTTTTGGTATGGCAATGTCGTTGAAATTGGTCAGACTGGTGTCGAGATATTTGGATTGTTTGGTTAACAAATCATAAATAACAATCGTGGATGAATTGGAGGGTAAAACCAAGATCTGGTTGTTTATTTTGGCTAAGCGAAATAAACCCATCGCTTGTTTGCTCCAATCAAAAAGTAAATCCGGTACAACCACTACTTCTTTTCGAATTTGTGAAAGTGTGTCATCTATTTGTCGATTGAATTCGTCACATTCTTTTTTGTATTTTTTACAATCCAATTGAGCGATCAAGTTTTTCACCGCCTGTGTCTCGTTGAGGGTAGTGGTGTCATCTTTGTATATGGCCGCGCTTTCGGCGGCGTCTTTGTGGGCGATAATTTCTCGAATAATTTCTTGGGATTGTTTTTCTTGCGCCAATCGTACTTGGTTGGCACGGATAAAGAAGATACTGAAAACAAAAACAATCAATATCAAGGCGCTAAGTGTAAAAAATATTTTGGTGGTTCTTGGTAAGTTTTTTATTCCGGATTTAAAACCACGCCATTGTTGCGACCAATTTTCCAAAATATTGCGACGACGGTTTTGGTAGTTGGTAACAACAAAAAATAACAATGATAAAAAGTGACCGAGATTTATCAGCAATCTGGCGATAACTAATATAACTATCCAAATAAAATGCACGCTATATTTTAGCCATATCAGAGCCGTTTTTAGACTGGTGGTCAAAATTTGTTTGTAAACGTCGGTTTTTTGTGGAAGCGGTGGTTTGGCGTGATATTGTCGAAGATGGGCGGAATTGATTTCCGCCGGCATTGACGGTGGCCAATTTTTGGTTTGCTCCAACGATTCTTCACTCGGTTCTTCTTGAAACGCATTTTTTATTTTGTCGTTGATGTTTGGGAACATTGAAGGCGACATGGTGCTGGCGGTATTTTTTTCAGTCGCAAATAGATTGTGTAGTGATTTTATTGACCCACCCTTTGGCAGAGGCTGTCTTTTGTTGCCGGCCATTACTGACGGCCTGTCTTCGTTGAGATGAATTACCATGCCACCAAACGAAAATTCATTTCGGATATCGGACAAGACGCGTTCGATATGTTGGGCGCTTTGTTTGGATGGGCGAGTGGTGATGATTTTTTGCAAACGATCATCACTAAAGAATTCACCGAGCTGTGATGTGCCGATAAACAAAAAGTCGTTTGGGGTGACTTTACCTTCGACTATTTGAGAAAATAGTTGGTCGTTGGTCTCATCTTGGTTGGCCGAGATCAAATCCATTTTTTTGTACAGGTCGTCCTTGGTTTTATAAAAAAGCAACATTTTTGGATTGCCACAAAAAGAGAAAACTATTTCTTGGTCTTTTATTACACCAACAACACAGTGTTTTTGAACTTGGTCATCTAGGGTTGGTTTGTTTTCTCGGTTGATGTTTTTTAAGACTGTTTCCAGTGAGTTTTCGTTGATGTTTTGAGGTGCCTCATAATAACGAGATTCTATTTCATCCACAATATTTTGTAACTTCACAATATCTTTGGTGCCGGTATTGTTCAGTTCACAGACAGCAAAAAAATAGCCCTTTTGTCTCTCTTTTTCGTTTGAGGGTTCTGTGATATGTAGCAATACATGGGATTTTTCCCGGTTGCCACCTTCGATAAAAAAGTCGTGTAATTGTAACTTGTATTCCATAAACGCTTGTAGTATACTATATTTATTGCCGTAAGTCCAATAAATACAAGGGGTAAAAGTGGGCGATTTTCGGCTCGTTTAAAATTAAAAAAAAATGGTGATTATGCTTGAACACTTATTTGGTTCAGTAACACGAATTAAACTTTTGCGTTTGTTTTATACTAATCAAGAGCGAGCCTATTTTGTACGCGAGCTTTCTCGAGCTATCGAAATTCAGCTCAACGCTGTTCGTCGAGAGTTGGCCAATTTGGAAGAAATCGGCATTATAAAACAAACAGAATTCGGACAATCCAAAGAAGAAGAAATCGGCACTGAAAGATCAAAATATTATAAAATAAATACCGATTTTTTTCTCCATGAAGAGTTGGGCGCGTTGCTGGAAAAAACTCAAATAATGGAAGAAAATCATTTTGTTGAATTACTAAAGAAGCGGGCGGGAGATATCAAAGTTATGATTTTGACCGGTTTTTTTACTGACGCTGTCGATGTTGGCACGGATATTTTGTTTGTCGGTTCGGCCAAAGCGGTCGTGGTTGCCAAAATAATGCGTGATTTTGAAAAGTTTTTGAATCATCCGGTTCGCTATACTATTTTGGATGAAAAAGAATTTTCTGAACGACGTGAAATCGGTGATCGTTTTCTGTATTCTATTTTTGAGGCCAAACATATTTTTGCGGTAGATGAATTAAAGTTAGGTTAAAGTTTTATGTACTTGATGATTGATAATTCATTGGACGATAAAACTGTTTTTCATTATTGCTTGGATACAGATTGGGTTCAGCGCGAGTTTGATCGGGACGGTCAGGATTTGTTGGCTATTATTGATCGGCTGTTGTCGGATGAAAACAAACAACTTTCAGATTTACGCGGTTTGGCCGTAGTGGTTGGAAAAGGTAAATTCACCGCCACTCGTATTGCCGTCACCGTAGCCAACACTTTGTCGTATGCTCTGAAAATTCCGGTTTTGGCAGTGGATGGTTGGTATGAAAATTTAACAAAAGATATTCAATCATCACCGGTAGGGCAATATGTTAGTGCGCAATATAGCGCCCCCGCTCACATTGGTGGTAGTAAACAAGGAGTATGATTTCAGATTACAAACGTTATCGTTTTTACGAAATTTTACCAGGCTTGTCCATCTGGCTGACTTTGATAGTTGGTGTTTTGTTGTCTTTTTTCTTTCCATTGGTGATGATTTATTTTATTATTATTTTTGATGTTTATTGGGTGTTTCGTGTTATTTATTTTTCTTTTTATCTTATCTTGTCTTGGAACAGATTCCGCAAAGCGGTCAAAACCGATTGGCTCGCCAAACTCAAAGCTGAATTTCCAAATTGGGAGGATAAAAAGAATGTGGTATTTTTGCCTTTGGCCAACGAAAGCTATGATGTAGTAAAAGGTACATTGCAAGCTCTTTTGAATTCCAGTTATCCGGCGCACAAATTGTATGTGGTGATTTCAGGAGAAGCGCGCCGTCAAGCCAATTGGGATAAAGTACAGGCACAAGTTAAAGAAAATTTTAGTGGTAAATTCGCCGATATTTTGTACTATACTCATCCGGATAATTTGTTGGATGAGATTCCCGGAAAAGGATCGAATATTCATAATGCAGAATTGGAATTTAAAAAATACGCCGATGCTCGCAAATGGAATTACAGTGAAGTGATAATTTCGGTGTTTGATGTGGATACAGTGGTTCATCCGCAATATTTTGCTCACCTCAATTATATGTATTGCCTGCATCCACATCCGGAGCGTAGTTCTTTCCAGCCGATTACTTTATACAACAACAACATGTGGGAATCACCATCGGTGTTGCGCGTGATGGCTTTTGGTACCAGTTTTTGGATGTTATTTTCTCTGGCGCGATTGGATGGTTTGGTCACTTTTTCTTCACATAGTATGAGTTTTAAAGCGGCTCTGGAATGTGGCGGACATGCCAAAGATATTGTGAGCGAGGATTCTCGAATATTTTTTCAATGTTGGTTGCATTATAGCGGTGATTACACGGTTACACCTCTGTATATTCCCGTTTCAATGGATACTGTGCGCGATGAAAGTTTGTTTAAAAGTTTGAAAAATTTATATTTACAACAACGTCGTTGGGCTTGGGGCACAGAAAATATTCCTTATTTATTATGGCAATTCAAAAAACATCCGGAGATAAATTGGTGGAAAAAAGTGGTAATTTTATTTCACGAATGGGAAGGCAAATGGAGTTGGGCGGTAGTAGCGATACTTTTGACGATACTTGGACGCTTACCACTGTGGGTAGCGAGCAACGAAGTTCGTCAGAGCGCTTTATTTTTTAACACTCCCCACGTGTTGGAAAATTTGATGATCTTGGCTACCTTCGGTTTGTTTTTTTCAGCGGTGATCAGTATGTTGATTTTGCCACCGCGTCCGGAGAGTCATCCAAAATATAAATATTTATTTATGTTGTTGCAGTGGATATTGGTGCCGGTTTCTTTAATTTTATTTTCCTCTGCACCTTGTATCGATGCCGTAACTCATTTGATGTTTGGAAAATATCTTGGCTTTAATGTTTCAGCTAAAAAAAGAGCAGTATGAAAATTTTAAAAATAATTTTAATTGTAATTTTGCTTCTGATAATCGGTGTAGCCGGTTTTGGTTATTGGTCAATTCGTTCCGGTAACTTACAAAAAGCAGTAGTAAATAAAGTGGCTACTCAATTGGCACAAAATCCTGCTGAGCAAAATTTTTTGCAAACAGTTATGGGTTTTGGGAAACCACGCACTTATTTGATTTTATTTTTAAATAACACCGAGTTGCGCCCGGGCGGTGGGTTTATTGGCGCTTACGGATTGTTGCGAATGGACAAAGGTACGCCCAGTTTGTTAAAAGTAGAAGGCACGGAAATTTTGGATAATACCGGTAAAAAAGATTTTGAATCAGTGGCACCCGCTCCAATTACCAAATATTTAAAAGTGTCCAGATGGTATTTTCGAGATAGCAATTGGTCGCCGGATTTTGCAAACTCATCACAAAAATCGGCTGAATTATTTTTGAAACAAGGTGGGTTGGGGGAAGTGGAAAATATTGACGCGGTTATCGGATTTACTCCATCGGTAATTGAGGAAATATTAAAAATTCACGGTCCGATAAAAATTAACGGTGAAGAATTTAACGCGACGAATTTTACTGAAAAATTGGAGTATGAAGTTGAATACGGATACAAAGCAAAAGGCATCGAATTTGATCAGCGCAAAAATATGTTGCGTGATTTGGCCTACGCCATGCTGGACAATTTACGTTTTGATGTGTTTAAAAATTGGCAGAAGTATTATGATTTGACTCAGCGTTTATTAAAAGAAAAGCAGGTGGTATTTTATGCTCAAAATAATGATGAGCAAAATATTTTAGCTAGTAAAGATTGGGCGGGAAAAATGAAAACCAGTTCCGGTGATTATTTATTATGGGCGGATGCCAATTTGGGTTCGCTAAAAACCGACGCGGCGATCACGCGTGAATTGAGTTATGTGATTGCTCCTACTGGTACAGATAAATTTGTCGCTACTGCCAAAATGAAATTTATTCACAAAGGTAAATTTGATTGGCGCACTTCACGTTATCGAGATTACGCGCGCGTGTTTGTGCCGGTTGGTAGTAAACTGATAAAAGCAGTCGGTACTATGGAATCGGAAAAATCTACCAAGCCGGGGGTGGTTGATCAGGGTATAGAAAATGGTCGTCAGTGGTTTGGTGGTTTTATTGCGGTTGAGCCGGGTCATACCTCCGAATTGAGTTTCCAATATTATTTGCCGGAAAATATTGTTTCAGCTATTAAAAATGGACAATACAATTTATTAACTCAAAAACAAATTGGCACCAATAATATTAAATTGACTTTGGATTTAAATTTTGGTAAAAATCACTATAATCAGTTGACGAATTTGCAAGAGGATAGGGAATTTAAAGTAATAATGGCGAAATAGTATGTTTATCAAGAAAATCGGCATTGATTTGGGGACGACGAATGTTTTGGTGTATGTACCCAAAAAAGGGATTGTTTTGAACGAACCAAGTGTCGTGGCAATATCCAAAGCCGATGGTAAAGTGTTGGCGGTTGGCTTGGAAGCCAAAGATATGTTGGGGCGAACACCGGATACGATTGTCGCCGAACGTCCGCTCAAAGATGGAGTGATTGCCAACTACCAAATAACCGAGGCGATGTTGCGTTATTTTATAAACAAAGCTTTGGGTGGGGCGCGTTTGTTTAGACCGGAGGTAATGGTGGCGGTGCCGGCGGGAATTACTTCGACCGAAAGACGCGCGGTGATTGATGCGACTATCGCGGCCGGCGCGCGGGCGGCTTATATTATCAAAGAACCGATTGTCGCGGCGATTGGCGCGGATATTCCGATTGGCGCGGCCTCTGGACATATGATTATCGATATTGGCGGGGGCACGGCTGAAATCGCGGTGATTTCTTTGGGCGGAATTGTTTCGAGTGGATCAGCTCGGGTTGGTGGTACAAAATTTGATCGAGCGATTGTGGAACATATTCGTCAAAAATATAATTTGGCGGTTGGTGAACGCACTTCTGAAGATATTAAAATTACCGTTGGGTCGGCGATGTTTATGGACAAGCCTTTGACTATGGAAGTAAAAGGACGTGATATGATCAATGGACTGCCTCGTATTATTACTGTTTCTTCTGATGATACTACCGAAGCTTTGCAACACGAGCTAGGTCTTTTGATTGACGCTATCAAACAAGTGCTTTTTGATACTCCGCCGGAATTGTCGGCCGATGTGATGGATAAAGGAATAATAATGTCGGGCGGATCTTCGTTGCTGCGCAATTTGGATGAGTTGGTGGCTCAAGCGACTGGGGTGCCGACTTATTTGGCTGAGGAGCCTTTGTTGTGTGTGGTGAAGGGGACGGGGATTGCGTTGGATAATTTGGATAGTTATAAGCGTAGTATTTTGGCTACTAAATAATTTTCTTCATTTTTTTTATTTTTCGGACAAGCCTTGATAATATGTATTTTGAAACACGTGTCGGTTTTGTTTCGACAAAACCGCACTCTCACTCACTTCGGCTGTGAGACCGAAGTTCCGTGGCGGTTTCAAAACACATATTACCAAGGCTTGTCCTCTGAATATCTTCTTTTTTATGTTTATTGGTATCGATGCTTCACATGCAAATAAGTTACAACGGACTGGTGTGGAAGAATATTGTTGGCAGGTGATTCAGGAATTAAAAAAAATTGTGCCGAGTGACTGTCGGGTGGTTTTGTATTCCAATGGTAATTTGTTGCCGGAGTTGGATCAGTTGCCGGCAAACTGGGAATTAAAAATTTTAAAATGGCCATTGAAAAAAATGTGGAGCCAGTTTCCTTTGGCTTATGAGCTTTGGAAAAATCCGCCGGATGTTTATTTTTCTCCGGGACAATTGTTGCCATTTTTTGCTCCCAAAAATTCGGTGGTGATGGTGCACGATAGCGCGTTTGAAGCTTATCCGAATGTTTATAGATTTTTTGGTCGGCAATATTTGAAATGGATGAATCGGTTGATTGTCAAAAAATCTAAGTTGATTTTAACTTCGACGGAATTTAATAAACAGGAAATGTTAAAATTTTATGATTCCCCCCACTGTCATTCCGACCGACTGAAAGGAGTGGAGGAATCTCTTTCCAATAAAATAAAAGTTATCCCCCTGGCCTGTGATTCTAAAAAATTTAATTTAGAAAAATCCGCCGGTCAAAATATTTATGGTAAATATATTTTGTCTATTGGTCGGCTGGAAGAAAAAAAGAATACCGCTAGAATTGTGGAAGCTTTTGGTTTGGTAAAAAAACAATTTTCAGATTTAAAATTGGTTTTAATTGGAAAACACGGAGCGTGTTTTGAAAAAATTCAGAGAGCGATTGATAGTAGTGAATACAAAAAAGACATTATTTTACTTGGGTTTGTGGAGGCGGATGAATTGTTAACTATATTAAAAAACGCGCAGGTATTCGTGTTTCCTTCACTGTATGAGGGGTTTGGTATTCCAGTATTGGAGGCGATGACGGTGGGAGTACCGGTGGTGGTGAGTAAAGGCGGTGCTTTGGAAGAAGTAGGAAAAGAAGCGGTGGAGTGTGTGGATCCACTGGATACAAAAGATATTAGCGAGAAAATTTTAAACCTTTTGCAGGATGAAGAATATAAAAAACAAAAAATCGCCTTAGGTTTGGAAAGAGTAAAACAATTTTCTTGGGAAAAAACCGCGCGAGAGACATACCTATCATTATGATGAATATTGCCTGTCATTCCGAGCGAAGCCGAGGAATCCCTTTCAAATAAAAAATCCGACTAAACTATGGTCGGATTTTTTAACCTTTTAAATTCATTTCTCTCTTGAATTTAATAGGAGGGGGAGGTGCACGGAGCGCCTAGTAGCCCTCCACTTTTCATTCGCACCTCCGAAAGAACTTTTTGCCGAGTTTCTGCGCCAGATCCGCCATGCGGTTGGTGCGTTCGACATCGGCTGTTGTTTGAGAGCGGGCGACGCGCAACTGTGCGATTCGCTCGCGGATTTCTGCGGTGGTCGCGGATGTGTCGGTTAGGGTAATGTAGCCCAACATGTGGGCTGCATGAATCCCTACCTCGCCACCGTGGCCGTGTATATCCGACCAGATTTTCAACGCCATTTTCTGGGCGCTGATATCTCCGGTTATCCGCCACCATATGAACAGTAGGTTGGCCAACATGTTTTTGGCCTCACCATCCTTGAGCGTTGCTGTCACGCTCATTTCCTCCAGAAATTTTAAGCCTCCGTACCGCTCCATGACCGTCATGGCGGCTTTTTCGCGTCCGTCGCTGATGAGGTTCGTCACCATGTTTTGGACGAACTCCAGCTTCGCAAGGTCTGCGATCATATTGCCCTCCGCAAGCTGTAAATGCACAGCACTGGCAAAACAGTTGATATTATCAGGTCTGTTAAGTTTTGTCAATGTCGGGTATGTTCGGGTGGCTGTGCAAAACTTTGACGATTTGCCAAAAAAGTGTTATATTAGAATTAATTAAAATTATTTTATTTTAAAATAAACTTTGAACAATATGACAAAAAGAAATAAGGAATCTTTTGGGGCTCCACAAGAAGCTCGAGAACCTAAGGTTGGTGGGGTTGAAAAAAATAAAAAGGTAGAGGTGTGGACAGACGAAAGAGCCAATGAAGATTCAGAAGCGAAGGCCAATCGTTTGTTTGATCAGATGAAGAAAGATCTGAGAGAAAAAAGAGCGGAAGCAAAAAAGGAAGGCAAAAGTGAAACGGAAATTAAAGCTATTAAATTTGACAAAAGTTCGGATGCCTACAGAGCGTGGATTGATGCCTGCAGTGATAACACCTATGAAGATTTGGATAAAAGAGAAAGTGAATTGCACGCTAGATTAGAAAAAGCTCAAGAGGCCGGTGAAGATGTTGAAAAAAGCGGTTTATATGACCAGTGGGAAAGAGCCAACAGAAAGCTTGGTACGGTTTCCGCAGCTAGGAGAATTAGAAAGGAATTAGATATAAAACTAACTAGCATAGAAGATAGAATAGGAGATTTAACAGAAAAATCAGGAAGTTTGGGTGGAGACAATTTATCTATCGGTGCTGAGGTCATTACTTTGGGTGGAGAAATTGACGTTGTAACTGCCCAAAGAAGTGTAGTAGATACACTCGCGGTTAACCCAGATGATGTGATTGAAATGCCACCACCATTCACAATAGAAAACATATTGGAAAGTGAAAATGATGCAAGTGCACTTGAAGCAATCATGGAAGAAGTTGACCCGAGATTAGCTACGGTTGAAGGTGGTTTTTTTGGTGTTGAAGCTTCTTCCGGAGGTAGAGGCGCAGAAAAAATCATATCAGTTTTTTCAAAAGAATTAGCCAAAGATGAAAAGGCCAAAATTGGTTTTAGGGAAGCAGTCTTTACTCAAAAGTTAAATCAATACGTGGGTGATGATGAGGTTTTTGCTGGCTTGTTATTAAAAAATAAAGAATTTATAGGGGCAGTCAATGATTTTTTTAATGCCAAGGTTGGACCGTTTGGTAATAAGGCAATGGAAATGGCGGCGACATTTACTTATATTTTGGAGATTGCCCGCTCTATTTATGATACACAAAAGACTGAAATGTCACGAGCCAAAAACCAAGATTCTGAAGTGGAGCCACGAAAAGAAGGTGTAAGTTTTGTGGAGAATGAAACAGTGCCGTCAAATTTGATGGAGCACACAGCAATAAAAAGATTTTTTGGGAGTTTAGATAAAAAGTCCGGAATAAAGGATCCAGGAAAATTAAAAGCTGAGGTTAGCAGTTTGAAGTCGGATATGAATGTCAAAAAAGCTGATTTGGAAATTCAGCAAGACACTTTGAAACAATGCAAGTGGTATGAATTCAACAAAAAGAGTCAATTAAAAGATAAAATAAAATCTACCACCAAGGATATTGCCGGGTTGTTTGAGGCGCTCGTGCATTTGGGAGATCAGATTACTGGCAAAGAAGTGGATGGTCATTTGTTAGCAGGTTCAGATTTAGCCAATTTAAATTTAGTTTTGGCTGATCAAATAAATCAACTAAAATCCGGTAAAGAAAAAATTGGTTCTACGGATTTCTTCGATAGGTTTGCTGAAGTGTCAGCCGTGCTGGCTGCATTGGCAGTTATGTTTTCTGTGGCCATGGCGGCTAGAAGCGAAGGAAAGGCCAGACCACAACAAGCAGAAGAAACTGAGATGGTCAGTGTAGTAAATGAAGCAACAACTGAAACAGAAGAAACAGAGGCGCCGGTTAGTGGTAGTCGTGAAGAAGTTCAACCAAAGGATTTTGATCTGGGTATTACAGCACTTCCTGGTTTTATAGAAAATGAAACACCGTCGGTAGTTAAGAAAACTACCAGAGGAGCAAGACATATAGAATCAAAACCTGGTTCTTCTGCGGACACAAAATTAACGTACGAAGAACAAATGAAAAAGTTTGATGATCAAATCGAATCTCAACGCAGGTATGTCCGTGGTTTAGAAGAACACAAAGGAAAAAGTACAACACCGACATTGGATATTGAAAATCTAGGAAAGGAAGACAAAACATCACCTGTCTGGCATGAAAATACTATCGCCAAGGCTGAAGCAAAGATATTGGAATTAGAAGCAGCCAAACGAGCTTATTCTTTGAAAAAACACCAAGATGATATTTCAAGAGAGACCAAAGTTCCAGGATCTGTTCCAAAAGTTCAAGTAGAGGTAGAACGACAAGTTGATTACAAGAGTCTTGATTTTAGCCGACCATATATTGGTCAGTTAGGTACTGCCTTTGATTTGGTGAGAGAAATACACGAACTTGCTTCAGTGGCAAAACCACGTGATTTAAAAGGATTGGTAACCAAGTTAGGGACAGCAATTAGCTCAAGTGAACAGTTTAGGGGGCAAGGTAATCATAGTGCCGGTGATATTACAGCGGCAAAAAATTTAGAAAAAGTTGCCAAAGAAATGCGCAATAAAATAAATAACAACCAATTGAGCGGGTTATAATCAGAACCACAAAACCAAAAATTTAAAAAACCGGTTATCCGCCGGTTTTTTAAATTTTAAATAGTTGCAAAATTTGGTGTTTTTTGTTATGATAAATATGTATTTATGCAGTTTATAGGCCAACCGCACATAACGTCATTTTTTGATTTAGCCTTCAAACATTCCAGTTTAGGGCAGTCTTATTGTTTTGTCGGCGCGTCACAAATTGGAAAACGCACTTTGGCCAATAATTTGGCTGCTCAGATTTTGGATGTTGAATTGGAAAAATTAAAATTCAATCCGGATTATTATTATTTGGAGCGTCAAGAAGAGGAAAAAACCGGAAAAAAGAAAAAGGAAATTTCCGTGAATCAAGCTCGAGAATTGCGTGACAAACTATACAACCGCTCCTGGTTCAACGGTTACAAAGTAGCCATCATCGATGAAGCGGAATTATTAAACGAAGAATCCGGTAATGCCCTTTTGAAAATTATCGAAGAACCACCGGCCAAAAGTATTATTTTTTTATTAACCGAAAATGATTCATGGTTGTTGCCGACGATTCGTTCGCGTTGTCAGATATTTCAATTCGTGCCGGTCTCCGATGAAGAAATTTCCAAACTGGTTACCGCGGTTAGTGATATTTCAGACACCAAAGAAATCGTAGAGTTGGCTTGGGGAAGGCCGGGGAGGGCGATAAATTTATGCCAAGATTTTGAATTACTCGGTAGTTGTTTGAAAGAAAAAACCCGTTGGCAAAAAATAATCACCACTCCAATTCACGAACGCTGGCAAGAAATGGAAGAGGTTTTGAGTGAAAAAGGCGGTTTGATAAAAACCAAAGAAAAACTCGATCCGATTCTGGATTTTTGGACCATGTTGTGGCGTGAAAAAATGTTATCCGATAAAAATTTTGATGATCAGTATCGAATAATAATTGATGAAATAAAAAATGTTAAAAATTTATTATCCGCCAATGTTAATCCGCGTTTGGTAGTTGAAAATTTTTTAACGAAATTTTAAAAATAAAATAATTTTTTTTAACCAACTTTAAATTATGAAAAAAATACAATTATTATTACTGGCGTTAATAGTCGGGTTGTTAACCACTGGTGCCGGCTGTCTACAATTTGGCGCTCAAACTGTCGGTCCGATGGGCATGTACCAGTCGATAGACAAAGGTGATACCTGGAAGCCGATCACTGCGTTTCCTACGGTAGCCGGTGTAAAAAGTATCGCGACTCTCAAAGTATATCGGGTGCATACTGATCCGAGCGATCCCAATGCGATGTATTTGGCTACACGCGGTCAGGGGTTGTATTATACTTATGACAATGGGGTTAGTTGGCAAGTAGCGCCGGCCATGGCGGGTAAATTTATTTATGGTTTAGCGGTCAATCCAAAAAATAAATGCAATATTTTTGTCAGTGATGGTCAACATATTTTTAAAACCGAAGATTGTTTGCGAACTTGGAAAAATGTATATACCGAAGAGCGTCCGGATCAGAGGGTGGTATCGCTCGCCGTTGATTATGGTACCAGTACCACTGTCTACGCGGCAGAATTGGGAGGAGATATTTTGGTGAGTAATAATCTGGGCGTCAGCTGGCGTGTCACTCAGCGTTTTAATTTTCAATTGCAATATTTGGTAGCCGACCAATTTACTCCGGGCAGGGTTTATGTGGCCGCTTATACGGATGGGTTTTATCGTTCAGATGATTCGGGTTTAACTTGGAAAAATTTGTCTGCCGGTTTGGATAGTTTCGCTGATGCCAATAGATTTTATCGTTTGGTTTTAAATCCCGGTAAAAAAGATAGTCTATTCTGGGTTTCCAAGTTTGGTATTTTGAGATCCGATGATGCCGGCACTACTTGGGTTGATTTGAAATTGATCACCCCTCCTGGTAGTGTAAATATTTACGCGTTTGACATCAATGCCAAAAATCAAAATGAAATGTATTATACTGGTACAATTTTGGGAGAAAAAAATGTTCATGTGCGATCTACATTTTACAAAACTACCGATGGTGGTAAAAATTGGATAACCAAAAAAATGCCAACCAATACTATTCCGGTTAGTATTTTAATAAATCCGACCAAAGAAAATGTGGTATCGATGGGTTTTGCTATTTTAGATCAATAAATTTTCTATATGCAAATAAATGATTTCAAAGAGGACTTTGACAAGGTGTTGGAGTTTTTAAGACAAGATATTGTCGGTTTGCGTACCGGGCGTGCTTCGATTGCTATGGTGGAAGATATTTCCATTTCAGCGTATGGTACTTATCAGGCGCTAAAGGCGTTGGCGTCTATTTCAGTGGCTGATGCCAAAACATTAAATATCGAACCGTGGGACAAAACTGTTTTGGGAGCAATCGAAAAAGGGATTCGTGATTCCGGTATTGGAGTCAGTCCGGTCAATGACGGTCGTTTGATCCGAGTAATTTTACCGGATCTGACCACCGAGCGTCGTCGTGAATTGACCAAAGTATTGCACGAAAAATTGGAAAATGCGCGGGTGGCCTTGCGCAAAGTGCGTCAAGAAGTGAGAGATTTGGTGGAAGCGGAAGAAGAATCCAAAACCATCGGCGAAGACGAAAAGTTTAAATTGTTTGAAGATTTGGAAAAGTTAGTCAAGGAGTTCAATGATAAAATTAAAGAAATCGGCGAAAAGAAAGAAGCCGAAATTAATACTATTTAAGTATGTCAAAAGATTTAGAAAAGGTAGTGTCGTTGTGTAAAAGGAGAGGTTTTGTTTTTCCAGGGAGTGAAATTTATGGCGGTTTGGCGAATAGTTGGGATTACGGCCCGCTCGGTCATCTGCTCAAGCAAAATATTAAAAAAGCTTGGTGGAAATTTTTTGTGCAAGAACGCGCGGATATGGTACCGCTAGATAGCGCGATTATTATGAATCCAAAAGTTTGGGAAGCGAGCGGACATTTGCAAAATTTCAGTGATGAATTGGTAGAATGTAAAAAATGTCACAATCGTTTTCGCACTGATCATCTGCTCGAAGCGGAAAGTTTGAAACCGGAATACGACAAAGGCGCGCCCAAATCTATCGCTGAATTGCGCTGTCCCGATTGCGACGGCAATTTGACTGATCCAAAAAGTTTCAATTTAATGTTCAAAACATTTTTGGGCACCACTGATGATAGCGCGACTACCGCCTATCTGCGTCCGGAAACGGCTGCCGGTATGTTTGTAAATTTTAAAAATATTTTAAATGTTACCCGTCGTCGTTTGCCTTTTGGAATTGCTCAGATCGGTAAATGTTTCCGCAATGAAATCACTCCCGGTAATTTTATTTTCCGCACACGTGAATTTGAAATTGGCGAGTTTGAATATTTTATTAATCCAAAAGATTGGGAACAAGTATTTGAAATGTGGTTGGGAGAAATAAAACGTTGGTGGAAAGATATTATGCAGGTGGATATGGACAATTTGGTTTGGCATGAAATCGAAGATGGTGAGCGCGCTCATTATAGTAAACGCACGGTGGATATCGAATACAAATATCCATTTGGAGTAAAAGAATTACACGGCATCGCGTATCGCACGGATTTTGATTTGTCGCGTCACGAAAAGGTGAGTGGGCAAGATTTGCATTATACTGATCCGGAAACGAATGAAAAGTTTTTGCCTCATGTGATCGAGCCGACTTTTGGTATTGATCGCATGTTGTTGGTGTCGTTGTTGGAAGCATACACCGAGGAAGAAGCGCCGACCTCCAAAGAAGGTGAAACAGAAGCACGTATTGTAATGAAATTTCCAAAATATTTAGCGCCAATTCAAGTGGCGGTATTGCCATTATCCAAAAAAGAAGAGTTGTCCAGTGTGGCGCGAGAGATGGCCAATGATTTGCGCAAAGATTTTAGTGTGGATTATGATGAGACTCAAAGCATCGGCAAACGCTATCGCCGTCAAGATGAAATCGGCACCCCATATTGTGTGACGGTGGATTTCGATTCTTTGGAAGACAAAAAAGTAACCGTGCGCGATCGAGATACGATGGTTCAAGATAGAATTAATATTTCTGAATTGAAAGATTATTTATGTACAAAATTTCAAAATTAAAAAATAAAATTACTTTGATCACCGTGCCAATCAAAGGCACCAAGGCGACGACAGTGTTGGTGATGGTGCCGGTGGGATCAAGGTATGAACACAAAAAGATTTCCGGAGCTTCACATTTTGTGGAACACCTCATGTTTAAGGGTACACAAAAACGTCCAACCGCCCAAGATATTTCTAGAATTTTGGATGCGTCCGGCGCGGATTACAATGCTTTTACCAGCAAAGATTATACCGGTTATTATGTCAAAATAGACAGCACCAAACAGGCGATTGCTTTTGATTTAATTTCCGACATGGTTTTTAATTCCAAGCTGGATGCGGATGAAATTGAAAAAGAAAAAGGGGTAATTGTGGAAGAACTAAGAATGTATGAAGATAATCCAACTATGGGCATCGGATTGCTTTACGAACAATTGATGTTTGGCGATTGTCCACTTGGTTGGGATGAAGGCGGTAGTGAAACCACCGTGCGCGGAATTTCGCGTGATGAGTTGTGGAATTATTATCAGTCGGCTTATAAAACAGAAAACATGGTGCTGGTGGTATCAGGGAACGTGGATAAAAATTTGAAGAAACACCTGCAATATTTTTTGAGCCCTGATTCACAAAACAATAAATCCAAGGCGGTAATTCGAAAAAATAATTTTGAAAAATTTGTTTGGCCGACAGGCAAAAAAACTTTGGATGAGCGGGTGGCGGTCAAAGAAAAAAAACTTGATCAATCTCATGTGATTATTGGTTTTCCGGGGATACACCTCAACCATCCGGATCGTTATGTGTTGTCGGTGTTATTAAATATTTTGGGTGGCGGGATGAGTTCCAGATTGTTTGTCGAAGTGCGTGAAAAACGCGGGTTGGCATATATGGTGCGTACCGGTTCAAATAATTTTCGTGATGTCGGTACGGTATATGTACAAGCCGGTTTGGATCCGTCCAGATTATCTGAAGCGGTAAAAGTAATCAAAGAAGAATTACAAAAAATTTGTGACAGCGCAGTTTCTGAAAAAGAACTGAAAGACGCGAAGTCCAATATTTCCGGGCGCATGACTTTGGGTATGGAAGATTGTAGCGCGCAAGCCGAATGGTTTGCCAAACAGTTTTGGATGATGGATAAAATATTAACCTACGAACAAGTGTTGCAAAAAATTAAAAAAGTTACCGCCAAAGATGTTCAAAGAATGGCCAAAAAGATTTTTGCTTGGGATCAGGCGCGTATGGCGGTGATTGGCAATATTAAAAAAGATGAAATAATTAAAATATTAAAATAAATTTTATGTCAGCATCCAAAAAAGTTTATTTGTTTGCTAATTGGAAAATGTATTTGGATTATGACGAGAGCAATATTTTGGCAAACGCGCTGGTGTCGGCCTCCGGTAATTTTGCCAAAAAAATTAAAATGGTTGTTTTTCCAAGCGCCTTGTCTTTTTATCCGGTAGCGCAAGTACTCGGAGATGCTGGTGTTGGCAGTGGCGCGCAAAATCTTTATTTTGAAGACAAAGGCGGATTTACGGGGGAAAATTCAGCGGTGATGTATAAAAATGCCGGCGCGAAATATGCGTTGGTAGGACATTCAGAGCGTCGTCATTTATTTCATGAAACAAACCACGATGTTCGTCAAAAAATGGAGACGATATTGTCGGTTGGTTTAATTCCGGTGTTGTGTGTTGGTGAAACAGACAAAGAGAGAAAAGATGGAAAAGCCAAAGACGCAGTCGAGATACAATTGCGTGCGGCGTTGGATCGTTTGAAGTGGAAACCAAAATCCAAATTAATAATTGCCTACGAACCGGTCTGGGCAGTTGGTACCGGAAACCATTGTGATCCGATTGAAGCGGAAAAAATGTGCGCCATGATTTTTAAAATGGCAAGCAATTTGGCGAAAGATACTGAAGTTGTGGTGTTGTATGGTGGAAGTGTGAGCGGGGATAATATCAAAGATTTTATGAAACAGCCAAATATCAGCGGTGTTTTAGTTGGTGGCGCTTCGGCCAAACTTGACAGCTGGTTGAAAATTGTGCAAAATGCCTCGTAATTATGTTTAATTTCTTATTTTTATTAATCGTGCTGATTTGTGTGGGTGTGATTGTTTTTGTTGTATGGAAAAAAACACCACAATTATCCAACTTAGATGTAGCTAATTTGCCACAGGAAAAAACGTCTAGGAAAAAACATGAAATTATCTCCAAACGAATTGAAGCACACAGTCGCGAAACAAGAGCAAAATTAAGTGCCAGACTAAGTCCTTTGGGAAAAATTTGGCGACAGTTTCAGCTGAAATTTCGAGTGTATGTTGGCAAAATTGAGCAGTTGATACACCACGAACAAATGGTAAAAACAAAGCAAGAACAGAGCTTGATGACTGTCGAGGAAAAAGAGGCCAAACTGAAAAATTTGATTCAAGAAGGGGAACAGGATTTGCAGTTGGAAAGTCTAGACAAAGCCGAACATGCGTTTATAGCCGCGATTAAAATGGATGTGAAATCTGCTCCGGCCTACAGGGGTTTGGCCGAAGTTTACCTCAAAAAAGGCTCAATCGAAGAGGCCAAACAGACTTTTGTGTTTTTGCTACAGTTGGAGCCGGAAAATGACTCAGTGATGGTCAAGTTAGCCGAAATCGCCGAATCGCAAAACAACACCGATGAAGCCATAGAGTATTACCAACGCGCTGTAGTAGCCAACGATTCACTATCACCGCGTTTTGCCCATTTGGCGGAGCTGTTGTTGAAGGTGGATCACCCATTAGTGGCTAAAGAAGCCATTTTACAGGCCGTGGAGCTCGAACCGCAAAACCCCAAATATCTTGACTTGCTCATAGAAACTGCTATACTATGCCAAGATCATAAGCTGGCTGACAAAGGTTATCAGAATTTACGCTTGGTAAATCCGGAAAACTCCAAATTGTCGGATTTTAAAGATCGAATTGGCAAAATTTAGGTAAAATACGCCGTTGTAGCTCAGTTGGTAGAGCAGCTCCATGGTAAGGAGCAGGTCCGCAGTTCGAATCTGCGTAACGGCTCAGAGTGTGTAAAAATTTGACAAATCTGTCTTTTTGTGTCAGTATAGCGGTAACGTTAAAAGGACTATATGTTAAATAAACAAAAAAACATTGGTGTTTTTAGACATGAAATCTCTGCCTTATATTTTAGATTGTCCTGAGTAGCTCCCATAAAGGGAGTTTTTTGTTATTTTATATTTTAATTTATTTATTTTTTTTTAAAAAAACAATCAACTAATATTTATATGAAATTCAAGCAAGCAAAAAAAATCGTGAATATCACGATGATATTGGCGATGATATTTAGTGTTGTGGGTCCTGGGTTGGGAAGTTTTGTAAATACTGCCAGCGCGCAGGAAAAAACAAAACAAGAAACGCCAAAACAGGAAAAAACAAAAGCGACTGTGGTTGGGAAAAATGTTTCTTTGCCAAGTGCGGTTGTGGAGGCAAAAGATAAAACTGTAAAAAGTAAAATTATTTTGCCGGGAAATAAAAAGGCAAAGGATTCTTTGTCCGGGAAAAGAAAATATGTTGAGGGTGAAGTTATCGTGAAGTATAGAAATAATAAAATAAATTTGAATACTTCTGTCGGTCGAACCAAAGCTTCGGATTTGAATCGCGTTAAATTTTTGGAGAAAAAAGAAGAGTTGAGAAAAAATAATATTTCAGTTTTGAAAATTAAAGATAGCAAAACGGTTGAGGATAAAATTGCGGAATTAAAATCTGATCCGAATGTAGAATATGTTCAGCCGAACTATCAGTATTATCCAACATTGGTGGTTGGTGATACCTATGAAGATAGTTTGTGGGGATTAAACAATAGTGGACAGTTAGTAAATGGTACTGCAGGCAAAAACGATGCCGATATTGATGTCTCGGAAGCATGGGCAATAAGTGACGCAACGACATCTACTTCAGCTATTGTGGCAGTTATAGATACTGGTGTTGCCTACAATCATCCTGATTTAGTCGCGAATATGTGGGATGGGTCAAATTGTAAAGATGAGAATGGTAGTGTCATAGCGAAGGTTGATGATGACGGAAGTGTTATATTGAGTGGTTGCAATCACGGTTATGATTTTGAAGATAACGATAGAACACCATTGCCTACATATAGTTCTCATGGTACCCATGTTGCTGGTACAATCGCCGCTACAAAAGGCAATGGTCTTGGGATTGCTGGGGTAGCTAGCAATGCAAAAATAATGGCGTTAAAATCTTCCCTTACCACCACAGATAATGTAAAAAGTATAAATTTCGCAAAACAAAATGGAGCCAGTATTATTAATGCCAGCTGGGGTGGTTCAAATAATGATCCTGCCTTGAAGGATGCAATAGCATCGTTTCCCGGTCTTTTTATTACAGCGGCTGGAAATGGCGGCTCAGATTCAGTTGGTGATAATAACGATGGTGCTAGCGCGCACATGTATCCTTCAGATTTTGATCTGGATAATATTATTTCAGTTGCCGCTACTGACCAAAATGATGTTTTGACCAACTTTTCAAATTATGGCGCTACCTCGGTTGATGTCAGTGCGCCAGGTGTAAATATTTTGAGTGCCGTTGTGGATTCAAATTTGTTAAATGAAACTTTCCAAGATGTTAAGGTCCCAAAATTACCTAGTGGTTGGACTGCAGGTGGCTCCAAAAACAATTGGGGAACTTTTGATGTGGGTGGAGATTTTGGAAATGTATTGTATGGAGATCTTGATTTATCATACGCAAACAATGCTTCCACCACTGTTGATTCACCAAAGTATGATTTAAGCGTAAACGGAGCGAGTATTGATTTTTGGACAGTGTGTGACACTGAATATCTTACAGATGCTTGGGGTGATTATATGGCCTTGGAGGTAAGTGGTGACGGTAAAACTTTTACAGAGTTGACCAAATGGGATGAAGCCTTGTTGGATTTTAAAAATGGTGAAAATCCAATCAGTGATAAAGGTGGGGCAACGTATCATTTTAGTAATTTAAATATTCCAAGTGAATACCTAACTAATAAATTTCAATTTCGTTTTCGCTGGATAACAAACGCTTCGGATAACAATTACGAGGGTTGTTTAGTTGATGATGTGAAGCTTAATAAATTCAGTGATGGTTCTGATGAAAAATATGCTTATGAACACGGCACCTCAATGGCCACCCCACATGTCGCTGGTCTGGCAGCTTTGATTGAAGGGTACAACGCCAATCTCACTACAGCACAGGTAAAAAATACAATTTTAAAAACAGGTGATAGTCTTGCATCTTTGGTTGGGAAAACAGTTTCCGGTTCAAGAATAAATGCACAAAAAGCACTGCAAGCTGTTAATCCTGCAAAAGCGATTGTTGGTTTTACTATTCCTACTCAAGTGGGCGTAACAACAATCGACGAAACTACTCACACAATTTCAGTAACCGTTCCAAACAAAACAGATGTTAAAAAACTTACTCCAACTATTACAATTACCGGAGCGTCGGTTAGTCCAGCTTCCGGCGTGTTAAAAGATTTTACAAACCCTGTAATCTATACAGTCACCGCCGCGGATGGTTTGACACAAGCTTATACCGTTACTGTGACTGTTGATAATGATAAAACTCCACCAACCGTTGTTTCATCTGTTCCAGTTGACAATACCACCGGTACGTCAATAAATATTACACCAACCTTAGTTTTTTCTGAGGGGTTGGATGTTTCCACAGTGAAAAGTGGCAATATTGAATTGCGCAAATTTGATGACGACTCGACAGTATCAACAACTTTGGTTTTATCTGAGGATGACACAACAGTAACTGTTAAGCCTGTCGTCCCGTTGCAATATAATAAAAAATATTATTTTTATGTCGATACTGGCGTTAAAGATAAAGCTGGCAACAAAATTAAAGATACTTGGCTAAAACAAAACAAAGATAGCCATGAATTTCTAACTGAATCAGTGCCGGCTGTGTCCATTCTTTCGCCGAACGGAGGAGAATTGTTTTCTGCCGGTTCCACAACAACGATTAAGTGGTTGAATACTAATTATCGCGACAGCGTCGTTAATATTTTCTTGTATCAGAGCAATACAATACCGGGTGCCAATGATTATAACTATGTTGCCCAAATCGGTTCTTTGACTCAACCTAATGATGGTGAAGAAACATGGACAATTCCTTCAACGATCAGTCCGGGAAATAATTATTTCATTCGCGTAAATCTCGATGTTCAAAATCCACAAGGTGGAATGGACACTTTTGATGACAGTGACGCGCCGTTTAGTATTTTCGCCCCATTAGACATTACCCCACCAGTTATCAAAACTATCCCAGTGGATATGACTGTAGAGGCTACAAGCCCATCCGGTGCCATTGTGACTTACGCAACGCCTGTTGTTACTGACAATGTTGATAGCAATTTAGTTGCAATATGTTTGCCATCTTCCGGATCAAACTTTGTTTTAGGCACAACAGTAGTAACTTGTAATGCTACAGATTCTTCTGGAAATAAAGCCACACCAGAAATCTTTAGTGTTAAAGTACAAGATACTACTTTGCCAACGTTACTTTTAAATGGTGAAAATCCAATTAATATTTTTGTAGGAGCAACATATATCGATGCCGGTGCTACCGCTTCCGATAATATTGACGGTGACATTACTTCTAAAATTGTAACCGTTAATCCGGTAAATACTGCTGTAGCTGGAACTTATATTATTACTTATAATGTAATTGATTCATCCGGCAATGTAGCCACTCAAGTAATCAGAACTGTTAGTGTATCCGAAATGGTTCCAACACCTGACAACACCCCGCCAGTCATTACTTTAAACGGTGAGGCTGAAGTGACTATTTTTGTCGGAGAATTATATACTGAATTAGGCGCTAATGCTATTGATGCTGTTGATGGAAAGGTTTTGGTTTCAATAACTACTCCAGTAGACATGAGCTCAATTGGTGATTATACAATCACATATACAGCGGTTGATGCGGCTGGAAATGTTAGCTCAAAAATTCGAACGGTGCACGTAGTTCCAGTCACTATTATTCCTGATACGACTGCACCAGTTATCACTTTAAATAAAGATGAAGGTGGATTTATTACTTTAGATTTAGTTGTTGGTGACACATTCAGTGATCCGGGTGCTACCGCAGTTGATGCAGTTGATGGTTTGGTTGCTGTTGTCGTGACTGGCTCGGTTGACACCAACACAATTGGTGATTACACCATTACATATACAGCGACTGATGTAGCTGGAAATATTAGTACAGCCAGTAGAATAGTGCATGTATGGGCCGCCGCAGTGCCGGTTGTATTAAATAGTATCGCAATTACCACTCCAGCCACAAAACTTTCATATACCGTCGGTGATGTTTTGGATATTTCTGGTTTAGTAATTACCGGAACATATAGTGATGCCAGTACAAAAGTTGAAACTATCACAACTGCAAATGTTACCGGATTTAATAGCTCCGAACCATCAATTGGACAAGTTTTGACTGTTACTGTTGGTGGACGTTCCACAACATATTCTGTTAAAATTAACAACCTGCCTGACACCACACCTCCAACTATCGCTCTAAACGGTCTTGCTGAAATTACTTTGACTATTGGAGATTCATACGTTGAACAGGGTATTAAAATTGTCAGTGAAGAGGCTGCTGGATCCATCAGTGTTGCAACAACCGGAACGGTAGATATTAATACGGTTGGTACTTACACAATTACTTACACAGCAACTGATGAGAATGATAATTTTAGTACTCTCACTAGAATAGTGCATGTAGTAGCCGCACCAATAGTAGTTATTCCTGAGCCAGTAGTCACACCTCAATCAGTTGTCACTCACAGTAGTGGTGGTGGCGGAAGTGTTGTAGCTCAACAGTTTGTCATCCCGGCCGGCACAGTATTTCAAGCCGGTATGGCGGTTGGAACAACACGTAATGCACAAAATCAAATCACTTTGACTTTGAATGGTGGCGCCAATGCAAAACGTATGGCCATTTCTAATACTGCGGATTTCGCAGGAATTTCTCAAGAGCCATACACAGATTCCAAAGTTTGGACATTGTCTGAAGGTAGTGAAGCAAAAACAGTATACGTGAAATTTTATGATGCCAATGGCAATTCTTCACCTTTGTTAACTATTGCGGTGCCTAGTGCGTCTGTGAGTCCGGTCGCTATGGTTCTCGGTGAAAAAATTACCAAACTGGATACTTTGATCAATACCTTAAAATTAAATCAGAATAGTGCCAAGGTAAAAGAATTACAAGAAGAATTGAAAAAGCTTGGATATTTCTCAAAGACATTTAAAACAACAAATTTTTACGGGAAATTAACCGGCGATGCAGTAAAGAAATATTTGGCAACCAAACAAACGGTTGAACAACCGGTCGCTCCGGTACAAAAAATCCTCGGTGAAAAAATCACAAAGTTGGATAGTTTGATTGCTACCTTGAAACCAAACAAACGCAATGCAAAAGTAAAAGAATTGCAAACAGAATTGAAAAAACTAGGATTTTTCCCAAAGACATTTGCCGTGACAGATTTTTACGGAGCAACAACATCAGCCGGTGTAAAGAAATATCAGGCAAGTAAATAAAAAAACATCTTTACCGATGCGCAAGACTCTAAAAAAATATTTCATTCCACATCTGGAGAATAATTATCATCCGCATATTTTGCATACCAAAAGAGCAATAATGTATGGCGGTTTGTTTGTGGTGATGAAAATTATCGTATTGGTTTTTGTGGTGCTGTTGCCGTTGGAAGTTTTTGTTATGCCGGATTTGTTGGCAGAGGAACAACGACAAATTATTATTTTGACCAACCAGATTCGTGTGCAAAATGGATTGCCGAAATTGACTGAAAAAAAGACATTGGATCGTTCGTCCGATGCCAAAGCGGTAGATATGGCCACCAATGAATATTTTGATCACACCGGTCCACACAATCGTAGTCTGAGTTATTTTTTGGATAAAGTTGGCTATCGGTTTCTTTCAGCTGGAGAAAATCTAGCAATGGGTTTTTCCAGTGCTCAAGAAATAGTGGATGCGTGGGTGAAAAGTCCGACCCACTATGCCAATTTGGTTGATCCGGAATTCAAGGATTTTGGAGTTAGTTTGGAGGGCGGATATTACCAAGGTGTGCCGACTGTTTATGCGGCTCAACATTTGGGTTTGGCTGATTTACCGGTAAAAGTTAATAATGAAATAAAAATAAAAAAGTCTATCGTTGTCAGCGAAGTTGATGCTAAAACAAGTGGTGCTGGCGTCCAACAAGTAGCTGGGTTAAATATTCAAGTAGTAACTTCGTCTGAACCGACATCATCGATGGCCGGTGTAATAAAACTTGGCGGGCCAACTCCGGTAGGAAAATATGTCAAAGCCAAAGAGTCACTTGGTTTTTTGACCAATATTTTTGATATATCAAAGAATATTTATTTGGCATTTATAGTATTTTTCTCTCTGGCACTTTCGTTAAAGATTTTTATTGAGATCAAAAAACAACATCCACGGATCATTCTTCAAACCATCGGGCTAATCGGTTTACTGGTCTGTTTCTACCTGATTTAAAGGGAGGATAGCAAAAGGATTGACGTGTCTACTCTTTTTGTGGTAGTATGCTGGTATTGTTTTGTATAGGCCGGGATAGCTCAGTTGGTAGAGCAGCGCTTTTGTAAAGCGCGGGTCGCGGGTTCGAATCCTGTTCCCGGCTCAGAGGTTTTTTAACGTAAAAGGGCAGATACCAAAGTGGTTAAATGGGACAGACTGTAAATCTGTTGGCTCCGCCTTCGAAGGTTCGAATCCTTCTCTGCCCACATTGGTTCGCCATAGCTCCGCAGGAGCGAAGGCATTCTAAAATAAATTATTAATTGAACATATGTCACAAGAAAAATTGGCAAAAATGGAGTGTTCAGAATGTAAGCGTGTGGGTTATTTTACAACTCGCAACAAGAAGCTCAAGACTCGCTTGCAACTAAAAAAGCACTGCAAACATTGCAAAAAGCACAATGAATTTAAAGAAACAAAATAAGCCTTTCGGTTTATGAGTTTTTTTTCTACTCTATACAATAGTTTGTATAATTTTAAATGGCTCCGTGACCAGAGGAATAATTCGCGCTGGGCTTGGGGTTATTTTTTTCTTTTGATTTTTTTGGTAGCTGGTTTGTCTACCATTTCTTTGGGGTATAAGAGTGTGGAAGAAGTGCCGAAAATAAAACAAGCTTTATATAGTGAGTTGCCGGAATTTCAAGCAGAATTGAAAAATGGACAATTGCAAGTAAATAATTTGGCGCAACCATATATTAAATCATATGACAAATTGGCAATAGTGGTGGATACTGTGACTACCGGTACTGTGGATATAAAAAGTTATGTCAGACAGGATGGTCAATCCGTGGTGTTGATCGCCAAAGATATTGTCACTGTTTATGATACTCAGGATAAATCTATCAAAGTCCAGTCCCTTAAAGAATTTGGTGATTTAAAGTTCGATCGCGCCGGTGTGTTAAAGATTGTCGACACTATGTTTGGTACTAAAATGTTTTTGATTGCGATGATTGTTATTTTGGCGCTGATGTTTATATTTTTGGTCGCTAGCAATCTGCTCAACGTATTATTTTTCAGCTTATTATTTTACACCATTACCAAGCGTTTGAAATCCGATTGGAAGTTTAAAGAAATATTTACCGTGGGGTTGTTTACTGTGACCTTGCCTATGATCTTGGTTCAAATTGGGACTAACATGTATCTAAATTGGATGTCTGTGTTGGTGTTCGCAGGATGGATGTATTTGGTGGTTATTAAAAAAGATGTTAAAATTGATAAAGTATAAATATAGGGGCGTAGTGAAATGGTATCACAAAAGTCTCCAAAACTTTTATTCACGGTTCGAGCCCGTGCGCCCCTGCCAAGTAAGATCGAGTATGTATTACTCGATTTTTTGTTTGACGGTAAGGCCAAAAAGGCGTAAAATATCCGTTATGTATAATAAATAAAAATTATGTCAGACATTCAAAAACTCACCCAAAAAATTCTCAAGTTCCGCGATGATCGCGATTGGAAAAAATTTCATAACCCCAAAGACGTATCTCTCTCTTTGGTTTTGGAAGCCGGCGAGGTGATGGAACATTTTCAATGGAAGAATGATGAAGAGATAAAGGAATACGTCAAAACACACAAAGAAGAAATCGGCGACGAGTTGGCGGATGTGTTTAACTGGGTGATGATTTTATCTCATGATCTGCATATAGATATTATTGACGCGGTGGAAAAGAAAATAAAGCAAAATGAAAATAAATATCCGGTGGAGAAGGCGAAGGGGAGAGCGGTGAAATATAATAAGTTATAAAAAATTTACCATGAAACTCAAGGAGGTGCCGGTTGTGGACAGGCCGAGGGAAAAATTGTCCAAATATGGGGCGGGGAAATTATCCGACTCGGAGTTGTTGGCTATTTTGCTCGGTTCGGGAACAAAAGGAATAAATGTCGTGGAACTGTCCAAAAAAATACTCAAAAAATTCGGCAAGGGGGAAATTGCGAATGCTTCGTATAAGGATTTTAAAAATACTTTCGGGCTTGGTCCCGCTAAATCTTGTTTGCTCGTGGCTTGTTTTGAATTGGGCCGTCGTTTTCTAAAAGGCAAAAAATCCACATTAATTTTAACACCAAAACAGGTCTGGGAAGAATTAAAAGATCTGCGCGATAACAAAAAAGAACATTTTGTCATTTTTTATTTGGACACCAGAAACCAAGAAATTCAAAGAGAAATAATCTCGGTCGGCACGCTCAACGCCAACCTTGTACATCCGCGTGAAGTATTTGAGCCGGCCATCGTCCACAGCGCCGCGCAAATCATCGTGGCGCACAATCATCCATCGGGCGACACCACGCCGTCAGAAGAGGATATAGCCATCACCAAACGCCTCGCGCAGGCGGGGGAGATATTGGGGATAGAATTGCTGGATCATGTGGTGGTGGGGAAGGAGAAGTTTGCGAGTTTGAAGGAGTTGGGGTATGTTTAAATTTTTTAAAATATAAAAAATATGACTACCAAAACCATCAAAAAACGCGTTAGAAAAATTTGTTCCTGCTGTGGTAAGGAAATTAATGTTATTTTGTATAGTGACAAAAATTATCGTGGTGGTCATTATTTTGGCAAAGTGCCGGTGTATGATGAAAATTCGTATAAAAAAGCGACAGTCAAAGTTGAGAAAAAGACAGGATGGAGAATTGTCAGCGGGCTTAAAATAAAAGAAAAGATAGAGTATTGGGAATGGCCGAGGTGTTATAGGGGGAAGTAAACAAATAAACCGCTGTAAATAGGCGGTTTTGTGTTTTTGACAAGGCATTGTAAAAGTGCTAAAATAATAGCATTATTAACCAAAAAATATGGACAAGAAAACCCTTATAAAACAGTTAGAAGACAGCCGAGGATCAAAAGTTGTCACCTATATCACCAGCGACCGTCCCGGCCCGGTAAACGCCAGAATAGCGATGGACATAATTCCGATTTTCAGCCGTCAGTTGCGTCAGATCGGCAAGCAACAAAAAATAGATTTGTTTTTGTACAGTTCCGGCGGCGACACCATGGTGCCGTGGCGTTTGGTTTCCATGATTCGTGAATATTGCGATAATTTTTCCGTTTTAATTCCTTACAAAGCGCACAGCTCCGCCACTATGATATCTTTGGGTGCGGATGAAATAGTAATGAGCGACCTTTCCGAAATTTCTCCGATTGATCCATCCACCGCCAATGTGTTCAATCCGACCGACCCGCAAAATCTGCAAAACAAAATTCCAATTTCAGTGGAAGATGTGATGGCATATTTTCATTTGGCCAAAGACAAATTCGGAATAAAAAGCGATGCCGAATTAACATCCATATTTAATAAATTTGTGGAAGCCAGCCCGCAAATCCATCCTTTGGCTTTGGGAAATATTAACCGCACGCACAATTTGATTCGCATGCTGGCCAAGCGACTTTTGAAAAGCCACAAAACCCCGATGCGAGAAGACGAAATAAATAAAGTGGTGGATGATTTTACCGAAAAATTGTATTCACACCAATATTTTGTCGGACGCAAAGAAGCCAAAGAAGATTTGGGTCTCAAAAGCGTAGTTTACGCCGATGATGTTTTGTCAAAGTCAATGACCGATTTGTATGATGTGTACAAAGCCGAGATGGAATTGGATAAAATGTGGGTGCCGGAAAATGAGCTTGGCCTAAACACCGTGGTGAATCGCAAGGATTATAAAATCGCCTGCGTGGATAGTGCGGAGATAAACAATTATTTCGGATTGTCTTTGGAATTCCGCAAACAACAAGTAAATGTAATTCAACAAACCCCGCAAGGTCCGATCCAAGTGCCACAAGAGCAAATTGGGTTTAAGACGCTTGAACAGGGGTGGAGATAGGTTTATATGGCGTTATTAAATATTCATATTCATAATTCTTTCAATAAAAATGAAGATTCGTTCAAACAGGCTGAAGATATTTTTAATGATACCTCTACTTTAAATAACACTAAAAATATTTTAGAAACTTATTCTGCAAGCGTGGGTTCTATCACAAGCGGGTATGTTGATAATGGTGTTGGCGTTATAAAAGATAATAATCAAAAAGGATTTTGGAGAGATATTATTATCGGGACAATAAGTGCTGTTTTGGGTGCTGTTATAACATATTTTATTTTTGGCATTAAATAAGTAGTGTAATATGGCAAATATTATTAATCACAAAACAACGCAAGTTAATTTTGTTTTAATTCCAAACAATCCAATTAATATAGATGGGATTGATATAACAAAAATCAAAATAAAATTATCTGAAATTTTCTCGAATAGTAAGACAATCATTACACAATTTCCTGAAGTATTGGTTGTATTTGATCCAAATAATAATATATCAATTAATGTATTAAAAGATCAGAATAGAATTATAATTGCAGATAATACAACCAGTCCATATTCTGGGCGACCATTAGAAAATTTTTTTAAATTTGCTAAAGAAATTAGCGACATTACTAATAATGACAATACAAAAGATTATGGTTTTAATATTTTGAGTAACTTTGATTTAGAAAATGGAACGACTGATAGCGGTAAATTTATTAATGAGAATTATTTAAAAACAGAAAAGCTGGCACATATTGGAAATATAAAGAGTGCTGGTTTGAGAATAGTGTACGAGACAACCGTTGGTATCAGAAGTGAACTAAAAATTGAGCCAAGGTTTGGACAGAATTTAGAAGCAACAAAAAATATTATAATAAGCCATAATAGTCATTTTGTGAGCAAACCACTGCCGCCTTTAGGTGATTTAAATAGTCAGCTCCAAGAAATTTATAATGGATTACCGGGTATTTTGTCTAAAATATTTAGCCAATAATTATGGAAAACTATAATTTATTAAATACAATCAATGAGGGTGCAGATGAAAGTATTTATGCTATGCCACAAAATATTGGGGGTAGTTTTAATTTTGGGGACAATGACTGGCAGCTTTTGCCATTTACAGCATTTAGCAATTCAGACCAAATATTAGCTGATAGCGTTTTGTATAATAATCTTGACGTTATTTCAGATAATAAACTTTTTGACAGAATGAAAAATTACGAATCAAAATTTAATATCGATAGCGACAGTTTTTTTGACAAATGGAATAAAGGTGAAATTCCAGTGACACCAGAAACATATGACTGGATTTCGATATATAAAAATTTATTTAGCAGATCATCGTAACAATTGATATGCCGAATCTTGAAGCAAGTTTAAAAATAACATTTAATGCATATTCTGAAATATTAGAAAATTGGAATAAAAGTTATTTGCCAATGAAATTAAATGAGAATGAAGAAAAGAAAGTGGTATACATACCGGACGAAAATATAACACAAGGATTGTCTGGGGTAAAATTAAAAGATGATGTTGGATATATAGCGATACAACAAGAGGTAAACAAAAGCGGAGATATAGTTTCCTATGTTTATAAATTTATCTCTGCCGAATATGAATATTTAATGTGTAGAAAATACTCCAAAACAGATGACATGGGAATTTTTAATTTTCATTTTGATAAATGTGAGAACGATTTTCCTCACAAGCCACATATAACAGTAATAAATCGGTCAATTCGTTATATTTCTAAAGAAATAAAATTGGGCGAATTCCTAGAATTTATTCGCGATCATTTCTATGTTTTAAAAGGCGGTGAATTTGTAAAGAAGGCAGGTAATATTTGGGATAATAGATTTTAAGCTTGTCTTCTTTTTAATTTTTTTACAATTAACCTAATATGCCAACATTAAATTGGATTGAAAAAGAAAATAATATCAATTGTGTTTAGTATGTCCAAATACGAAAAATTTTCAAAGGAAGAATTGATTGCGTTGGCTGAGAAGCAGGACAGTGAATTGGCGTCCAAGAAATATGGGCTGGTTTGGGATGCGGAGCGAGAGCCGGAGCAGGTGGTTTTGGATTGCGCGAATAATTTGCCGGTTTTGAAAAGAGCAAAAGGAAAAGAAATTCGGACGAACGACGGAGAAGACAATGTTTTAATAGAAGGGGATAATTATCACGCACTCACGGTTTTGAATTATACGCATAAAGAAAAAATCGATGTTATTTATATTGATCCGCCATATAATACTGGAAATCAGGATTTTAAATACAACGACCGATTTGTAGATAAAACCGACGGTTTTCGTCACAGCAAGTGGCTCAATTTTATGGCGAAGCGTCTCGTACTTGCATATGATTTATTGAAAGAAACCGGCGTTATTTTTATATCAATTGATGAGAATGAGCTTTATCAATTGAAACTTCTGTCAGACAAAATTTTTAGTGAAGGAAATTTTATTGCAAATCTTATTTGGAAAAGCAAAAGTGGTGGTGCGAATGATAGCAGATTTTTTGCTGTGGATCATGAGTATGTTTTAGTTTACGCAAAAAATTCATCGGTTTTTAAGCTTGCAATTGACTTAAAGGCAGAGGTTACAACAGTTTATAATTTAGAAGATAAAAATGGTCAATATGGGCTTGATCGTTTGGACAAACAAAGTATAAGATATGCAAAGTCTCTTGATTATGAAATTATCGGACCAGACGGTAAATCTTATTTGCCCAAACACAAGGATTTAAAAAATCCAAATGCTTCGTGGCGTTGGGGTAAGAACACAGTACAGGAAAGGTATAAGGAATTGGTTTTTAAGAACGGATCTATTTATACCAAGAATTACAAAAAAGAAGGATCTATTCCACGCTCGCTCTTGATTGAGGAAAGATTCGGACGCACAAGAACAGGGAAGACAGAACTTTTTGATTTATTTGGAAAGGAAATATTTCAGAATCCTAAACCCTCAAAACTTATTAGACATCTTATTGGTTTGGTGCAAGGCAAGGAAATTAAAGTGCTTGATTTTTTTGCTGGTTCAGGCACAACTGGTCATGCAGTCTTAGAATTAAACAAGGAAGATGGTGGAAATAGAAAATTTATTTTATGTACGAATAATGAGGAAATAGACAATAATGGGAATTCAAAAAAGCATAAGATATGCACCGATGTCACTTATCCGCGTTTAGAAAAAATCATCAACGGTTACAAGAAAAATGGCAACGGCGAAAAGGTGGATGGGCTTGGTGGAAATTTGCAGTATTTTACCACTGCTTTGATGAAGGGTACGAAAAATAAAGATCAGTTGCGTTTGGATTTGACTCGTAAATGCACGGAAATGTTGTGCGTGAGGGAAAATATTTTTAATTTGGAAATAGAAAAAGAGGACTATAAAATTTTCTCGTCAAATAAAGGCAATGAATTTTTGTGTGTGTATTATAATTTGTTTGATACTAGCCGTGCTGATTTTTTGAAGGATGTGAAAAAGCTGAAAGGAAAAAAGAAAGTTTATATGTTTTCCGACGACGGACGAGTAGATAGAAAACCTTTTATTGGGGCGAAAGATTGCGATGTTGAGGAAATTCCGCAAAAGATTATTGAGGTGTATCAATATTTGGTAAAAATGAATATTCCGGTAAAATCCGAGATTATTTTTCTTGAATTGGAAAAAGCGCAAAAAAAGATTTTTGAAGATGGAGAAAAAGATGAAGGCGCGCGAATTTTACGGATTGTGCTTGAAAAAACCATCCAGAAAATTGCACAAAAAAATAGTATAAGTATTTTTAATAGTAAACTTAAGGAAGAGAAAATTGCAATATTGAATGACAAGCTCAAAGAAAGCAAAGTGTTCAATCAGGTAGTATGGGAAGAAAATAAAACATATTTAACTATTGGCAATAATGCTTCGCATGGCGACTATAACCAATATGAAATAAAACACGTCGAAAATTTTTATCGGTATATCCAATCGCTACTAAGTGATTTTGGAATATAATAAAAACATATGCCTACCAAAGAATTAAAACAATATCAAGAAAAAGCGGTTGAAAAACTCGTTTCCAGAACGCAGGAACTTTTGGCAGAAAATTTTGAAAAGAAAACAATTGTTTTCAAAGCGCCAACAGGAAGCGGGAAGACATTTATGATGTCGCAATATATTGCGCAAATGATTGAAGAAACGCGGGATCAAGATCTTTGTTTTATTTGGCTTTCTCCTGGGAAGGGTGGCTTGCACAAACAAAGTTATAAATCACTCAAAAAAGAATTTGCGGGGTTTCCAGCGGTGTTTTTGCTTGAGGAAGAATTTGTCGGTTCTCGGCGAACGATTGGTAGAACGGAAGTGGTAGTAGGGAACTGGGAAAAGTTGAGTAATAAAGACGCGAAAACGGGAGAGTGGAAGTCGGTGCTGATGAAAGCCAAGGAAACGGTAAATTTTCGTGAGCTTGCAGAAAATACGCGAAATATTGGTACAAAAATAATTCTTATTATTGATGAAAGTCATTCACGGGACAAAGCCGAACGAGCATTTGAATTGCGTGACATAATTATCAAGCCCCATTTGACTATAGAAATGAGTGCTACACCTATTTTGCATGAGGGCGAATATAATGAGAGGGTGGAGGTGCAAGCGAACGATGTGATTGAGGAAGGAATGATCAAAAAAGAAATTATTATCAACGAAAATATTGATAAAATTGATGATAATGAAATAACCTCGCAAGAATTAGTGATGACGATGGCATATCACAAGCGATTGGAACTGAAAAAAGCGTATGAAAAAGAAGGGACAGATATTAATCCGCTCGTGTTGGTGCAAATTCCCGTGAGCGAGGCCGGAGATGATAAACAGAAATTTATTGAAAGTTTTTTGGCGGAAAAAGATATTACAAAAGACAATGGGAAATTGGCTGTTTGGTTGACTGACGAAAAAGTAAATCAAGAGGCGGAATTGATAACAAGAAACGATGATCAAGTGGAGTTTTTAATTTTTAAACAAGCGGTGGATACTGGTTGGGACTGTCCGCGCGCTCAAATATTAGTTAAATTTAGAGAAATACATAGTTTAGTTTTTGAAATTCAAACCGTCGGGCGGATTTTACGGATGCCAGAGACGTTTCATTACCAAAATGATGAATTGAACAAAGCGTTTGTGTATACGAATGTTAAAAGTTTTACGGTTAAGTATGAAAAAGATAATCCAAACATCATCAAATCTGTTTTGGTAAAACGAGATGAAAATTATAAGAAGCTTGCGTTGCAGTCGTATTATAGAAACCGTATTGATTACGGTGATATTACTTTTGGTTTCAACGAGGTGATGGACGAAACTTTTTGCAAATATTTTGGGTTGAAGGAAGGTGATTTTTCTTCCGTGACTGTTGTGAAAAATTTGAAAAAAATAAAGAGTATTATTGATATAGAAAATCTTACAGGGAAGGACGAAATTATTCTTAACAAAAAAATTGACGCAAAATTGTTTGATCATTTATCCGGTGTAGAAATTGAATCTGGTGATAATTTTCAGGCGTATTTGTCGGAAGATGACAAAGAACGCGCTTTTGGAAATGTGATTAAAAGAAATCTCAATGGATACGCGCCAAAACGGTCTTTACCTATCGTGAAGAATTCACTGTATCGTTGGTTCAAAAAATATGCTGGAGTGAAACTGGAAGACAATGGTATTATTTATGTGCAAAATATTGTGCTTAATAATTTTGGAGAATTTGAAAAACTTTTTGATACCGCTGTGCGAGCGTATGAGCCAATAAAAAAGAAAGAAATACAAGAAAAAATCGCAGAAACGGAAGAGTGGAACAATGAGTGGGAAATCTCCGAGACGAGAAATTATAATCCAAATACTTATAAACCGTATCCTTATAAATTTTCACTCTATAAACACATTCAAGACAATAAAGCGTATTTGAATTTTGATAGCGAGATTGAAAAAGAATTTATTGATTTTCTCGAAAATCACAAAGAGAAAATTTTGTGGTGGTGGCAGAACGGCAATGAACACATGGCTTTGAATTTTGGCGTTAAATATGGCGATGGCTCAACTTTTCAGCCTGATTTTTTGGTAATGTTTAAAAATGGCACACTTGGTATTTTTGATACAAAAGCGAGCGGGCAGAGAGAAGACGAAAACAAATTAAAAGCGGAAGCGTTGCAGAAATATATCAGAGAAGAAAACAAGAGAAAGAAAAAAGAAATTTTAATGGGTGGTTTGGTGATTAAAGAGGGTGAACATTTTAGAATAAATAGCGACGAAAAATATCAGCCGTTTAAATTGGCAACGGAGGTTAGGGAAAATAAAGCGAAATACAAGACGGGTGCTAATATCAAAACACAAGAAGGGTGGAAGTATTTTGAGTTGTAAAATTCAATTCTTAAAGTATTTTTATATGCCAAAACAAAAACATGTTAGTGGTGAAATTTTTCAATTAAAAATAATTTTCAATCGTAGTTTTAAGAAATAAGTATAATTATTTTAGTTATGGACAAAATTTATACAAAACAAAATAATCTCGTGATTGAAATTCCGCTCCAAGTTCGTCGTTGTAATCCTTATGACGAAAAAGAACAAAGTTTGATGTCTAATATAATTGGTGTGATAGATGGTAATGATTATGGATTCGCGCATTGTATAGATATGTCGTATAGTGGTAAAGCCGACCAGATATCCAGTATTTTTTATCATTTTTATGGCTCGGAAGAACAGTTTGAGAAATTATGTTCTGAAGTCAAGATAGATTGTTATAAATATTCAAAATGCGTGAAATGTGGTAAAGTAATTTATGGAGTATGCACTTGGGATAATGGAGAAGTGTGTTCTGAGTGTGATAATAAATAAATTTTAATTTTTTTATGCCCCAAACCCGCGTCAACATCCACCCCGGCCTCGCCGTAGAGATTGTTCTCAAAGTCGATCAACCCACCGGCAAACTCACGCGCGGAATCGTGCGGGATATTTTGACTAACTCAAATTTTCATCCGCATGGCATCAAAGTTCGGTTGGAGGGTGGAGAGGTGGGGAGAGTACAAAATATTTTGATACAATAAAAATAATTAAAAAAGAAGCTGGATTCCCGTTTTCACGGGAATGACAAAAATCATGAACCAATCCCACGCCCTCAAAATTCTCAAATCCGGCGACAATGTTTTTCTTACCGGTTCCGCCGGTTCCGGTAAGACATTTTTGTTGAACCAATTTATTGACTATTTAAAAAGTAAAAAAATAAAAGTTGGGATAACCGCTTCCACCGGTATCGCCGCCACTCACTTGAACGGCAGGACTATTCATTCTTGGTGCGGAATGGGGATTGCCAAAAAGATGAACAAAAAGCAACTTAAAAAAATATTAAGAAAGGAAGAGTTGTTTGAAAGAATAAGAAAAGCATCTGTTTTGATTATTGATGAAATATCCATGTTGGATGCCGATCGTTTGGATTTGGTGGACAAAATTTGCAAGGCGGTGAAAAATCCATTTTTTCCGTTTGGTGGAATTCAAATTGTTTTATGCGGAGATTTTTTTCAACTTCCTCCAGTAAGCAAAGATTCTCAATTTGCCTTTCATGCTTTTTCGTGGAAAAACTCCGGTTTCAAAGTTTGTTATTTGGACGAACAATTTCGTCAGGATGATGCAAACTTTTTAAATGTTTTAAATAAAATACGCGCCAATGAGGCGGGAGAAAAAGAAGTAAATATTTTAAAAAGCCGGCTATACGAGCCAGTCGCGCACGCGCCTATTTTGACAAAACTTTATACGCACAATATAAATGTGGATGCCTTAAATTATTTTGAATTGTCAAAAATTTCGTTGGAAGAAAAAGCATACCAGGTTAAAGAGAATGGTCAAAAAGAACTGGTAGATTTTTTAAAAAAGAGTTTTCCGGCTGTCCAAGAATTAAAATTGAAAGTCGGCGCGGTGGTGATGTTTATAAAAAATAATTTTGACGCCGGTTATGTAAACGGCACACTTGGAGAAG
The DNA here is from genome assembly GCA_041666745.1 of Candidatus Magasanikiibacteriota bacterium. Lineage (GTDB taxonomy): Bacteria > Patescibacteriota > Patescibacteriia > Magasanikbacterales > GWA2-37-8 > CAIOJG01. The sequence goes on from JBAYGI010000001.1 coordinate 95,486, forward strand.
TGGTCGCTTTTGATGCCGACGGCTATCCGGAAGTTAAAACAAAAAACAATGAAACAATCATTGCCACGCCGATTAGTTGGAATTTTGAAGAAGATGAAAAAGTTTTGGCAAGTATTCGACAGGTGCCGTTGCGGTTGGCATGGGCGATAACGGTGCACAAAAGCCAAGGGATGAGTTTGGATGCGGCGGAAATAGATTTGTCAAAATCGTTTGAACGGGGGATGGGCTATGTGGCTTTGTCGCGCGTGCGAACTTTGAACAGTATCCGTTTGATGGGTATAAACGAGATGGCTTTGAAAGTGGATGAGACGGTTGTGAAAATGGATAGGGAATTTAAAAAGTTGTCGAAGAAAAATAGATAGAAAAAATATGCTCCAAACGATAAATCTTCCACCATCCAAACGCATTTTTGACATTGCAGTGTCAATTTTGTTATATTTATTATTTTTGCCGTTGATTTTATTTATCATCATCTGGATAATTATTGAACAAATTTTTGTCAAAGAATCTCGTGGGTCATTTTTATATTCTGAAAAGAGGGTTTCGCAAGGAAAAGTTTTTAATTTTTACAAATGGCGAATATTTAAAATGAAAGCAATCGCCGAGGCATTAAAAAATGGACGTATAATTCACACCACCGACTTACAACAAAATCCGGAAAATATTACTTATTATGGCAAGTTTCTCAAAAGAATATACATGGATGAATTGCCTCAACTGTGGAATGTGCTAAAAGGCGACATGACTTTGGTTGGTCCGCGTCCGACAAATTTGGAAAATTCGGAAAACATGAAAAAATCCGGAGACCTCACTAGAGAAGTAATGGTGTGTGGAATAACCGGACCATTTCAATCACAAAAAGGCCACCACATACAAAACCAATTAAATTTGGATGAAGAATATATTAATTTTGTCGCAAATAATCCCGGCTGGAAAGTAGTACTAAAAGATGTTAAAATACTATTACAAACTATTCGGATAGTGTTGGAAGCAAAAGGAATTTAGTTTTTCATCAAATGAAAATATGTCCAATGGAATAAACAACCACATTCGCATCCCTGAAAATGAAATCCTCGTCACCTTCGCCCGCTCGGGCGGAAAGGGAGGACAAAATGTAAACAAGACATCCACCAAAGCCATCGTACATTGGTCGGTTGGGCGTTCGCGAGTTTTGAATTGGGAGGAAAAAATGCGCGTGCGGACTAAGTTGGCGAATAGATTAAATTATAACGATGAAATCGTGGTGACATCCGAGCAAGAGCGTTCGCAACCGCAAAATCGCGCGTTGGCGGTAGCGCGGTTGCAGGCATTGGTAAAAAAAGCATTGCACGTCCAAAAAAAGCGTCGTCCAACCAAACCCACCAAAGCATCAAAATTGCGACTGGTTGAATCCAAAAAAATACATTCGCGGATGAAATTGGGTCGTCGAACTTTTGAATGAGCCGGTGGGTCAGGTCTTGTTTTTTTATGATGATTATGATAATATACGCTTGCCTAAATAAGGCTTGTTTTTGTTTTAATACTGAGATTTTATGTCATTTTTAACCAAATTATTCGGCGATCCCAACATCAAAGCCGTCAAAGAAATAATGCCGATTATTGATAGTATCAATGCGTTTGAACCGGAAATGCAGAAGTTGTCTTTGGAACAACTGAAAAATAAAACCGTTGAATTCAAAGAGCGACTAGCCAAAGGCGAAACTCTCGACGATTTATTGCCCGAAGCATTCGCAGTCGTGCGTGAAACTTCCAAGCGGGTTACCGGCATGCGTCATTTTGATGTTCAGCTTATCGGTGGCGTTACTTTGCATCGCGGACAAATTTCTGAAATGCGTACCGGTGAAGGTAAAACTTTGGTAGCGACTTTGCCGGTGTATCTAAACGCGCTGGCTGGCAAGGGTGTGCATTTGGTGACGGTCAATGATTATTTGGCCAAACGTGACGCGGTCTGGATGAGTCAAATTTATGACGCGCTCGGTTTGAGTGTTGGTATTATTCAACAGCTTTTGGTTTCATATAAATATAATCCAAACAAATTAAAAATTCTTGATGAAAATGGACAGGATGCCATGAGTGAAGGTGGATCGATAGACAAAGAACGCGACGCGACCGGGGCGTACAAAGTTGAATATGAATATTTGGAAACTTGTTCTCGCAAAGAAGCCTATGCCTGCGATATTACTTATGGTACCAACAACGAATTTGGTTTTGACTATTTGCGCGACAACATGGTGGGTAGTCTGGAAGAAATGTCTCAGCGCCCATTTTATTTTGCTATCGTGGATGAGGTGGATTCGATTTTAATAGATGAAGCGCGAACGCCGTTGATTATTTCCGCTCCGGCCGAAGAAGCGGCGGACATGTATTACAAATTTGCGGATATTGTGGCGCGAATGGAAATCGACGTGGATTATAATGTTGATGAAAAAATGCGTTCATCCACTTTGACTGAAGCCGGTTTGAAAAAAGTGGAACAAGCCTTGAATGTAGAAAATATTTATGCCGAGGGTGGTATGACGATGGTGCATCACATCGAACAAGCGTTGCGCGCTCGAGCGCTTTTCAAACGCGATCGTGATTATGTGGTGGACAATGGTGAGGTGATTATCGTGGATGAATTTACCGGACGTAAAATGCCGGGGCGTCGTTATAGTGAAGGTTTGCATCAGGCTATCGAAGCGCAAGAGCATGTCAAAATTCAGCGCGAGAGTCAAACCATGGCGACGATTACTTTTCAAAATTATTTCCGTCTGTATGAAAAATTGGCGGGCATGACCGGTACTGCGGTGACTGAGGCGGAAGAATTTGCCAAGATTTATAAATTGGAGGTGGTAGTAATTCCAACCAATAAAAATAATTTGCGCAATGATCATCCGGATAGAATTTATAAAACTGAAGAAACAAAATATCAGGCGATTGCCAAAACTGTCAAAGAATTACAACAAAAAGGACAGCCGGTTTTAATCGGCACAATTTCGGTAGAAAAAAATGAAGAACTCAGTTTGTATTTGGAACGTGAAGGAATTAAACACGAAATTTTGAATGCCAAAAATCATGAACGTGAAGGTGAAATTATCGCGCAAGCCGGTAGAGCGGGGGCGGTAACTTTGGCGACCAATATGGCCGGTCGCGGTGTGGATATTATTTTGGGAGGCAACCCGCCGGACAAAGATGCGGCCGACAAGGTGCGTTCAGTTGGTGGTTTGTTTGTGATTGGTACCGAACGTCACGAAAGTCGTCGTATCGACAATCAGTTGCGCGGTCGCGCGGCTCGTCAGGGAGATCCGGGAGAAACTCAGTTTTATCTTTCCACTCAAGACGATTTGATGCGGATTTTTGCCGGTGATCGAATTCGCAGTGTTATGCAAACTTTGCGTGTGCCGGATGATATGCCAATCGAACAACGTTCTATTACCAAAATTATTGAATCCGCTCAAAAAAAAGTGGAAGGTTTTCATTTTGATTCTCGTAAAAATTTACTTGAATATGACGATGTGTTGAATCGTCATCGTGAAGTAGTATATGGAAAACGTCGTCAAGTTTTAGAATTATTTGATCAACAAAAAAATGACATTGCCACTGGCGATGTCATTCCGACCGCAGTGGAGGAATCCCTCAGCACTAAAACCCTCCAAACTCTAATTCTCGACATGATCGAAGCGGAAATTGAACAGGTAGTTTCATTTCATACCAACGCCGAAGATAAGCACGAATGGAACATCCAAGAGATTGCCGAAGTAACAGCAACCATCTATCCGATATCCGATGAAGAAAAAAATAAAATTTTAAGTTTCGGTGAACACGGTGAACAAAAACTGGAAGCAGTTACTGAGCGCACTCATATTATCGAATATTTGACTGAGTTGGCCAAAGAAAAATATCAGAAATTGTTGGTAGAAAAAATCGACAATAAAGAAATGCAAATTGAAATGGAAAAACAGATTTTGTTGCGCTCGATGGATATACTTTGGGTTGATCATTTGGTGGCGGTAGATTATTTGCGCACCGGTATTGGTTTGCGTGGCTACGGTCAGCGTGATCCATTGGTGGAATACAAAAAAGAAACTTACCACATGTTCAATGAATTGCTTTCCGCGATGCAACATGAGGTGGTTTATGCTATTTTCAAAGTAACTTTGGGAATGCAAATGGCGCCAAGTATCATGAAAAAAAATAATTTGATTTTCAAAGGAGCCGGAGTGGAGGGTGGGGTAGTGGATATCAACACCAAAGTAAAAAACGAACAAGGAGAAAAAGTAGGTCGCAATGATCCGTGTCCGTGTGGGAGTGGGAAGAAGTATAAGAAGTGTCATGGGAATGGTTGATAAAAAATAATCAACAAAAAAACATCGAATTTAATTTCGATGTTTTTTAATTTAAAGCGTTTAGATCACTCGCACAATCTGAAAACAAATTTTATTTTCAAATTGCGCGGCGAGTGATCAACTTTCTATCCCCACCGCCTTTTGTCTTACCACTAGTCACAGACTACGGAGGAACTGTCGCGTGACCGCAACAATGCGGTTTACGTCCATCTCCGTGTTGGCGTAGCCGAACGATGCTCGGATGGCACCGATCGGAACGTCACCACCAATGTGGCGACGCAGGTTGTCGATTGTGATCGCATCGTTACTGATGGTGCTGTTGTACAACGCCTTGAACGCATCGATCTTGTAACCGAAAACCTTCTCATTGACGCCGGGGTTGCAGAAACAGCCCGTCCGCACGAACACTGCCTGCTCATTCGCGTACCGTTCGAACACCCATGCGTCTACGATCTGCTGACCTCGTTTGACGCTGAAGGTGACAATGTCGGTACCGCGTGGGCTGTGGATGATGATAGAATTGTCTCCTTCGTGCAGAGTCTGCAAACTATCATACAACTTCACTCCCAGCACGGTGGCGTGCTCGCAGATGTCGCCCAGACTCTCCATGAACTGGAGCCCGGGAACGACGGCCGGAATGTTGGCGAAGTTCAACGTCCCGTCTTCAAATCGGGCATAGCCCAACGTTTCGGGTGCGTAGAAGTTCTCATCCGTGACGCTGACGAGCAGAATGGATCCGCCCGCGAACCAGCGTTTGTGGAGTTTCGCGTACGCGCTCCGCTTGATAATCATACAGCCGACACCGGTTGGGTAACCGAACAGCTTGTAGAAGCTGATCGGAACGAAATCCGGTTTGACCTTTGAGAGATTCAAGCGTTTTCCACCACAGTAGGCAGCCGCGTCCAAGAGGACGCTCCAACCGCACGACTGGGCATAGTTCACCCAGCTCAAGCTGTGGTGGATCCCGGAGTAGTTGGACTTCGCTGGGTAGGCGAAGAGTCTGTTCCCCATGGACCTCGGATAGGTCAACATGCGCGTCAGAGTTGCTTCATCCAGCGTCAGATCATCGCTGATCGGCGCATACCGGACGATCGCACCCTGTCGTCTGGCATCCTCGCGGAGGCCGTTGACCGAGTTGTGGTTGTCGGCGGTGAGTAGGTACTCTCCACCTTCAAAAAGAAAATGCTGCAGAATCCGGATCGCGGCCGTCGCTCCGGAGGTGAAAATCACTTCATACTCGTCGGCGTTGGCGTTGAAATATTGCAGAATGGCTGCTCGTGCTTGCGTAATACCCTGCATCGCCGTCGCCGACGGCTTGTGGTGGGAGTGCGGGTTGCCAAGCAGGGTGCTTTGCAAGTACCGGCTCCAGCCTTCGATGAGCGAGATGGGGGGCAACGCTGCCCCCGTCCAGTCGGCGTAGACCTTACCCCCATTGAGTTGGGGGAATTGTCCGTTGAGCGAAGCTGAATTCATGGCGTACTCCTTCTTTGTTTTTTGGTTGGGGGGTTGTAGAAATAAAAAGAACTTTCTCTCTCTATATATAACATAATACACAGAGAATGGATCATCTTATCACAATTAAATGTTTTTTGTCACCCCCCCCCGCTCCAACCTTAATTTGCATTTTATGTGCTATTGTTATAGGATAATTTCAGTGTCTATCTGCCAACCGGTTGATTTCCAACCAACGGAGGGTATATGGACAATCTCGAACGAATCGTCGGGTTGCTCTTGGTCGTCGTTTGCTCATGCGTGGTAGTTCTCTGCTGGCGTAAGTTGCGGAAGATGGCCGGGGAGACAAGCGCGAACGACCGCCTGTACGGAAAGCTCAAGTTACGCTTTCCAAAATCAAGGCGTTCTTGACAAGAGGTGCTGTTTTGTGTTAACTTTTTATTACCTTCGTCCGTAGCTTCCGACGGATCCGTATGTACTTTAGGGGAAGTGCAACGGTAGATTGACTCGTTGTTTATCTTACAGAATTGTGTCATCGGCCGATGGCGCGAAATGTAGGGATACTTTCCAAACTCCGGCTTTAATAGGGTGGTATCCTGGCCAAGAAGGTCATGCACCTTGTCTGCAAAGGCAACTTGGAGGTGCTGTGGTTTACCTGCGAATGGTGAATCAAGGTCCGCGAGTCATCGTACGAAAACCTCTGGGGTTAGAAAACGCGTTACACGGAAGCATTGGTCAGAAAAGGCGCGTTTGCCAACCAACTGAACGAAGAATCCTCGTGCATTAGTGCGAGAACCGCTCCTAGTTTAGGAGGGAGGCAGTTTCCAAGACCGCTCATCCCTCGCCATAATCGCAAAATATTTGTTGTTATGGCGAGAGCGGCCTTGTCCGATTAAAACACCTTGCATTTTGCGGGGTGTTTTGTATTTAGGTCATTGCATGCGCATCTTGACTTTTTTCCCATTTTGTAGTATTGTAATCCATTAGTTCTTTTTACAAAGTTGCAAGTGGGGATATTTACCTTACATTATATCAATTAGGGTTTTTGTCCCCCCTTACGACTTCAACAACACGTACAGCACTGACAGGGGCGCACCAGGTAGGTGTGAGTGTTGTTCACTAGTTCGGGAGGAAACCCATGTTCGTAATTCGCAAAGGGAACCAACTGTTCAACGCTCTCGGACTGCTCTACGGTGAAATCGTCATCGAAAGGCAGAGCCCGGTGCTCGTCTACACCCAGGCGCATGCGATCCGGTTTTTGCTGCAGGCCGTCAAAGAGCAGGTCATCACGAAAGACGAAGCTGACGAGATCGCGCGGCAGATCGGTGACGCCGGTATTGCGGCAGATCGGCCCAAGGTCTTCGAGATCGTAGCTTCGGCTACTCTGGAAGATGGCTTCGTGCCGTCGTTCCAGTTCGTGATCTGCAAGGAGTGCACGTTCCCGATTGCTCACGGTTACGTACAGCACGTGGACGCTGACAACAAGAGCATGAGCGGCCAGGTTCGCAATCTCATCGACGGTCTGCAACTCGCATTTGAGATGTACGCCGACGGGGTTCACGTCCTCGACTGCGTCAACGTTCTCAAGCAGATGATCGAGGCCGATCTGCCCATCGACGAGGAGGCGGCGAAGGGGCGGTTCAGTTCTCTACCGGCAGACCAGCTTGCAAGGCTCGACGAGGAGATGTCGGCCATGACAAGGAAGATCAATGTTCCTGGATTCGGCGACGTCACTGTGATGAAGATTCTGTTGCCGTCCGACATGACCGAGCTGATCGCCCTGCTCGACCTGCTCCGCTAGCCGCCCGGCCCAACTCGCGTCTGGCCAACGCAACCTCCTGCACGGAGGAAAACATCACAAAAGGCACCGTCTTCTAGTAGAAGATGGTGAAGGGGAGACAGTCGATCGTCCGTGCGCGATCGACTACTTCCAATGAATATAATGACTTGTATTTATTGAAAGGGAACCGACTCAATTGGGTCGGTTTTTTATATTTTACCGTTTTTGTTTATCCACTTGCCAAAAATCGCAAAAAGGGGTAAAATTTGGCTGTTAATTCTATTTCTAAAATTATTAATTTTATCTAATTTATGGCTAAGAATGCAAAACCGGTCGTCAGTTTATCACGATCTCAGATCAAATGGAGGGTATTGTGGATTGGAATTTTGTTAGTTGTTTGTCTTTTAATTGTAGCTCCAACTTATGCCAACAAGGGCGTTGATTGGGTTAACAACAAAGCGAATTTAGGTTTGCCACGTTTGCCGGACAAAGGTTTTAATTTAGGTTTGGATTTGCAAGGTGGTGCGCATTTGGTTTATCAGGCAGATACAAAACAAGTTCCAGATGCCGATCGTGTGAACGCAGTTGAAGGTGTGCGTGATGTGATTGAACGTCGTGTGCGTGGTGGTTTGGGAGTTTCCGAACCATTGGTACAAACTACCAAAGTTGGTGAGGATTTTCGTATCATCGTAGAATTGCCAGGCATAACAGATGTGAATCAAGCTATTAAAATGATTGGTGAAACTCCAGTATTAGAATTCAAAGAAGAAAACAACGAACCGGCGCGTGAGTTGACAAAAGATGAACAAAAACAATTAGATACATTTAACAAAGAAGCCGAAAAAAATGCCAAGCTAGCTTTGAAAGAAGCAAATAGCGGTGCAGATTTTGCCAGTGTGGTTACCAAATATACTCAAGATGATAAAAGTAAAAACAATGGTGGTGACTTAGGTTTTATTACCAACAAAATTTATCCGGAAATTTTTGCTTGGGCCAGTAATCACAAAGATGGTGAAGTAAGTAAAGATATAGTAAAAAGTTTTGAAGGTTTAAATATCGTAAAAAGAATCGCTGAGCGTCAAGGTGAAAAACAAGTAGAGGCGGCTCATATTTTAATCTGCTACAAAGGAGCGGAACGTTGTGACAATCCTCTTTACACTCAAGAAGAAGCCAAAGCCAAAATTTTGGAATTAAAAAAACAAGCCAACATTAGTAATTTTGCAAATTTAGCCAAACAATTTTCCACTGAACCGAACGCCAAAATCAGTGGTGGTGATTTGGGGAAATTTGGTACCGGTCAAATGGTGCCTGAATTTGAAAAAGCAGTTTGGGATGCGCCGGTAGGAAGTATTTCTGATGTGATAGAAACTCAATTTGGTTATCATATTATTTATAAGAAAGGCGAAGATTTTGCCAAAGAATATCAGGTGGCGCGTGTGTTTATAAAAACACAACAAAAAGGGGATATCGTTCCGCCGACCGAACAATGGAAAGCTACCGGATTGTCCGGTAAACAGTTGAAACGTGCGGAAGTAACTCAAGATTCTCGTTCCGGTCAGGTTCAAGTTAGTTTGAATTTTGATGAAAATGGCACAAAATTATTTGCAGATATCACTGGAAGAAATGTTGGTAAACCTGTCGCTATTTATTTGGATGGTCAACCAATCAGTATTCCAAAAGTAAACGAAGCGATTACCAGTGGTAGCGCGGTAATTTCCGGTGGATTTACTTTGGCTGAGGCCAAACAACTTTCTCAGAGATTAAATTCCGGAGCTTTGCCGGTACCGGTTGAATTGATCAGTCAACAAAAAGTAGATGCTACTTTGGGTGTTGATTCGTTGGCCAAAAGTTTTCATGCCGGTTTGATTGGTTTGCTTGGCGTGATGTTGTTTATGGTTATTTATTATCGTTTTCCTGGTTTGCTGTCGGTGTTCTCTTTGATAGTTTACGCCTTGCTCAGTATGGCCACCTTCAAATTATTGGGAGTGACTATGACATTATCCGGTATTGCCGGTTTCATATTGTCTATTGGTATGGCAGTGGATACGAATGTGTTGGTCTTTGAGCGTCTAAAAGAAGAATTACGTTCCGGTAAAAATTTACACTCGGCTTCGGAAGAATCATTCCGTCGCTCTTGGCCGTCTATTCGCGATGGTCATATCGCCACTTTGGTGAGTTGTGTATTTTTGGTCTGGTTTGGTACCGGTTTCGTTCAAGGTTTTGCGGTGACTTTGGCCATTGGTGTGTTGTTCAGTTTGTTTACCGCCATTGTGGCCACGCGCGCCATGTCACGTTTGGTATTTAATTGGTTTGACGAAAAAGGCAACTTCTTGTTTTTGGGATATACCAAATCCGACGAAACTTCTTCTGAAGTAATTAATAAATAATTTGTATGAATATTCCTTTTGTAAAGTATTCTAAATTTCTCTTGACAGTTAGTGCGGTGGTGACGATTATCAGTTTAGCCTCATTATTTAATTGGGGATTAAAACCGGGTATAGATTTTACCGGTGGTTCATTGCTCGAAATTAGTTTTAGTAAAGTTCGCCCGGATAATCAAACCATTGAAAATGCTTTTACTGAACTTGGTCACAAAAATATCGTGATTCAAAAAACCGGAGAAAAAGGGTTGATTGTTCGAACGGCTTTTTTACCGGAAGATGAACATCAAAGTGTCTTAAAAGGTTTACGCACACAGTTTGAAAAAGACGGCAACACAGTACGTGAAGATCAATTTCAAACAATTGGCGCGGCCGTTAGCAAGCAATTGCGCACACGTTCGGTTTGGGCGGTGTTTTTGGTAGTCATTAGTATTATTGCTTTCGTGGCTTATGCTTTCCGTACAGTTTCTCAACCGGTAGCCAGTTGGAAATATGGTGTGACCGCGATTATTGCGGCCGCTCATGATGTGTTGTTGGTATCGGGTATTTTTGCTTTCTTGGGACATTACAATAATATCGAAGTGGATATTGGTTTTGTGGTAGCATTGTTAACGGTGCTGGGCTATTCAGTGCAAGATACGATTGTGGTGTATGATCGTATTCGTGAAAATTTGTTACGCCGACGCAATGTTAGTTTCAGAGAGATGGTGGATATCGGTTTGAATGAAACTTTGATGCGTTCTATAAATACTACTTTGATTACTTTGATTCCACTTTCCGCTTTGTATTTCTTGGGCGGTATTACAATCAAAAATTTCGCGTTGGCATTGCTCATCGGTATCGCTAGTGGTGCTTATTCTTCGATTTTTGTGGCCAGTCCATTGTTGGCTTATGTAGATAAATGGCAGAGAAATAAAACTACAAAATAATTTAAAAAAATTCAAAACTCCTCTGTTTAAATCGGGGAGTTTTTTGTTTTTTGTGATTTTGTGCTATACTATCTAAATGAATTAAGAGTTAATTTAAGATATTTAAAATATGGCAGGTCATAGCGAAAGCGGTTTGCGTCACTTGATTGCCTTTTTGGGTACATTGGTGGCAGGGTTTGCCTTTTGGGGCGGTTATATTTCCGGGGCGCAGGGTTGGTGGTGGACAGCCTTTGGTTTGGTGATTATTTACGGTGGAATATATAAAATTATCGACACCTAATCTATGGATCCGTTTACTTTTTCGTCCACTTTTGGCTTTACGATCAATTGGGAATTTTGGTCATGGGTTTTTTCTCAACCAACTGCCGATTTGATCAACTATTTATTCGCCATTATTGGCTGGGTGGTTTTAGCTTTAATTTCTGTGAGCTTAAGCTCGCAGTTGTTGGCGTTGTATCGGGGTAGAAAGGCGATGTCTAATTGGCAATGGGTGTTGTTGGCGGTGGATGTGCCACCATTATATATTCAAACCCCAAAAGCGGTAGAACAAATTTTTGCTCATTTGAGTGGGGCGAAGGTAGGCATTCGTTTGTCCGAAAAATATTGGATCGGCAAGCGACAGAAAAATTTTAGTTTTGAAATTATTTCCATTGAGGGATATATTCAGTTTTTGGTTCGCACTGAATTGGCTTATCGGGATTTGGTGGAGGCGGCAGTGTATGCTCAATATCCGGAAGCCGAAATTACCGAGGTGGAGGATTATGTAGATCTCATTCCCAAAACTTATCCCAACGAAACCCATCACATGTTTGGGGCGGAATTCAAATTGTCCGATGTCGACGCGTATCCGATTCGCACTTATACCAGTTTTGAATATAAAATTAGTAAAGATGAAGTGTTTAGTGATCCGATGGCGGCTATTTTGGAAAATTTTTCACGCATTGGTCACGGTGAACATTTTTGGTTGCAGATTATTATTGAGCCGGTTGGCAATGATTGGAAAGCCAAAGGTATTGAATTGGTAAAAGATATTATTGCCCAAAAAGTTGGTAAAAAATCTCCTAGTTTTTTTGGAGAAATGATAGCGATGATCGGAAATATTCCGATGGCGCTTACCAAAGAATTGTTGAGAAATTTACAGAATACGGAATATGAACCGGTCGAGGTAAAAAAAGAAACACCTCCCAAATTGACCGATGTTTCCCCTGGAGGAAAAAATACGATTGAAGCGATCGAAGATAAGATTGCCAAGCTAGGTTTCAAAACCAAAATGCGAGCTTTGTATATTGCCAGAGATGAAGTGTTTAATCCGGGGCGTTGTATGGATGGATTTGTCGGCGCGCTCAATCAGTTTCATATCCAAAGTCGCAATGCTATTGTTCCGCGTTTTATTACCAAAACACATTTTTTATTTTTTAATAAAGCTCGAGAAATCATGGTGCAAAATAAATTTTTCAGAGCTTTTGCCGGTAGAAAAATTAAGGTAGGTGGTACCCCATATATTTTAAATATTGAGGAGTTGGCGACGGTGTGGCATTTCCCATTACCATTTGTAAAGACACCGCTCATCCAAAAGGCTGGTGCCAAACGTGGCGAGCCACCAATGAATTTACCGATAGAAGCCGACGCCGGGCCACTACGAGCCAAGGTGAGGGCTGTAGAGCCGTCTGGGCCACTAGTGGATGTACCCGACGAACCGGAAGAAGTATTATACGGATAAACGCAAAAACCTCCTTTATAGGGAGGTTTTTTGTTGGTGTTTTGGCTGTGGGTAGCCGAAAAAACCTGTATTCCTATTGACAAAACCTCGGTTTTGTGCTATACTTATCTATTGTTTAAATGATTAACTTAAATTGGCGAATCGTCTTTACTTTTATAAAAAATTCTTTCAGTTAAGCTTCAAAATCTTTATGGGTTTTGTGTGGTTCGCTGAAGGGTGAGCTATTGTGTAGAGAGAGTGCCTAGACTGGTGCAATCTCGGACGTTTGTCCAACACAATGCTGAAATGGAAATGTGCGGAGACGACCTCGATCTTGGATCGTATGGTTGGGCTCAAAGCAGTTGTCCAAATTGGCAACCTCTGTTCGTGTGAACGAACGGGAGAGGAAGATGATAGAAGGTCTCGTAGATCGGGTTCTGGCGCGAAGCCAGAAAAGAATCGCTGACTTGAAGGAGCTACTTCACTTGCGCGACGATAACGCGAGGTTGAAGTCGAAGTTGGCGATGGTCGAGGGCAGACTGAGGGACATCGAAGTCTCTTGCTTGGACAACTATACGTTTCTCTTGGTGGCGATCATTGCTTCCAAGGGGGAAATAGAGAGCAAGATCCTGGGAGAGGCGAATCAGAAGTTGAGGCACGTACTCGCGGATCTCAGCGTGGATCAAAACACAAAGAGTGCGTATATGCTTGATGCGCTCAACAGGCGTGGGCTCGTGCCGAATACGACCCCGAAATAGTTCACCAGTGTCGCAAGATTTTTGTGCGATATGGTGACGAAGATCAAGTTTTAAGCGGTGAAGGGGACGCCGCGTGAGTCGTAGTGTTAGTAATTCAACACTCCTCACAAAAGTCCCCAGTCCCCACAAGCCCCTATTTTTCAATGGAGACTTATGGGGATAGTAGTCAGGTCTGCCATTTTGGCGGACACTGGTTCACAATTGGCCAACGGGCCACGCGGAGGTTGTTAAATCAACCACTGGAGAACAGTATGGACACGAGAGATTTGGTCATCATGGTTTCGATGGCGTTTTCGTTGGTGTGCTTGATTCTCGCGATCATCCGCAAGGAGACCGCGCTGAAGAAGTACCCAATGTTCGAGGTCAGGGACATCGGGGCGAAGAAGGTCATAAATCCGATGATCGGCTATCGGATCATGGTCGCCAACACCATGTTCACGGTAGGGGTGATGATCACCCTCGGTGCGCGATACTTCGTCTGGCGGGACTACGATGCATGGATCACGTGGGGTGATCTGGCGTTCGTGGTTCTGGCGGGCGTCTTCTTCAGGCGCGCGCTGTGGAAGCTCGTCGAAGGAGTGATCGACTAGTATCGACTAGCTCGGTCAACAGTCAACGGCGTCCCGGAAGTGGTATGACACCACTTCCGGCGCCAAATGTTCTGCGAATTATATTCGCACTGATGAGTCCTATGAATTTTTTAAGGACGAAAACATTAATTAAAAAAATATCCCAATTGGGATATTTTTTTGTTCAGTTTTTTATTTTATTGCTTCAGCACTTGTTTCGAATGTAAGTTTTTTGATCATCTCATATCCGCCAATCAACACACCGCTATAAAACAAATCTCCCAGTATTTCATTGCGCCAAAATGGTAGAGCCATATAATAGCTTTGGAATAAACCGGATAAATTGTGAGCATACATTGTTCCAAAAGCCCAGACCGCTGTATTGGTAAGTAAGAAAAAAATAGCACTGCCGGCAACCGCGCCCAAAGCAATATTTCCTAAACGTATTTTATTTTTTAGATATTGTCCCAATAAAACCGTTATGACAAATCCAACATAAACCGAAGCCATGATATATGGGTTGTAAAAACCAATAAAGATATCGCTGATAAACATGATGATGACAGGCAAACAAAGGGCCTGTTTTTTGTTGAGATACAAACCGCCAAATAGGGCGATGGCGCCGATAGCTGTGAAGTTGGCCGGATGTGGAATAAAACGGGTGGCGACAGCTAGAATAATGAGCAGATAGATGAGAATATTTTTATTTTTCATAGATGTTTTTTAATTACTTGAGTTATATTATATCACATTGCGGAGAAGTCTCAACCCTAGATAGAGACCTACCACCAGCGCGCTCCCACCGGAAATCGCCAGGATTCTTTTGGCGGTTTTTTTGGTTGGAGTGTCTAGGGGGAGATTGTCGATGATTTGGTTTTTGTCTTTAACGGCCGGTTCTGATTTTGTGATATTTTCTTCCGGTAGTGATGGTGGAATTTTTTTAATTTGATATATATTTTTATTACTAGTGGCAATTATTTGAGTGGTAGTCGTTGGGGTGGTGGTAGAAATGATAATAGTAATTTTCGGAGTGGTGGTGGGGATTATGATTGGAGTAGTAGTGGCTTCGATAGTAGTTGTTGTGATCAGAGTAGTGGTGGAAATTATAGTGCTAGTAACAATCAGAGTGGTTGTAGCTGTCGGTTTATAATCTGGACCACCGCCCGGTTTTTGATCATCATTAATAATAGTTTTCGGTTCTAAAATAATGGGCCAAGTTTTTTCGAGTAAGGCCGGTATTGCATGTTTGGTGGCGAACCAATCGACACCGTCACTGCTCCAAGCCGAATTGTAATGATCCACACCATCCAAATTGGTGAGAATATACCATGGATTTTTTCCGGCAATATTGAACCAATCGTTTTGTTTTTCATTCAAAGCGTTGATACCCATCGTGACCCAACTGGTAGTAAGTGCGTCAGAGGTGTTGTTGCACCAAGCGACATCGTAACACCAGCCACCATCGGAAAGTTGCGAACTTTTTAAATATTGTTTTGCTTTTATAAAAATATTTTCATCAATATTTATGCCTTTGGATTGAGCATATTTTAGGGCATTGATAGATGCACCGGTGATGTCCGGACTGGGAGAACCCCAAGAAATAAACGCGCCACTGGTTT
This sequence comes from Candidatus Magasanikiibacteriota bacterium, assembly GCA_041666745.1. GTDB lineage: Bacteria > Patescibacteriota > Patescibacteriia > Magasanikbacterales > GWA2-37-8 > CAIOJG01. Next base: position 110,998 of record JBAYGI010000001.1, read on the forward strand.
GGTTTTGATTGGAGATGATGCCGTTTAGAGTGGATTGAACAGTTGCAGAGTTTAAAGTTTCATCCAAACTTAACATGGCCAATAAACCGAAAATGTCGTCGTTTATTCCGTATTCACCAAAAGCGCCATCTACTATGCAAGTGTCGTTAATTTTATTTTTTAAATCGGTAATTTTAATATCTGTTTTGGCTACTCCCGATGCCAAGAGTGCCAAAATATGACGAGGATATCCGGCACACGTGTTGCTGTCAGTGGTAGAAGTGATTGTAAAATTGTAGATATAATCTTTGAGGTCGGTGGTGCCGTTTTTTATGGTGTCAGAATAAATTTCTTTACTACCAAAAGCCATGGCCGACCAGTCGGAAATGCCACTATCTGAAATCTTGCCATCGGTTTGTTGTTTGGACTTTAAAAAATTAATTAATTTATCTACGACGTCATTTATTTTTTCAACAGAAATTGGGACGTTGGTTTGGGTTTCCGATGCGCCACCGGTGTTGTTGGTGGTGGTCGTGGTAGTGTTTTGATTAGTAGAAGTGGCAGTTGTGGTGCTGGTGGTATCAGTTGTAGTTGTGGCTACAACAGTGTTTTGGTCGGTAGAGGTGGGGGTGGTGCTAGTACTGGTGATGTTGTCTGAAGTGGTAGTAGTTAATGTGTTGTCGTCAGTTGAGGTAGAAGTCGGGTCGGGTGAAATTGTTGAAGTCGTAATGGTTTGTTCAGGAGTGGTAGTAGTAGGGTCAGTTGTTTCAGCACAAACACTACCTGTAAACCCAAATAGCGCAATACCTATGGCCACGATAATTATTTTGTTTTTAAAATTGAGCTTTGGCATATGTCCATTTGATTAGATCGTTGTTTTTTAAAATATATAATGATACTCCCACTTTGGCCGACTGACCGTTGATGTAATAAATCCAATATTCTCCGGTTTGATTATTATTTTTTAATCCATTAATTTCTTCGATAAAATATCCTAGTCCGTTATATTGTTTGGTCGTCATTGTGATTTGTTTGGTGTTGGTCAGTTTTTGCATCGCGTCATAAGCGGTGGATTTTTCAGGTAAGCTGACTTTGTGTTGCTGACTATTTATTTCTATTGTAGTTTCAATCGGATTTTTTATTTCTTCACTAACCGGCGACGTGGTTTCAGTTTTTTGTATTTCCGGTTTTAAGTTTTTATTTTGGGTAATTTTATTTTCAGATATCGCCGTACTGGTGACTACATCTGTCCAAGGCAGGTTTTGGATTTCCGGTTTTGGTGTTTCGGTTTTTGGTTTGTCCGGTAAAAGCAGATAAGCGCCGGTAGATAAAAAAATAAAAGTAAAGATAAAAAATAGGCGAGTGAGGTGTTTGTTATGCATATTTATAAATTATAAAAAAAATCTTTCCCGAGGCGAAAAGATTCCAAAAAAGAAGATTCCTGCTCGGGATAATTATTATTTGAAGACCGGACTTGTTCTCGACTTAATCGAGACTTTACCGTTGCGGCACAGTAGGGGAATATGACCCCATTTCCACAAATAATATGTAAATTGTCTTGTTGATACACTACCAGCGAAATCATTCCTTGTCAAAATGGGTTGTGTATAACTTAAAAATGGTGGTAAAAAATTCGATGATATCTTTGTTGGATAATTTGGATTTTCCGAGCGTTCGGTCTTTAAAAATTACCGGAATTTCTTTGATTTGAAATTTGTTTTTTTGGGTGCGGTATAGCATTTCTTCTTGAAAGGCATAACCGTTGCTTTTTATTTTATCCAAATTTATTTTTTCCAATACTTCACGTCGATAACAACGAAAACCGGAAGTGACATCTTTGACTCGTAAACGCAAAAAAGTGCGAGCGATAACCATGGCGCCATGGCTCATTAATTTTCTTCTCCAATTCCAACCGACAATTTTTCCACCGTTTATTTTTCTTGATCCTATCGCCAGATGAAAGCCGTTGGCGCAAGCTTCGATCAAACGTGGTAAATCTTTTGGGTCATGTGAAAAGTCCGCGTCCATTTCCACTATCAAATCCGCGCCCAAGGCCAAGGCTTTTTTGAATCCCGCAATGTACGCGCTACCTAGGCCGAGTTTGTTGTAGCGTTTTATGAGATAAAGGTTGGGATAGACTGTTTGCGCTTTGCTCACCAGTTCGCCGGTTTTGTCAGGAGAGTTATCATCCACCACGATAATTTGTAAATTGTCTATCGATTGAGCAAAAATGTCGTTGATGAGATTAACAATATTATCCCGTTCGTTATAAGTGGGTATGACTACAATAGTTTTCATAAATTATTTTTTGGCGTTATGTTTGGCACAGAGAACAGTATTTTGTAAGAGTAGCGCCACGGTAATCGGACCAACTCCACCGGGGGTGGGTGTGAAGTAACTGGATTTTGGTAAAACTTTCGCTCTGTTGGCATCGCCATACATTTTTCCATTTTCAAAAACAATACCGGTATCGATGATTATCGCGCCTTGTTTTACCATATCGCCACGCAGTAAATCTTTTTTTCCAACTCCGGTCACTATCACATCGGCCATCAAACATTTTTCTTTGATATCACGAGTGCGACTATTACAAGTAATTACGCTAGCGCCTTCGTTGGCCAATATTATGGCCAATGGTTTTCCCACTAGCGCGCCCATGCCGATAATGGTAATATTTTTTCCAATTAAACTGAAATTTAATTCTTTTAAAATAGTAATGACCGCAAAAGGAGTTGGTGGAAAAATATAGTTGGTGCGCATTACCAGCTTGCCAATATTGGTGTCGGTCAAACAGTCGACGTCGATACTTGAATCAACCGCGTTGATGACTTCGGAGATATAAAGTTTTTCCGGTAATGGTAATTGAATAATCAGACCGGAAAGTTTTTCTTTTTTTTGAATGTTTTTAATTTCGGCGACTAATTTATTTTTACTCACGCTAGCGGGAAATTTTTTTAAAACAAAATCGATACCGGCGATTTCGGCGGCCTGCTGTTTTTTGTTGACATAGGTTTGTGATGGTTTGTCATTGCCAACCAAAATAACACCGAGTTTAGGTTTGATGTTTTTCTTCTTTAATTTTTTTACTTCCAGCGCCACCGAAGCGCGAATTTTTTCGGCGATAGCTTTGCCGTCTATTAGAGTACCCATAATTTGATTGATTATGCCCATATTCTAACATAAGAGGATAAAAAAATCTAGTACATGTGTAGTTGGTTGTTAGTGAATTTGGTAATAAAAAAACACCCCGCAGGGTGTCTTTACAACTACCTATAGTTCGGTGACGGAATACGCCACTTACTCCTTTGAGCTCCCTATAGGATTTACGTCTAATGTAATTATATTATTACATGACAGGTTTGTCAAGTTTGGTTAATTGGTGTTGGGGATATCCTCTCTAAAAGTTGAATGAGGAAACTTGATTGATTTTATAATATTTAAACGAGAATAAAAATCGCTATTTTTCCATTGATATTTACGACGAATACAGCTTGCGACTAGATCTGCCATTTGTAATGTTTTAGATGTCCTAGAATCCTTATACTCTATCCGTAATTCTTTCGTGAAGCCCCATTCCATATAAGCCTTGATTTGTATGTATTCCTTTAATGAGTTGGCAGATGCCACCTTTTGTGTTCTATTATCTAGATATAAAAATATGTCATCGGTGTTGGCTTTAATGATATCTTTTACTAAAAATGAAAATAAATAGTTAAAAATTAAATTATTGTTTTTAAATAAAAGCTTATTTTCTATTTTCATCTTATCTGCAATGATGTATGAAATACTGTAGTCGTCCTGTTGTTTGGTTAGCGTATTTACTAAAAATTGTTTTTGGGTAAAGTCTAAATTAGTGGTGTGTACTTCTGGTAAAGAGTGATAACTACAAAATGATTTTATTATATTTTTTAAACGATTTGGTCTGTGAGCTACAACCATGGCAATAATAAAATAGCCTTCGTTATATCCTAAATTGCCTGACTCATCAATAAAAACTTGTAGCATGTACTTAATTATACGCTTATTTCTTTATTTATACAATTTGATGTTTATAAAAATAATAAAAAAACGAAGTATTGAACGCACTCCGTTTTTCTTGGTTTCGAGTCGTAGATGATATTAGAACTAAGGCCTTTACTTTTTTGGATATGGAAGTGGAAATATACCAGTCGCCTTGAATCCATCAGTTTTACTACCATCGACTGTTAATTTGGTATAGAAATAATATTTTTCAACATTTTTTAAATCTTCAACATTAAATCCGAATTTCTCTGCTATCAGTTTGGCTGTTTTGCCATCAACATTGTAACAAACAATATGATCTACTACATTAAGTAACTGTTGCAAACCCTCGTTAGAATATTGACTAAGCGATTGGTCTGCAAGATGACATTTAATTCCGTTTTCTTTGTTGGAAGCAATATTTTTTTCGTCATCAACAAAATTGTGAAACTCATCAACGAACAAAGAAGCACCGCTCAATTCATTTTTTAACTTATAAAATTCATTTAAAATATACATCCCGACTTCACGAGCTGCATGACTGCCGATTACTGGATAGCTCAGTTTACACAATATAAATTTGTTATTTTTTATTTCAGTCAAATCAATCTCCTGCTTGAATTTGTTGATGTTGAATTCAGTGTCTCCCTTTACAACTTCAAAAACAATCACATTATCCTTGTTGGTATATTTCAACGTATCGTCAACAATATCGCCAAAAGGATCAATCACCAAACCACCTTTTGAATTGACTAAATCTGAAATGATTAAATTTTCTAACAAAATAGTTTTACCAGTACCACTTCTCCCTAACAAATACATGTTACCTTTTCTATCTTCTTGTTCTATTCCAAAAGTTTCTTTTGACTCCAAAACACCGATTGGAGTGGCTTTGTCTGTTAAAATATTGCTTATTGTCTTCAAATTAGGCATATTTTTATATTAAAGAATTATTTTAATAGTAGTTGATCACATAACGGCGTGCCACGCGATGAGCCCCAAAAAAGGGTCGGGGTAAACTCCGCGAATTTTGCGTGGTTCCGAGACTTGGATTTACCCCTCGGGGCATAAACTTCTCATCCAAGTCTGTTTGATTTGGTTCCGAGACTTGGATTCGAACCAAGATAAATAGCTTCAGAGGCTATTGTCCTGCCATTAGACGATCTCGGAATAGATTGTTTAGATTCCCGTTTTCACGGGAATGACAATGGTCATTTAACTATATTTTTGGCTTATTGTCAAGAAGAAATCGGGTCGCCGGTCTTTAAATTATCTAATTTTTTCTGCTCAACAATTTTAATTTTTTTCCACTGCCAGCCATGTTTTTTGAATACCTCGGAAGATGTAATATGGTATTTGGTGTCATGTCTGATTAAATAAACTTTCGGGTCATTTTTTACTTTAAACAAAATTTTTGAATCGGTGAATAACACGGTTGCCACTCCATCGGTGTGGTGAGTTTTTTGGTTGTAATCGTGTAGATTATCCATTATCACATCATATGTGTAGCGATAACCTGATCCGGTCACTGCATCACCACTGTCGTGGGTGATAAATTCTTTGGTGCTTTCATCAAAACCGATCAACACCAAAACATGGTAATAAGATCCGCCAGCTCGCCAACGATGATTTGGGTTGGGTAGATTTTTGGCGTAAAGCATGGCGATCACCGGGCGTCCTTGGGTCAATTCGTTTTTAATTTCTTCTAGAGTGGGATTCTTTTTGATGGTGGCGGTAATGTCGGTATATTCATTTATCAATTTAGCAGTTTGAATGGCATTAGTATTGGCATTGCCACCGAAAATTTTATTTTCAATTTTAAATAATGGCAACATGTCCGCGGCCGCAATTTTTTTGGAAATATTTTCATATCCAAAATAATAACCCTTGACCATCACCAGACTAGCCTCTTCGCAGGCGTTATTCCACGGCGCCAACCAACTATTTGTGGGAATTTCAGAAGTATATGGCACTTTCAGTTCAACTGAATTTTTATTTTCGGCCAAAACAATATTATTTGAAAATAATAAAGAAAAAAATAAAATAGCGGATAAATATTTTTTGTTCATAATAGCTAAACTATTTCTCCGCCGAATTCCGTGGCTAGATTGTTTAATTCGGTATCGTTGGTGGTAGCGACTTCGACGGCCTGTACACTACAGGTAATTCTTATTCTTTCTCCAAGTACTTTTTCAATTTCATCTTCTAGATTTTTTTTGGTCTTTGCTTCTTCGGCTTTTTCTTTATGAATGGCAAATTGAAAAGCGATATTTAATCCGGTTTCATCTACACTTGCCAATGTACAGTTTCTCAATACAAAAGTAAGCGATGGATTTTGTTTCGACAGACCGGATGTTATCTCGTTCCATTTGGCTTTTATTTCTTCCAGAGTAGATTTTGGAGGTGAATTGTGGGTGAAGTTGCCGATGGCGGATTTTATTGATTCAACGATGTTTTTTGGCTTGGTTTCTTCCGTTTGTTTTATTTCCACAATACTTTTTTTATTTTCCGTATTAGTTGTATTTGTTACAATATTTTCACCAACACTAAATTGCACCGCAAATAATTCCAACGGCAACTGTGGAATCGGTGATTGTTTTATTTCACGCTTGCGAATCGACACCGAGTCGATCATCGCAATTATTTTGTTGGCTAAAAATTTTGTTGATAATTTTTTAATTTTCGCAATGGTGTCTTTGTCCGCATTGATGGTGTTGGAAATATCCAAACCGGTTTGGGCGATTAGTGCTTGGCGTAATATGTCTATCAGATCCAAAGTGAATTGTTCCAAATTTATGCCTTGATCGGTAATTTTATTGATATGTTCAATAGCCGATTTACTATCCTGATCCGCAATAAATTCAACAAAAGATAAAACCGAATTCAAATCAGAGGAGGGGAGAATCGCGGCGATATCTTCATCGGAAATTTCTTTCAAATTTAAAGTTAATATTTGTCCGAGCAAACTCTCCGCGTCGCGCATACCACCTTCGCTTTTGTTGATAATTTTTTCCAATACTGATTTCTCGATTTTTATTTTTTCTTGTTTGCAAATACTTTCCAGTTTTTTCAACATTCCTTCATGAGAGATTTTTTTAAAAGCAAAACGCTGACAGCGAGAAATAATCGTCGCTGGTAATTTTTGCAGTTCGGTCGTGGCTAAAATAAATAAAACATGAGCGGGTGGCTCCTCGATAGTTTTGAGCAAAGCGTTGAAAGCGCTCGTCGAAAGCATGTGCACCTCGTCGATGATAAATATTTTATATTTGGATTGAGTCGGTTTGAATTGCGCGTTGTCAATAATATTTTCACGAACATTATCTACGCCGGTATGAGAAGCCGCGTCTATTTCGATAACATCAATATTGCGCCCGAGAGCAATTTCCGTACAAGAAGAACAAGTGTTGCACGGTTCAAAACTACCTTCCTTGCGATCTTTGCAATTTACCGCTTTGGCCAAAAGGCGAGCGATAGTAGTTTTACCAACCCCGCGCGGACCGGTAAAAAGATACGCATGAGCAATTTTGTTGCCAGCGATTTCATTGGTAATAGTTTTGACAATATGTTCCTGATCGTGAATGTCACCAAAAACCTGTGGTCTATATTTTCTATACAATGTGGACATAAGCTATCAGTATATTTTAAAAAATAAAGAATGAGCTGGGGCGGATTGTCTCTGAGCGGGTTATGAGCCCGAGGCTCATCCTTTCAGCCTCGCGGCTGAAAAAAGCGAAGAGATAATCCGCCCCAGCTCATGATGTAGTTCAGGCTACATTCTACAAGGTCGCCTCACTTAAAGCAATATCCGCTTTCATTGGAACACCAAGTGCCGACCTCTCCATGATTTCCGCTTCCACAATTTCGCGTGGTCGGCCGTATTTTAGACGAGACAATTCTTTGATCGCTTCGGCTAGTTCTTTGTTGCCCGCTTTTGGAGGGTAGGTGACCATGCTAAAAGGTTTGGCGGCAGTATTGTTGATAAGTAGTTTTGTGTAGGCAGTATATTGTTCTACATTGACCAAGTCATAGGCGGAAAAAACAGGGGCAAATTCTTTTTGTAAAATATCCGCGTCTTCCACGCCAATACGAAAAGATACAATCGTACCGGCATTACCAAGCACCGCATCGCGTACGGTGGACTTGCCTTTGTTGTCCTCCAGCTGTTTCATGTATTGGTGGGCAATAATTAATTCCAAACGATATTTACGAGCCTCAGACAAAATTGTGGCGATAGAATCGGTAATAAAGTTTTGGAACTCATCAATGTATAAATAAAAATCATGACGTTGATCTTCGGGCATGTTGGCACGTTCGAGCGCGGCCATTTGCAGTTTGGAAACGATAATCAAACCCATCAAATTGGAGTTGATTTCACCGGTTAAACCTTTGGCCAAATTTACAATTAAAATTTTCTTTTTATCCATCACTTCACGGAAACTAAAACCGGAATGACTTTGGCCAATAATATTTCGAACCATGGCATTTTCAGTGAAACGGCCCACCTTGGAAATGAGGTAACCAAGCATTTCAGATTTGTGAAAGTCGGAAGTCTTGGCCATTTCTTTATCCCAAAAAGCCATTACCACCGGATCTTTTAATTTCTTTTTCCATTTGGCTACATAAGAATCATCAGTAAACATACGGGGCACTTCGGCGATGGTGCCCGGATTTTCCATATCCGACATCAAAGTCAACATTACGTTACGCATTTGATGCTCGAACATCGGACCGATCATCGATGGATCAGTTACCATTTTGTAGAAAATGGAAATCATTTCTTGGGTGGCAAAATCTTTTTGTTCTTCGGTTTTGACTTCGAGCATATTCAAACCAATCGGGCGATCAGTGTCGGATGGATTGAAATAGATAACATCATCGGCGCGTTCTTTTGGAACATGTTGTAAAACATATTCGGCAAAGTCACCGTGGGGATCAACAATACAAACACCTTCACCATTTTGTACATCTTGAATGGCTAGATTTTGGATGAACACAGATTTACCACTACCGGATTTACCGATAGTATAAAGATGGCGACGACGATCATCGCGGGTCATACGCACAATAGTTTCCTCGCCACGATAAACAGCACGTCCCAAAACTATACCTTCAGTCGGCATGTTGACTGGTGGTGGAGCTTTGCGCGCGCCTAGCCAGTTGATGTGAGGTGTTTCAGTATTTGGAATAGGTAAGTGCCACAAACCGGCCAGCTCTTCGGTATTGACTACCATGTATCGTTTGGTATCCATGGAGCGGTAAATAGAATCACGGATAAGTTTGTTTTGATTGCGAGGTACGGCCGCCGCGAAGGAATTGCCGTAACGATAAATATTGTATTGACTAAAAGAATTGACCATGTTTTCCAAATTTCGTTGGGCTACTTCTTTGTTGTCAGCCGAACTCACCATACGCACGGTCAGTTCCAATCCGCCATGAGAAATTTTTTCTTCCATACTTTTTACCATTTCTTCCTCCATTTGAGTGAGATGGTAATCTTGGGTATGACTTTGTTTGGCCGGATCTTTGCTTTTTGGAAAGATAGTTTTTTTCCATTTTACTATTGAGCGGAGAAAAGCACTACGACGGGCGACGTATTCAAATTTTTGACCCTCGCGAATATCGCGGATCATATGTACACCTTGACGACGCCAATAAGTAGTAGCCGGTCGAACGATAAATTGAATCAACGCACCGTCATTTTCCGACATTTTACTGAGTGGATTTAAAATCGCCACCAAAGGATCGCTGTCCATTTTTTTGTAAGTTTTCAAAGGAAAAGCTGAACGATTTTTTAAATACAAATAAGCGCCAACAATATTGCTTTTTGGTTTGAAAATATTGTAATCATTTTCAACCAGGATTTCAGCGTGTGGATATTGAGCGTGGATTTGTTGTTCGACAAATTCTTTCCAACGATCAGGTGTGGCGATATAAAAAGATATCGTGCCCTCTTTGACTACTATTTCAAAAGCAATATGATCATTGCGTCCGTATAGCCACTTGGAAAAGCCCTTTTCACCTTTTAAACCGGCAATGGACGAAAACATAGTTTCGGCGGTGGCGATATATTCGCGCGTCTGATTGATGTTTTGTTCTTGGGAGGATTGGTTTTGGGAGCCCTCATTTTTCTTTTCTTTTGGAACACGAATGAATAAGATAGTTTTGTGAAAAGCTTTGCCTTCGCGTCCTTTGACATGTAAAAATGCGCGCAACAAAAATAACAATCCGACCAATACTATCCAACCCAAAATAAAAAGAAAAATAGTCAAAAATATCGGTTTGGCAATCGCGTCGGAAATCATTTGTATTAAATAGTTGGAAAAGCTGGTAGAGTCCATTTTGTAAATTATAAAAGTTTATTGGTATTATCCTTTTTTTCTTTTTTGTGCAGGTTGACTATCAGATCCGTCTTGATTTTGGCTTCTTGTTCCAGAAAGAAATTATTGATTCCGGGTAATATTTTTAGCCATTCAATAATCAGATAAAATATTTTTTTGACTTTGATATGGGTAGATCGAAGAAGCTCTCGGATTTTGGCGGTGGTTTCTTCTCCTTTGATTTTGAATTCTTGTTTTCCAATAGGGGATAATTTGGCGTATTCATCAGCCAGACCGGTTTCTAGTATTTTTTCAATTTTAACCATCATCTCATCTTGAACTTGAGGAATTGGTCGCGCGACTTTTTTGACTTTGACCGGAATCAGCTTCTTGGCGTATTTTTCCAAGGTTGATTGTTTTTCACCGGATTTTTCGGTGGGTGATTTTTCACGTTCTTTTCCAACAGAAATTTCAGGAGTGTGACGTCCGGATTCGGTATTGGCCTTTTCTACAGGGTCGTTTAAATTGTCTAGGTTTTTATCTGTCATAATGGTTATTATTATACCACTAATTTATCCAAAATAAAAGTAAATGTTATTTACTTGTGGATTGTGAGGTAGTCTTGTTTTGGAGAAAACCAAATTTTGTGGTATAATGATTTTATGAAAAATATATTTCAGTTGGAAAATCAAGGACGATTGTGGGTCAATGTGACCAAACAAGGTGAAAAAGAATTGCGTGAAATCCAAAAACGGTTTGGGTTTGATGAGTTGGATATCAAAGAAAGCCTACCACCGTTTCAGCGTCCCAAAATCGTCAAACGCGACAGTTATTATTTTATGATCCTGCATTTTCCGGTATTTGACAGGGAAACGCTTCGTTTGGGTTTTACGGAAGTGGATTTTTTCTTGAGTCAAAATTATTTGGTTACTGTTCATGATAATAAATTGCCGGCTATCGAAGCTATGTTTGATGAATGTAAAAAGAATGTGTCTAGTAGTAATAAATATTTTTCCGGGACGGCTGTGCATATTTTGTTTGAGCTTTTAAATCGTTTGCTCGATTCGACTTTTCCGATTCTTTTGCATGTCAATGATGATATTAGTATGGTAAACAGAAAATTGTTTACCAAAACATCCGGTCGTCAAATTACCGAAGAAATTTTGCGTCTGAAAACCAATGTGGTTACTTTTCGACGTACTATGCAGGGGCACCGCACGGTATTGGATAGATTGTTGTCTTATGCCGGCCGAGAATTGGACATGGCGTCTTACCAAAGTTATATCAATTCTTTGCGAGAATTTGCCAATGAAATTTGGCATATGTTGGAAAGCCAAAAAGAAAGTGTCAATGCTTTGCATGAAACCAACGAGTCTTTGTTGACCCTGCGCACCAACAATGTGATGAGAGTGCTGACGATTATTTCAGTAATTACTTTCCCTTTGACCTTATTGGCGACGATTTTGTCTATCAAAACCCCTGGTAATCCGATTGCTGATTTGTCATATGGGTTTTTTGTGGTGTTGGGAGTGATGGTGTTTGTCGCGATTGCGATGTTTATGGTTTTCAAGAAAAAAGATTGGGTTTAATCTTTAAAAAAGATTTGGTTTAACCTTTTAAATAGGTCAAAAATACAGGTGGCACATTCATTTTGAAACACGTGTCGGTTTTGTTTCGACAAAATCGCACTCTCACTCATAACGGCGCGAGCCGTTATTCCGTGGCGGTTTCAAAACGAATGTGCCACCTGTATTTTTTAGTGCTGATTTTAGTTTTTGATCAGTTGTGTCCCGCTCGCGGTGTCTTTTACTACATATCCCAGCGCTTCCAGTTGAACTCGCAATTCATCGCTTTTCACCCAATCGCGATTGGCGCGCGCGGTGTTGCGTTGCTCCACAAGTTTGGTGGCTTCTTCCGAGACGGCGGTCTCGCGGTGGTGTAGATTTTCTTGAATTTTCAGGCCGAGTATTTTATCAAATTGTAATAATGTTGGTAGGGAAATTGTTTTTGTTTTTATTGCTTCCCAAATTTGTGCAATAGCTATCGGTGTGTTTAAATCGTCGTTGATTTTTTCGACAAATTTATTTTTTATTTCTTCTTCACCGCTCAAAGTTTTGTCCGGTAGTGCCGAAGCGACCGAATACAAATGATCCAATCCATTTTGCGCGCCGGCTAGAGCTTCCCAAGAAAAAGTCAGTTGTTTGCGATAGTGGGTTTGCAACAATAGAAAACGATAGGCGAGTGGGTTGATCTTTTTTTCTTTTAAAGTGCGCAAAGTGACAAAATTATCGCCGGATTTGGCCATTTTATCGCTTCCCATCAACAAAAATTCTCCATGTATCCAGTAGTTGGCCAATGGAGTATCATAGGCCGCTTCACTTTGGGCAATTTCGTTGGTGTGGTGTACCGGAATATGATCAACTCCGCCACAGTGGATATCAAAAGGTTGCCCCAAATATTTGGTAGCCATGGCACTACATTCGATATGCCATCCGGGAAAACCAACTCCCCATGGACTTTTCCATTCCATTTGACGTTTTTGCAATTTGGGAGAAAATTTCCATAGCGCAAAATCGGTGGTATTTTTTTTATCTCCAATATCTACTCGAACACCGGCACGCAATTCTTGGTTTTGCAAGTTGGCCAATTTGCCGTAGTCTTTTAATTTGCTGGTGTCAAAATATATTCCATCAGAAGTGGCATAAGTGAAACCATTTTTTTCCAATTTTTTAATTAATTTTATTTGTTCTTTGATATGATCGGTGGCACGACACCAAATCATCGGTTCCAAAATATTTAATTGTTCCAGATCCAACCGAAATTCATGGGTATAAAATTCAGCCAACTGCCAAGCAGTTTTTCCTTCGCGGACCGAACCCTTTTCCATTTTGTCTTCACCAGCATCGGCATCGTCGGTCAAATGTCCCACGTCGGTGATGTTCATGACATGTTTTATTTTGTAACCGCCATATTGTAATGTGCGTTTTAAGATATCCTCAAAAACATAAGTGCGTAAGTTGCCAATATGCGCGTAGTTATACACAGTTGGTCCGCAGGCGTATAGGCCAACCTTGTTTTTTTTGATTGGTTTAAATTCTTCGATTCGACGAGATAGTGTGTTGTATAGGTATATTGACATAGTAAGTTTTTAGTATGATGTAATAATTTTACCTTATTTATCCACAGTTTTCAATAGTGGTATATCAGAGAAGCGATATATTTGATATAATTGGTATATGAAACTAAAAAAATATGTTATTTTTTAAACCTAAATCTCATCTGGGAATAGATTTGGGTGCTGGTGGTATAAAAATTGTTGAACTAAAATTGGAAAAGAAAAGGCCGGTATTGTATACATATGGCCTGACTTCGCAGATGCAGGATGTGCACCACTTGTTTGATGTATCCGCAAAAAATAATACCTCGGCATTATCAGCAGATCAAAAAAGTAAAAGTACTGCCGTGACGATAGACCCGGAACAAGTAAAAAAATATGCCAATCTATTGAAAGCGGTGTGCACTGGATCTAGGACAACAGCATTGTCTGCGACCGTGAGTTTGCCGGTGTCGGTTGTTTTCCATGCTGTAATAAATTTGCCCTTATTAAAAAAAGAAGAATTGGATCGAGTGTTGCGCGCTGAAGTAAAAAAACTTTTACCGCGACCGATTGATGATATGGTGTTGGATTATCAGATGATAAAAAACGCCCCGGAATCCAAAACCCAAAGAGTGTTGGTCAATGCCGTACCAAAAGAATTGGTGGTTTTTTATACTCAGGTGTTTAAATTGGCCGGTATCGGGCTGGAATCTTTGGAACCGGAGTCGATAGCTTTGGAGCGTTCATTGATAGGGCGCGATCAGAGTGTGGCGATGATTATCGATATTGGAGCGGAGCGTACGAATTTTTATATTATTGATCAGGGTTTTGCTATTACTCACAACAGCACAGAGATTGGTGGTGGACGGTTGAATAAGATTTTAGCCGGTGTATTAGGTATCAAAGAGGATATTGTTGAACAATTAAAATGTGATTATTTTGGCAGTTTGTTGAAAAAAAACAATCATAGCCAGATGACCAAAGATAAATTTTACAGTCTGTTTTCTACAATTATTGATCCGATAGTCAAAGAAATCGAATATAGTTTTGAAATATATCTAAAACAAACCGGTAACGAAAACAAACGACCGGAAAAAATAATTTTAACCGGCGGTGGCAGTTCTATGCCATATCTGGCTGATTTTATTTCAGAAAAATTCAATATCAAATGTTATGTTGGTGATCCGTGGGGTCGGGTGGTTTATCAAGAAGGTTTAAAACCGGCTCTTGGAAAAATCGGTCCACGTATGTCAGTGGCGGTTGGACTCGCTTTAAGAAAATTAGTGTGATATGATAAAAATACAAGTTAATTAATTTTTTATTTAGTATGGCAGAACAAATTCATGTGTTGCTGGTAGAGGATGATGTTTTTCTCTCTGGCATATACCAGAAAAAATTTGAAATGGAGGGATACAAAGTTAGTTTGGCTGACAATGGCGAAAAAGCGCTTGTGGAGGTCAAAAAGAAAAAACCGGACATTGTAATGTTGGATATTTTGTTACCAAAACTTGATGGTTTTGCGGTTTTGTCCAAAATTAAATCCGATCCGGCTACCAAAGATATTCCGGTGATTTTATTGACCAATCTCGGTCAAAAAGACGATGTGGAAAAAGGTTTGCAAATGGGAGCGGCTGATTATTTGATCAAAGCCCATTTTAAACCATCCGAAGTTGTGGATAAAATAAAAAAGGTATTACATATTTAGGTGATTCGTGCTATAATCCAGTTGTTAAATTAAAGATTTTGTTATGAAAACAATTTTGTATATAAAGGGGGTGAATTTATGAATAAGAAAGGTTTTACATTGATTGAATTGCTTATCGTGATTGCTATTATCGGTTTATTGTCTACTCTCGCAGTAGTCGCGTTGGGTTCCGCTCGTGTTAAAGCGCGCGATTCCAAACGTCTAGCCGATTTGAAACAATTACAAACAGCACTTGAATTGTATTATACAGATCAGAATGCTTACCCAGCTGGCATTGCCATATCTTTGGGTGATACAAATCACGCTTGTTTGCACTCTGCTGGTTTTGCAGCCACTGGTTGCGCTTCCCCTTACATGGGTCAAGTTCCAGTCGATCCTCAAGCTGGTTACTATACATATACGGCCGCTACCAGTAGTTATACTATCGATGCTACATTGGAAGGAGCAGTTGCAGGTCTTCCTGCCGGTGCTATCCAGTTGAGTCCAGCTGGTATAAAATAACCTATTTTTTACACTTACCCTCCTATAATTTAGGAGGGTTTTGTTTTTTTACCGGTTGTGATATAATTTAGGTACAAAACATATGTTGGATTTAGGCTGTTATACCGTCTTATTGGGCGGAGTAATTTATTTTTTTGTTTTTATACTGGGATTGATACTTGGCAGTTTTTTGAATTCGTGGATGTGGCGGGTGCGAGACAATATCAGGATCTTGTCCAATAGCCGTAGTATGTGTCCGAATTGTCGTTATCAATTGCGTTGGTATGAAAATATTCCACTGGTTAGTTGGTTATTTCTACGAGCCAAATGTAGTAATTGTAAACAACCGATCCATTGGTCTTATTTTGCCGTAGAATTAGTCACTGGGTTTTTGATGATGTTTGTAGTTGGACAACATGTGAAATTGGTGCATTTTAGTGAGTGGACGTTGTTGAGGGATGTTTGTTTTTTAACTTTATTAATAATTACTTTTGTTTATGATTTACGCTACAAAACTATTTTATCTCGGATAGTTTGGGTAGGTACAATTATTGGTTTTTTAATAAATGTTTTGTCTTTAAATTTTACTGTCAAGTCATTGTTGTTGGGCATGGTAATTGGCGGCGGTTTTTTTCTTTTTCAATATTTAATATCTAGTGGACGCTGGATTGGTGGTGGAGATATTCGCATGGGGATAATGATGGGCGCTTGGCTGGGTTGGCAAAATACGATCGTGGCATTGTTTATCGCCTATATTTTGGGAGCCTTGGTTGGGGTTGGGTTGTTGTGGAGTAAAAAAGCCAATGGTAAAACTGAGATTCCGTTCGGCACATTTTTGGCCGTCGGTACATTCGTGGCGATTTATTATGGCGATAGCTTGGTGAATTGGTATTTGCAGATTTTGAAATAGTGGTAAAAAGTTTATGTCAGAGATTAAAAAACATGTAGAAAAATTACACGCCCAGATTGATGACCTGCGGTATCGGTATCATGTTTTGAATGATCCGGAAGTGACGGATGCGATGTATGATGGGTTGATGGATGAATTGCGTAAAATTGAACATGAACATCCGGAATTGGTTACAAAAGATTCTCCCACTCAGCGCGTGGCGGGAATTCCTTTGGATAAGTTTGAAAAAATTACCCACACGGTGACGCAGTGGAGTTTTGATGATGCGTTTAGTGAAGAAGATGTGGTGGATTGGGAAGAACGAAATTTGAATTATTTTGAAAAAGAAACCGGACATAGACCAAAAGATATTGAATATGTGTGCGAACTGAAAATTGACGGTCTGCACATGGTTTTGACTTATGAAAATGGTGAGCTGGTGACGGCGGCCACGCGTGGTGATGGCAAAGTGGGGGAAAATGTGACACAAAATATTAAAACTATTTTGTCGGTGCCATTAAAATTAAACATCTGTCATTCCGACCGACTGAAAGGAGTGGAGGAATCCCTTATCATCGAAGGTGAAGTGTGGTTGGATCGAAAAATGTTGGAGAAAATAAATGTAGAGCGAGAAAAACACGGCGAACAACTTTTTGCCAATCCGCGCAACGCGGCAGCGGGAACAATCCGCCAATTGGACGCAAAAATTGTGTCCGCGCGCAAACTTTCTTTGACTACTTATGATATCTCCGCCGGTGAAATTATCCCTTCGCAAGAACAAGAATTAAAGCGCCTCAAAGCTTTGGGTTTTGCGACCGATTCACATTGGAAAGTTTGTAAAAATTTACAAGAAGTTTTTGCTTTTCATAATGAATGGAAAAAGAAAAAAGATAGTCAGCCGTTTTGGATAGATGGCGTGGTAATAAAAACAAATCAGAAAAAATATCAAGAGCAACTGGGATATACCGGCAAGTCACCGCGTTGGGCGATTGCGTATAAATTTCCAGCCGAGCAGGGGACAACAAAAATAAAAGAAGTGTATGTGCAGGTGGGGCGCACGGGCGCTTTGACGCCGGTGGCTTTGATGGAACCGGTGTCTTTGGCCGGCTCTACTGTTACGCACGCGACACTACATAATTTTGACGAAATAGAACGCTTGGGAGTGAAAGTCGGCGACATGGTGGTGGTGGAAAAAGCCGGAGATATTATTCCCAAAGTGGTGCGAGTATTGGAAAAAATGCGCACCGGTGATGAAAAAAGTATTAAACGCCCGACTAAATGTCCGGTGTGCGGTAATGATGTAGAAAAAAAATCCGATTCCGTGGCTTTGTATTGTCTCAACAAAAATTGTTACGCCAAGGAATTGGAAAACATAATTCATTTTGTCAGCAAATCCGCTTTTGACATTGATCACTGTGGTGAAAAAATAGTGGAACAACTTTTAAATGTAGGTTTGATAAAAGACGCCGCCGATTTATTTACTTTAACTGTTGGCGACTTGGAACCGTTGGAAAGATTTGCTGAAAAAAGCGCACAAAATTTGGTGGAGGCCGTGGCCAAGGCAAAATATATTACTTTTGCGAGATTTATAAACGCGCTTGGTATCACCCATGTGGGTGAAGAAACTGCCGAGGACTTGGCGATACAATTTGGAACATTAGAAAAATTGATGGTCGTGGATAAAGAAAAATTATTGCAAATAAACGGAATCGGCGAAAGAATGGCAGAAGCGTTGGTGGATTATTTCGCGGATAAAAATAATCAAAAGTTTATTGAAAAATTATTAAATAACGGCGTAAAAATTTCCGCTGTGCATAAAAAAACCGGAAAATTATCCGGCCAGACATTTGTTTTGACCGGCACATTGGAAAGCATGAGTCGCGACGAAGCCAAAGAGAAAATAAAAGAATTAGGCGGAGAAATTTCCGAAAGTGTTAGCAAAAAAACCACCGCGGTAATTGTTGGCGCCGAGCCGGGGAGTAAATATGATAAAGCCAAAAAGTTGGGAGTGAAGGTTTTGGAGGAGAAGGAGTTTTTAATATATGTTAAATAAAAATGAACCGGCCATTAAACGACAATTTTGCCATATAGGTGATCTAAACCACGGAGAAGAAATAGACACTTTGGAAGAAGAAAAATACACTGTGTGCCGAGGGCTGATTCATAAATATCCACATGAAGTATTGGTGGTTTTAACCAGACAATGCGCGGCGTATTGTCTTTTTTGTACTCGTAAAAAAACACTATCACATGAAACAGGCGAGTTGGGAGACAAAGATTTCGCGGCGATGGTAAAATATTTAAAAAACCATCCGGAAGTTTATGAGGTTATAATTTCCGGCGGTGATCCACTGACCCAGCCGGCACTATTAAAAAAAGCGTTGCGAATTTTTGGAAAATTATCTCAAATAAAAATAATTCGCGTGGGGACGCGGTTGCATTTTTCCAATCCCAAAAAAATTAATTCCGCGGTGATTGACGCTTTGAAAGTTGTAAAAAAACAGCCGTTGTATTTAATGCTTCATTTCAATCATCCGGCTGAATTAAACAAAATGACTTTGTCCGCAGTAAAGCGTTTGCGCCAAGTTTCCGCCATGATGTTGTCGCAAACAGTATTGCTTAAAGGCGTAAATGATTCCGCCGAAATTTTATCCGAATTATTTGCCAAACTGACGCAAATCGGCATCAAGCCGTATTATCTTTTACAATGCGACAAGGTGCGAGGGGCGGAACATTTTATGGTGGATACAGAAAAGGCGGCTAAAATATATACTGATCTTTATAAAAAAATAAATGGTTTGGCCAAACCCACATTGGTGATTGACACACCTTTTGGAGTTGGGAAAATTCCCATTCCACCGAATTTTTGGAATTGCGATAGAGGAAAATATGTGGATTATAATGGGAAATACATTTTGATATAGATCATTTTGTGGTATAATAATTTTTTAAAATATTATAAACTATGTTGGAGGGGGAAAAATTGCAAAATTTTGTTGATTGGACAAAATTAAAAATAAAGTTGCATCTTTCAGAGGTAAAAAAGTTTTTTAATGAGAGAGATATTTGGTGGGCAAGCTTGGGGGTGAATATCGGTTTTGAACAAGACGGAAAGCATCAAAATTTTGAACGACCAATTTTGGTGTTGAAAAAATTTAATAATGAAGTTTTGCTCATTTTGCCTATCACCAGTAAATACAAGAAAAATAAGTATTATTACGGTTTTGAATATAATGGTAAAATTTTCGCGGTAATTTTGTCTCAAGTGAGATTGATAAGCAGCAAGCGCCTGTTAAGAAAAATACGCATGTTGTCAGAACGGGAATTTGATGAGATAAAGAAATTGGTCAAAGATATAATATAAAAAAACGACCCAAGTTCTTCAAAGAAGATCAAGGGTCTCGGAGGCCAAAGCCATTTGATGAATATATAGTATCATTGATGTGGAATTTTGTCAATTTTTTATCCCCAGTAAAAAAGCAAAACCGCCTGTCGTCTAAAAGTTCAAATGTTTGAACGCTTAGACATGTGCAGGCGGTTTTTAATTACCTCCATGTCTTTCCCCGGGGCCAAAGTTGCCACCGGGGGTGCGTGGGCCGACTTGTCACTCCTCCTTCTCCTCGGTGTTGGGGGTTTTGGGTTTCCTGATTTCCTTGAGAACGCTTTTCTTTGCCTTGTCGATGTGATCGGCGATGAGAAGGGTTGTTATTCCCAGCATCGCCACCACTGAGGCCATCGCCGCAATAATTTCGGATTGGATTATCCCGAAATATCGAATTACGGCGTACCAGATAGCCACAACTATTGTAGCGAAAAGCACTTTTAGAAACATTTTATTCCCTCTCCTGCCCGCTGGCCAATATCCGTGCACCACGCACGAGGTACGACCAAAGCGAACATCTCATAATACCACAGCTTCGGGGGGGGGCGTCAAGAGGTTATTCTATCAAACCAATTTTTATGGTAAAATATATTCGCAATTTTAATGTTACTGAATTCCGTAATATTAAATGAAAATTTTAAAGTATTAATATAAAAAAAACGAAACCTACTCTTGTGGAGTAGGAATCTCGGGGCTTTTTATAGGCGAACCTATAAAAGCAAAATGTAATTGTAATATACTATAAAATTTCAATTTTGTCAAACACTTGTCCACATCATATAAAAAACAAAAACCGCCTGTCGTCTAAAAGTTCAAATGTTTGAACGCTTAGACATGTGCAGGCGGTTTTTAATTACCTCCATGTCTTTCCCCGGGGCCAAATGCCGCGACCGGGGATGTCGGATGTCATTTTTATCCTCCTGTTCTGCCCTTGAGAGTAGCGCGCTCACACGGTGGTGCAGATGGAGTTGCTACTCCCGTCTGCCAGAGTGTTGAGCGTACGTGATCATGGCGAAAGCACATACGATTGCGGATCCAGCTCCAGGTGCGGATATCCACACCATCGGAATGGCGGGGTAGATTGAGTGGAACAGCATCGCACAGATCGCTATCAGCATCATCCAGATGCTACACATCAATGTTATGACGATCCTCTGAAACGTAGTCATTTTGACCCTCTTTTGCCTGCCCGCTGGTCAATATTCGTGCGTTATGCACAAGATACGGCCAAAGCGGGACTTCGCATCATACCACACAAACGGGGGGGCGTCAAGGGGGTGGTGTGAAAAAAACAATTTTTGTGGTATAATATCCCCATGCAATATATCCGCTGGTTTAAAGACCTAACAATCAGGGATATATCTTTTGTGGGCGGGAAAAATGCGTCGCTCGGAGAGATGTATTCCAAACTTACCAAAAAGGGTGTACCAATACCAAATGGTTTTGCGTTGACCAGCGAAGCGTATTTTAAATTTCTCAAAGAAAATAATTTGGATAAAAAGATAAAAGAGATTTTGAAAAATTTGGATGTAAAAAATGTGCATGCGCTTTCGGTTGCCGGCAGTAAAGTTCGCCAGATGATTTTATCCGCTACTTTTCCAAAAGATATCGCGAATGAAATAAAAATCGCGTATAAGGATCTGAGTAAAAAAAGTAAACGCGCCAATGTGGACACTGCAGTGCGATCCTCCGCCACGGCCGAAGATTTACCCGATGCCAGTTTTGCCGGACAACAAGAAACATATTTGAATGTTCGTGGTGAAAAAGAAATTTTGATTGCTTGTAAAAAATGTATTTCATCGCTGTTTACCGATCGCGCGATTTCTTATCGCGAGGCCAAAGGTTACGACCATATGTCCATCGCGCTATCTGTCGGTGTGCAAGAAATGGTACGCAGTGACCTTGGTGCTTCCGGCGTGATGTTTACATTAGACACCGAATCCGGTTTTCGCGGGGTGGTTTTGATAAATGCTTCGTATGGTTTGGGTGAATATGTGGTCAAGGGTCAGGTAACACCGGATCAGTTTTATGTTTTTAAAGATGGAATAAAAAATGGATATAAATCTATTATCAGCAGAAAATTGGGGAGTAAAGAAGTGAAATTAGTATATGGAAAAATTGGTACTAAGCAAGAAAAAGTTTTGGTGTCTGACCAAAAACAATATTGTTTGACCGACGATGAAATTATTCAACTTTCCAAATGGGGTGTGCAAATCGAAGAACACTATGGCCATCCGATGGATATTGAATGGGCGAAAGATGGAAACACCGGAAAATTATACATCGTGCAGGCGCGCGGTGAGACCGTGAAATCGCAAGCGAAAATTACTGCCATTGAAACATATATTTTACAAAGAAAAGGAGAAATTTTGGTAGAGGGTGTAAGTGTCGGGCAGAAAATCGGGCAGGGGAAAGCTCATGTCATCACTTCACCAAAACAAATGAAGGATTTCAAAGCTGGAGAAGTTTTGGTAACTAGAATTACTGATCCGGATTGGGAACCGGTAATGCGTATCGCCAGCGCAATTGTTACCGAGCAGGGTGGTAAAACATCTCACGCCGCGATCGTGTCGCGTGAATTGGGAGTGCCGTGTATAGTCGGCGCCGCCAAAGCGCGACAGTTGATAAAAAACACTCAAGAAATTACTGTGTCTTGTGCCGAAGGTGAAGTAGGTTATATTTATAAAGGACGTTTGCCTTTTAGTGTAGAACGTACTGAACTGAAAAATTTACCACAAACCAAAACCAAAATAATGATAAATGCCGGCAATCCGGACAACGCCTTTGCTCTGTCGGCCATTCCTAGCGATGGCATCGGGTTGGCGCGCGAAGAATTTATTTTTACAAATTTTATCAAAATTCATCCTCTGGCTCTGGTGCATTTTAAAGATATAAAAGATAAACAGGTAAGAGCAAAAATCGAATCACTGACCGTAGGTTATAAGGATAAAACTCAATATTTGGTAGACAAACTCGCCGAAGGTATTGCTTTTTTGGCGGCGGCTTTTCATCCACATGATGTGATCGTGCGTTTGTCGGATTTCAAAACCAACGAATACGCTACTTTAATCGGTGGAAAAGATTTTGAACCGCACGAAGAAAACCCGATGCTCGGTTGGCGTGGAGCGAGTCGCTATTATGATCCAAAATACAAACCCGGATTCAAATTGGAATGCGCGGCCATCAAAAAAGCGCGTGAGGTTTGGGGATTAAAAAATATTATTGTCATGGTACCATTTTGTCGCACGGTAGAGGAAGGCAAAAAAGTATTGGAAACCATGAAAGAATTTCATTTAGAGCGTGGCAAAGATGGTTTGCAAGTCTATGTGATGTGCGAGATTCCATCCAATGTAATTTTGGCCAAAGAATTTTCGCAGATTTTTGATGGATTTTCTATCGGTAGTAATGATTTGACCCAGCTCACTTTGGGGGTGGACAGAGATTCTTCGCTGGTGTCACATGTGTATGATGAAAATAACGCGGCGGTAAAAATATTAATTCGTCAAGTAATTCAGGTAGCGCATCAATACAAACGCAAAGTTGGAATTTGTGGACAAGCGCCAAGTGACTATCCGGAGTTTGCGGAATTTTTGGTACAGGAGGGGATAGATAGTATTTCTCTCAATCCCGATACCGCCCTGAAAACTCGCACCCGTATCGCGGCGATGGAAAAGAAATTGGGGAAAAGTAAAGGCGGTATACTCAAAGCGACGATGGCGGCCAAGTCACTATTGGTTTTGGGCGTGGTTGGTTTGACCTCAATATTGGGTGGGTATGGTTGTCAAACAATAAACAATCAAACTGTATCAGACAATCTCAAAGCCAGTATGCAACAACAAGTATTGGAAATGAAGGCGCAGTTGCGTCAAGAAATTACCAACGAACTTGCCAAACAATTACCAACAGAATCAACTTACAGCGACGATAGTTTTGTAAAAATTAAATTAAAATATCCAAATAGTTGGCAAACCAATCGTTGGGAGGACGGTGTGAAATTTTCAAATTCCGACGAGTCAGAATATTTGATGGTGTTTGTCCAAAAGATGGGCCATCCGATACCCGAAGAAAAAATCACGACTACTACTTGGAATAATTATCCAGCCAAACGCTTGACAGACGCTAATCAAAAAGATGGCACACCATATGAGGTGTTAGAAATTTATCCACTTGGATACAAAAAAACCAAAGAAATAATCGAGTTGCGCGGTGACCCAAAAACGTTTGAGGGTAGTTTGAAAAAGATCGAAGAATTTACAGTGCCGAAATAAAAATAAAAAGATAAAAAATCCAGCCAATAACCACCTTTTCGCTTTTTTTGCCCGCGAGGGCAAAAGGATGAGCCTCGGCTCATAACCCGCTCAAAGGTAATTATTGGCTGGATTTTTTGATTTATAGATTACGGTAGATATCGTGTTTTCCGATGGAGATAAATAAAATATCGCCATTTTGTTGTCTTTCAAATATTATCCGATAGCCACCGGTTATAGAAATAGACCACAACCCCTCAAGTTTTCCATGCAGGGCGTGGAGACGAAGTGATGGGTGCAATGGGTTATCTTTAAAAATCTTTTCTTTTTTTGCGGCCAAGACCACTAATTCTTTCGGAAGTTTTTTAAGTTCAATTACAAATTTAGAAGAATATAAAATTTCTTTTATTATCATACTAAATCAGCCAACGATTTTGCTTTTATTGATTTTCCCGCGTGATATTCTTTGCGCGCCTCATCTACAGTTTTTAATAATTCGGATTCAGAAATCAAATCAGAATCTTCTTTGAAAAGATATTTTATATATGAACTAACCGAATTGTATCCGCGCTTTATAGTAAGAAGCTTAATTTGCTTCACATCAGTAGCGGGAAGTGAGATGCTGAGAACTTGACGCATATGATTTATTTTTAAAATATTATTATATTGTAATTGTAATACAATTGTAATACATTGTCAAGTTTTTTCAGCTTAATTGGCTAAACTTGACTAAAATAAGTTTTTGCCATATACTATCCTTTGTAAAAACTTGGGTCGGTAGTTCAACTGGTTAGAGCACTGCCCTGTCACGGCAGAAGTTGCGGGTTCGAGTCCCGTCCGACCCGCAGTTCGCAACGAAGTGAGTTTAAACGCTCACTTTTTGCTTTTGTTAAGGGTAATTTGTCCAGTTCGAGCGTGATATATTTCTGCTCAATAGGTTTTATATAATTTTCGGTTGCAATTAACCATTTCTTCGGCTCAATAACGAGTTTTCTGTCTTTTAATTGTTGGTTCGAGCCTAATCGCAAAAGTATCTCTCTTTTGTCTTTTTCAGTTGCTTTTTTAAAGTTAGCTCGGGCTTGTATAGCAAATTTAATTTCTTCCGTTAAATTGTCGTTTTCGATACCATGTTTTTTGATTTCAACTACTTTTTGCGTGAGTTTAACAATTTCTTTTTCGTATTCGTTTTTTTGTGTGGTGTATTCGTCATCGGACAACAAGCCCTTGCAACTTAATTTTGTTAAATTACTTTTTTCCAACTTTACTTTGGTAACATTTTCTTCCAAATTTTTAATCACATTTTGTTTTTCGTTAGGGTTGGTTTTTTCGTCTTTATCTAACATCTCAAAAAACAATTCTTTAAACTTTGGCCTAAACTCATATTTGGCGAGCATGGTATCAATTTGTTTTTCCAATCCTTTTACCTCAATCGCTGGCTGTTCGCACTTGTATGACGGCTTTTTATGCGTACAACGATAATATGTATAGCTGGCTTGCTTACCAGTGGTTTTAATTATTTTATTCTTCTGGTCGGCACAAACTAAACACCCACAATCGGCACAGCGAATTATTCCAGAATAGGCAAAATCATGCGTTCGTTTTCTCGGCTTTCCGTTATGGCCTAATAACATTTGTATGCGGTCGTATTCTTCCAAGTTTATCATCGCTTTGTGTTTGCCTTGCTTTTGCAAGCCATTATATTCGATAATGCCAGCGTAAAAAATGTTAGTAAACATTCTGTACAGTGAAGCTCTAGCCAATTTACCACTTTTATTTTTTCTTGTTGCCTTTGGCTTAAAATTCCATTCATTGTTTAACTTGTCCAAAACTGCGGGAACAGAATAATTGCCCGAGAGCATTAAATCAAACGCTTTGCGAATTGTTTTAAATCTTTCGTCATCTATTTCAATCGTACTCAAGCCGATATTTCTAACATTCACATAACCATTCGGACACATATTTGGTTGCCAACCCATTTGATATTTTTTCTCTAACCCACGCCGAACATCCTTGCCTAATTTTGAAGAAAAGTATTGCGACTGGCTTAACGCCATTTGCAACATCATTATGCCCTCGGGGGAGTTATCGAAGTTGTACGAGCCAAATTTGAGGTCGTGGATAACACCAGTACGGACTAGGTAAGTAACTGTTGAAGCGTCAATTTCGTTTCGGCTTAATCGGTCTGGGTGCCACGCAATCACTCCAGTGGCCTCGCCTTTGCGTATTCTTTTGATCATGTTCTCAAACACTGGTCTTTCGTATGGGCTAAAAGCCGAGTGTTTTTCCTCCAGTATTTCCACAATATCCACATTACCAAAAAGTTCTTTAACTTTATCAATTTGGCTACTAATGGATAATGCTTGCCTTTCTTCGCCTTCGCTCGATTTCCGAACATAGGCAAAAAATTTAGTTGATTTCATAATGAAAATGATTAAAAACAAAAAAGGACAGCCCTGGCTTACCCAACACAAATAGCCAAGAAGACTATTTCATCGGACAGGACTGCCCATCTCTGGTATGAAAATAAAAGAGTCTTCTTTTACGGCATTTTGAATTGTGTTGAGTAAGCCCTCATATAGTATCAATTTTCTTTGCTCAATTCAAGAGCGTGTATATCCTGTTTACTCACAGGTCTTAATAGTATTTTTCCAAGGACGAACATGTCCATACATTCTGCATACGCTTTTTCGTAGCTCAATTTCTCATGAAATTCCGCCTCGTAGATCATCTGGAATTTCAGGACAAAATTGTCCGTTAATTGCATACCGTTTTGTGTTGATGAAAGCCATAAAAATATGTTTAAACTTAACTAGGAATCTTCTTTAAGAGTGTAGGCGGAATATTCCACCTTTCCAGTGTATTCACTGGTAAATATTTTTTCAAAGATCGGTTTAATGGTCGGCTTAACAAATCGATTGAAAAAACTAATTGCTTTACCGCCAGTCATTTCAACTGGCTTATTTAATTGTCGAGAACAAAAGAATTTCTTTTTGCCAAACATTCTTTTATCAAACATATCTTTTCCCAAGTATTTGCAGAAGTACGCACCCATATTGGTTACAGTATTCACCTCTCGTATTTTCACAAACCCATTTTTCCAATACTTCATCGCAAACCGTCTTTCCCACGCAAAGGTATCAACATTGTCGGGCAAGACAATGTTGCACAATAGGTGGTAATGAACAGATCCGCCCTTTTCTTTCTTGTTGCCGTAATAATCAACATCTTTCTGAAATTCAACGACGGCGATATATTCAAAGGCTGGTTTAGCTCGCAGTATTCGTTTCATGGCGGTGTTAAACAGGCGATTGGCCTCTAATAGCTCGGTTGTGCTTTCTGCAAAGGTTAGGGTGAGGAATTTACGCAGGTGTGGGTTGGCATTGGTGAGACGGCGAATGTTGGTTCTAGTACGAGATATGGAAAAGGTGGTTTTTTGATTTTGGGTTTGGTGCAAGTCAGCGACTTCTTGCTCGCAACCCCATTCTTCCACCAATTCCATATATTCAACGTCTTTTTGTTTGGCTTGAGCTTGTTTTTCTTTAATCAGTTCTTTTTGTTCATCGGTTCTATTTTTCTTTCGGGTGTATCCTTTGATTATTTTCTTTGTTTTATACACATACACCTCGATTTCTTTACCAGACTTTATTAGTTTAAAGTCATACAGTTCAATCATAGGCATGATGTTGTTAAAAGAGCGGATTACAATAGTAGCCTCATTCTGCGGTTAAATGTGTGCTTATAATCTAGTTAATGAGGCTAAACAGATTTATGTCAGTGCACAGGCCTGATACACTAACAACGGGAATCTTTGTTTTCTCTTTTCTCCTTGGCAGGCAGCCAGTTTTTCGGGCGGGGCAACCGCCCGAAAAAACTGATCTGCACTGTACCCAAAGGTGGAAAGTAGATATAAAACAAAACACCTCCCTTAGTAGGGGGTGCAATCCTTCCCGAGCACAAATACAGTAGTATGTTCCGAGCGTTATATAATAGTTTCTCATCGGAACATTGTTATTATACTCTAATTTTTTAGAGTTGTCAAAGTTCGATAATAATGATTATGTGCGTTGTTAAAACTGGCAAATATAATGGAAATAATGTATACTTTACGTTAAGTAAAAGATCGCTGTGTTATGCCAATTTTTAACGACTTAAATTTAAACGACTGGAAAAACTCGGAAATATGGACAGATAGTCTGTGGATTATTTCAGAGAGGGACAAGTCGGGGAAACATAGTGGTTTTTACCATGGAAATTTTGTTCCACAAATACCACGGCAGTTAATTTTGAGATACAGCAAGAAAAACGAGGTAATTTTTGATCCATTTGTTGGAAGTGGTACAACCGCTTTTGAGGCGGAAACCTTGGGAAGAAATTTTATTGGTGTAGATATACAAAAAACACTTGTTGAGCAACTAAAAGAAAAAGTTGATAATAAAAAATATTTTTCAGAAATTGTTTTAGGTGATAGTTCCAAAGACGAAACATTTGACGAAGTCAAAGATATACTAAAAAAACACAAAAAGAAGAATATCGGTTTAGCGATTCTTCATCCGCCTTATGCCGATATTATAAAATTTAGTAATTTAAAAGGTGATCTTTCCAATACTAAAACTCTAAAAGAATTTTTAAATGGTTTCGGAGTGATTTTGAAAAATACGGTATCTATACTAGAAAAAGGTCATTATTTAGCCATAGTTATGGGTGATAAATACACAAAAGGCCAATGGATTCCGTTGGGATTTTATTGTATGAATGAAGCCCAAAAATTGGGACTAACCTTAAAAAGTGTAATTGTCAAAAATATGGAGGGTAATAGAGCAAAACAGCACAAAGAAAGCATTTGGCGATACAGAGCATTATCAAGTGATTATTACATTTTTAAACACGAATATATATTTATTTTTAAATATGAGCGAGATTCCATTTAAACCAAACACCACATCCTATAAAGATTTTGAGACATTAAGTGATCTAAAATGGCATTGTACTAAATGTGAATTAAAATCTGGTCAAGCAAAAACTTGGCAGGTTTGGAGACAAGAAAAAGGCATACAAATGGATGTTGACGCAGATGGAAAGCATGCCGCCAGACTTTTTTGTAATAAATGTCAGAGCACAACTGTACATCGCAAACTTAAATCATTAGTTATAACTTCGGAAACAAAATCAAGGTCTGGCCTCCCGTCTTCTTTTACTAACAAAGTAAAAAATTTATACAAAAATGTAGAGGCAATTTTTTTACGTAAACTTTCCCCTCGCCTTCTAGAAGTTGACCATAAATTTCCACAAGTGCGTTGGGGCAAGGATGAAGAAAAGAATAGCTCGGAAATGTCAGACGTAGAAATTAAAGAAAAATTTATACTTCTTACTCGTGATAATAATCTACTAAAATCGAGAGAATGTGAAAGGTGCTATAAAACTGGAAAACGCGGATGTTTCCCAGGAATTAAATATTGGCATAAAGGAAAAGAAGATTGGGATAAGACGATAGACAAACACGATAAAAAGGGGTGCGAAGGTTGTTTTTGGTATGATCCTTATAAATGGCGTGATGAGTTAAACGGTATTGTTAATAAATAATATGGATGTTGTTAACAAAATGCTTGTATTATATTTTCTTCTATGATATGATAATGATAGATAGATTTAAAGTTAAAGAGCTTATGTCTAAAAAGAAAATAGACAATTTTACCAAGTTGGCCAAAATGTTAGGTATTTCAAAAAACCAACTCTCTAATATTCTGTCTAACAAGTATAGACCAATAAAAAGCAACGTTGTTGAGATTGCAAAATTTTTAGGCGTCAATGCGTTAGATATTATTAAAAAAGAGTAATGATTATGAATTACATTGGTTCAAAATTATCCTTGTTGACGTTTTTAGAAGAGTCTATAAACAAAGTTGTTAAGAACACAAAAAATAAAGTCTTTTGTGATTTGTTTGCCGGCACTGGAATAGTTGGGACATATTTTAAAAGAAAAGGATATAAAGTTATAGCGAATGATATTCAATATTATAGCTATGTGTTAAGCCGTCATTATGTTGGCAATCATAATGAATTTTCTTTCTCAAAATTATTTCAAGAATTTCCAGAACTAAAAAATATTGAAGTGAAAAATAGAAAGAACTTTGTATGTGATTATTTGGCAAAACTAAAAGGCGAGAAGGGTTTTATCTATAATAATTATTGTTCTGGTGGAACAATAAATAAAGCGGTAGAAAGATTATATTTTTCAGATGAAAATGGGATGAGGTGCGACGCTATAAGAAAAAAGATAGAGCAATGGAAAGTGCAGGGTTTAATAAATGATAATGAATATTATTTTTTGCTTGCTACTGTTCTTGAATCGGTTGATAAATACGCAAATACAGCCTCGGTTTATGGTGCTTTTTTAAAAAAGTTGAAGAAGTCCGCTCTTAACAGTCTTGTTCTGAAGCCAGCCGAATTGATTATTAACGACCAAGATCATCTTGTATATAACGAAGATATAAACAAAGTTGTTGAAAAAATTGAGGGTGATATTTTGTATTTAGATCCGCCGTATAATCATAGACAGTATGCATCAAATTATCATATTTTAGAAACTATCGCTAAATATGATAATCCAAAAATTCACGGTAAAACTGGTTTGAGAGAATATGAAAATCAAAAATCTCTTTATTGTTCAAAATCACAAGTCAAAAAAGCCTTTACAGATTTAATCTTGAAATCTAAAGTAAAATATATTTTTCTTAGCTATAATAATGAGGGTTTGATGAGTGCAGATGACATAAAAGAAGTTATGAGCTTGCGTGGCCAATACGGGGTTTTTACCAAAGAATATAATAGATTCAAAGCTGATAAGAGTGAAAATAGGGATTTTAAAGCAGAAAAAACAACAGAATATTTGCATTACGTTGTTTGTGAAAAATAAAAAATGAGTAGATATGACAGATGCAACAACGCAAGAAGTACCTTTGAATAGTGCATTGAGACTTTTTGAAATAACAGAAGCAAATTTGGTTAAATTGGAAAGGTTGTGGAAAGAAATTAGCGATTTAACGCCAACTGGAATTGTATTTGGAAAAAATGATGAATATGAAAATAAGTGTAGATCGTATTCTGAAATATTACCACACCTACCTAAAATCAAAGACTGGAAACCAACGGCTACTCCGTTGGATCTTGATGATGTTGCACAAATGAGGCTAGACGCCGCAGAATTACAAGAAATAAGCGTTACAGTTTCTACTGAAAACGAGGTTTCTTCGCCAGGGCGTGAACTTGGGAAATATCGATTTTTGTTAAACCAAAAAAGACAAGAAATATTTCGTGATTCATTAGTTTCATTGATTGATTCTGTCGATGAAGATATTCGTGGAATTAGAAAATTTATTGATGTGTCAGAAGAAAAACCAGAAATTATGTCTGGGGATGAATGGGATCGTTTGCAGAGTAATATCGGGCAAATTGACACCTTGATAGGTAGTAGTACAGATAGGGCAAAAAGGTGGTTTGATCTTCATAGACATTTGAAATTTGGACAATCGCAGGATTTTGATGATATTGAAAGAATGGATTGGCCTAGCGTAAAAAAGAGCCTTCGAGAAAGTATGTATGGCGAGAATGAGCCAATTCCAACTGATATTGATAATTTTGATGAATTAGTTACTAAAAAACCAATTGGGCAAATAGTTTCAAAATTGCAGTGGGAAAACATAAGTCCAGAGGAATTTGAACGACTAATTTTTTCTTTGATTAGTAATGAAGAGGGTTATGAAAATCCTCAATGGCTTACAAATATCAGTGCCGCCGATCGTGGAAGAGATCTTTCAGTAGATCGTGTGTCTAGTGATAGATTGGCGGGTGTTATAAGACATAGAGTAATTATACAATGTAAACATTGGTTGAAAAAGAGTGTTTCGATTGATGATGTGGCAAGTCTACAGGCTCAAATGAAATTATGGGAACCACCGAGGGTTGATGTTCATATAATCGTTACAAGTGGGCGTTTTACTACTGACGCTGTTTCGTTTATAGAGAAACAAAATCAATCAGATCAAGCACTTAGGATTGAAATGTGGCCAGAAAGTCATATTGAAATGTTGCTGGCCTCACGCCCTAATTTTATTGCCGAATTTAAATTACGATAAAACTGTTTCAGTTCTGATAACGTCAATTACAACACTGCAGTTTGCAATAAAGTGAATTTAAACACTCGGTATATTTTTCTAAGATATGGACAAAAAATTATCAGAACACATCTATTTCGCTCTAGTGATAACGGATTTTGACTACATTTCTGTTCGTCACTTAATGGCTGGTGCTTTGTTTCCTTCGGCTGGCGCTCTTGCAAACGTTGTAATAGACAGATACATAAAAATAGCACTTATGTCTGCTGGTAGGAATGATTTGATTGACGTAATTAAAAAATGGAGAGGAAATAAAAGTCACAACGTTCCGGAGATTATGAAGTTATACAAAAATGAAGTGGGTGCGATTATTGAGTTGACCGTTGCAGAACAAAATATCCTAGATAATATCTATAAATGTTATTGTTTTCGCTATGTGGATGAGATGTTCAAGACGAAGGGGAGTTGTGAAATCCGCATGGCCGATATGCATACCATCGATAAGGTAGTTTCTTTTTTTAGGAATAAAATTGAACTAATTTCGCCTCACTTGGGCAATACTATTATAGATGTTTTACTAAAGGGTGATCCGCAAGCTGTAAGTGCATTAAGTACAGGGAATGTGGATTTACGTTCTGTTTTTCTGTTTGATAATCCATATTTTTCAGATGTCTCATCAGCAAGTGTTCATTAATGTTAAATATTAAATAGGCTCAGTTCTGATAACGTCAACCACACACCGCAGTTCGCAACAAAGTGAGTTTAAACGCTCACTTTTTGCTTTTGTTAAGGGTAATTTGTCCAGTTCAAACCTTGTAAATTTCTCTTCGAACGGTTTTATTTTTAATTATATAAAACAAATCCTTCACTAAAGTAAATCTTTAATATATAATATAAACAAATAAGCTACTATGATATGAAAAATAAACTTTTATTTTGGGTTTCGAAAATTTTAGCGATAATGCTGGGTATATTCTTTATTGTATTCGGTGAATTTGATGACAGTCCAGGACTGCAAGGAATTGGACTTGTACTCATTATTGTTATTATTGTTTCTATAATTAGAAGTAAGAAAAAAAATAATCTTCTATGACTTTATACAAACACACTCAAATTGGATATTTGATGATAATTATCACACTGATTATATTGTCGTTTTTTATATGGGCTCAAATTACAGCCAGGGCTGAACCACCGTCGGTCAACTCTGGTACAAATTTTGCCGTTTCTTCTACAATGATATTAATTCTGTTTATCCTCGTATCGTTCACTACGCTAACAACGTCCATTGATGAAAAATATCTTCAAATTAAATTTGGCTATGGAATTTTTAGGAAAAAATTTCTGCTTAGTGAGATAGTAACAGTAAAGCAAGTAAAGAATCATTGGTATTGTGGCTGGGGAATAAGATTCTGCTTACGGCCAAGGAAATGGATATATAATGTTTCCGGTTTTGACGCAGTTGAAATAGTTATGAAAAATGGGAAAGTCTATCGCATAGGAACCGACAGCCCAAATGATCTTGATACTGTAATCAAACAGGCAATAAGTTCTGTCCAGTTCTGATAACGTCAATTACACACCGCTAAGTTGTTTATACAAAATACGCCATTTTCGTGGCGTATTTTGTTTCTATATATATTACAAAATATAACTATATTTATTTCAAAAACAAAAAAGACCCTAGGAGTGTTCGGTATAAGCAATAAGTAAAGGAGGGGGTACTCACGCTCAACCAAACACTCTCAGGGTCTTTTTATTTTTTAGTAATCTAATTATAACAACCCATTCCAATCGTGTCAAACTTTCGGGTTGTGGATAAATTATTTTTTTACAGCTTCTACCAATTTGGCAAACACTGCAGGATAATTTAAAGCCAATTCAGACAATACTTTGCGATCCATTTCGATGTTGGATTTTTTCAACAAGCTGATGAATTTACTGTAAGACAAATCGTATTTGCGAACAGCGGCATTCAAACGGATTGACCACAATTGACGTGCGGTGCGTTTCTTGGTGCGACGGGATACGAAAGCGTGTTGACCGGCTTTCATCTTGGCCACCTTAGCTACTTTGATTTTGGATTTTCTTCCCCAGCGGAAACCTTTGGTGTGTTTCAATATGCCGGTTCTGCGTTTGCGGTGCAATAGACCGCCTTTAATTCTGGTCATAATTTAAAAATTAGTTTGGTAAAGTAATTTGAATAACACGTTTTACAGTCGGACTCATGATTGTGTCGGATTTTTTGTTGCGTCCTACTTTGCCATTTTCACGGGAATTAAAATGGTTTTGTCCGCAAGTGCGTTTGATAACTTTTCCTTTTTTGGTCACACGAAATCTTTTCGCTGTTCCTTTATGTGTCTTTAACTTTGGCATATGTTTTATAGATTCCCGTTTTCACGGGAATGACAATGAATTAATTTTTTACAATAATAGTGGTAATTTTGTTGCCTTGTCTTTCGGTCATCTGTTCGAATCGGGTATTGATTTCAGCATTTACTTCAGCAAGGAATTTTTTTAAACTTTCAAAAGCCAATCCGGCTTGTTGATTTTCACGTCCGCGTAAAACAATTTCTATCTTTACTTTATCACCGGCGTTTAAAAATTTTAAAGTTTGAACTTTGCGAATATTTAAATCATTTTTTCCAATACGTAGTGACATACGAACCACTTTGGTATCTATCACATGTTGGTGAGCTTTGCGAATACGCTGTTCTTTTTCTTGTTGGTAACGGAACTGTCCAAAGTCCATGATTTTGGCGATTGGTGGCTCAGCTTTTGGGTTGATCACTACCAAATCCAACTCTTGCTCTCTGGCGGCGCGAATAGCATCGGCGGTATTCAATATGCCGAGCGAGGTACCACTGCTATCGAGAGTATAGACTTGCGGAAAAGAGATATTTTCATTGAATAGAAAATTCTTTTTTGGTTCTTCTTTTTTTCGTTTGTGTGAGATTCTCATAAAATTTGTTTTTGTCATCCCGACCGAGTGTCGCAACGAGTGGAGGGATCCCTCGGCTTCGCTCGGAATGACAGCTGTGGAGGTGGCGAGAGTTGAACTCGCGTCCAGATAATTTTGAATATACCTTCTACATGCTTAGTCCACTTAGTATTTAACTATAGAGATAATAGGTGAACGAAACTCTCTATGAGCGAGCCAGATTTACTTTCGGATAAAAATATCTGACAATATTTTTAACCTACATCTCGTAAGTGACACCGCGATGTGCTACGAAATCTCACACAGACGATGGGAAGCGACAATTAAGCCGCAACCGGAGCAAAGTTGCAATAACTTCCGCCGAAGGCGTTGGCTAGAGCAATTTTAGCTTTTGAAAATAAGTTTGCACTTATAATTTGTTTTAGGGATTTATGAGGTCCAAAACATCCTCAGCATGCGAGTGTACGCAGAAACTTCTGTCAAAAGCACGGCACCCCCGTTTAGTTTGTAAATTTTAAAACTTGACGCAATTCTCGTTGCGTATCGCGTTTCTTTAAGGTTTCACGTTTATCGTATTGTTTTTTACCTTTAGCTACGGCGATTTCCATCTTTACGAAACGATTTTTAGTATACACTGAAAGAGGCACGATTGTCAAGCCCTTTTCTTCCAATTTTCCTTGTAAATAACGGATTTCTTTTTTTCTCAACAATAAACGGCGACTATGGGTCGGATCGTAGTCTGCCAAGGTGCCAGCTTGTTTGTATTTGGTAATATGGGCGTTGGTGAGGTAGGCATCGCCATTGTGAAAGGTAATATACGCCCCTTTTAAGGACAAATGGCCATTTTTTACGGATTTTGTTTCTTGTCCGGTCAATACCAAGCCAGCCTGGAATTTTTCAAGGATCTCATAATCATATAGAGCTTTGCGGTTGTCAGCTAAAGTCATATGGACAAGCATATCATTATTTAGCGGAAAATTCAAGTTTGCAGTCTGGACATTTGGCGATTTGTTATTTCTTTGGTTTTGTGTTATTATTTATTCATATTATGTCTTTAAAATCACTATCTTTACACCCCAAATTCGCCGGCTTTTTGGATGTGATTATCGGTCTGCTGTTTTTGTTTACCTTGAAGTGGACTTCTTTGTGGTGGATGTTGTTAATTTTCGTCATCTTGCGACTTTTGTTGTGGATGGTTTTGGTTCGTTTGGTTTATTATCCGGAAAACATAAAACGTTTTTGGCATTTATTGACTCTGTTGGTTTTTCATTTGGGCACAATTTTGTTGTTGTTGTTTATTGAATGGCCACAATCTTGGTATTTGGTTGGTTTTATTTATTTGCTTTTCCCTTTCATTAGTTTTTGGTTGTTGCCTTCCAAAAGTGAAGGTCAGTTATCTTTTGTTTCAAAACCATACCGTCGTTGGCGTTTTTGGATGAGCGCGTTTGGTTTGTTCGGTCTTTGGAGTGGAATTTTTGCGGCGGTATTTTTACAGATTTTAAATATTAGCTATTGGTTTTTATTAGTTTCAGCCTCGATTGTTACGACCGCTATTTCGATGTGGTGGTGGAGAGAATACAACATTGAAAAAAATAATCGACTGTGGTGGTGGACGGTTTGCATCGGCGTTTTTATTTTAGAGATTGCTTGGGTGTTGTTTCGTTGGCCACTTGGATATTTTGCCAGCGCCTTGATTTTGGTTTGGTTTTGGTATGACATCTGGTTGTTGGCTCGTTTTCATTTGTTGCCGGCCGGTATTCATTGGCCGAAACAAGTTTTATTTTTTATCATCAACGGTATTTTGTTGTTGTCCTATTTAATTTTAATTGTAAAATGGAAATAATTTATGTCAATTATCCCTCCTCATTTACCACCTCCGGTTTGTAACATTCAAGATCACCACAGATGGCAGAGAATAAAAATATTATTAGTGGCGGTAGTGTTTGGTTTGTTGGCCGGCGTAACTGGCGCGTCCATGTTGCTTGGCTGGATTTGGCCCGGATTTGGTGGTGGCAATACTTGGATCATGTCCAGTAGTGTCAACAATGTTTCGCGTGATTTGTTGGATGCTCCGACAGTGGCCATGCTAAACGATAGAGTCGGTTCAGTTTATCGCGATCTGTCTGGTGTTTCCGGTTTGAGTTTTTTGAGTCCGGATAAAAAAATCGGGGATGCGGTTTTTGTTTCTTCCGATGGTTGGCTGGTTTTGTATTATCCAAATTATAGTGGTGATTACAAAAATTGGCGTGTATTGTTAAATAGTGGTCATTCTTTTACAGTGCAAAAAGTTTTGAAAGATAGTAATTCCAATTTAGTCTATTTAAAAATTAATCCGGAACAGGCCGGGTCGCAGTTTAAAGTTGTAAATTTTAGTGAGGATGTCAAACAACTGGAAGATGTGTATGTATACAACAACAATACTTGGCACCATACTTTGGTTGCCAATAAAACCGCCCAATCGTTTCATGTGCCCCATTTGGATTCCGCGCCGAGCACGGTTATCGAATTAAGTGAAAGTTTCAACGAAGGTGACTTGGCGGTAGATTTGCAAGGAAAAGTTGTGGGTATGGTGAGTGGTGGAAAATATGTTTTGCCAAGTCAATATATATCCAATGTTTTGCCAGGGGTTTTGGGTACACAAAAAGTCACCTATCGCACACTGGGAACATACGGCTGGTTTTCCGAACAACAGCCGATTATTGTAAAAAATGAACTAATCGCCGGTTATGCAGTGTCGAGGGTATTTTTGGACAATTCAAAATTAAAAGCGGGGGATATTATTTTGGAAGTGAGTGGGCAAGTGGTCGGCAGTGATAATTTGTGGTATAATATTAACAACAATCAAAATTTAAAATTAAAAGTTTTGCGTAAAGGAAAAATCGTTGAATTTACGCAGGATGTTTTAAGTTATTAAAAAGACTGTAGATTCCCACTTTCGTGGGAATGACAGGCTATAAATTTTTATTTATGTTTGCAATGCTACTTCGTCACACCAAATTAATTTTGGTGTGGGGTATATTAATCGCGATATTATCGGCGGCGGTAAGTTTGTTGTTTCCGTGGCAGTATAGTGCGGAGAGTCAGGTGTTGATTATTTCTCGTGATCGTAGTGGGGTAGATCCATATACACAGTCCAAAGCGGCCGAGCGTATTGGAGAAAATTTGGCTCAGGTAATGCAGACGGATGATTTCAAAGGAAAAGTAATGGAAATGCCATCGGCTACTTTTGACAAAACTCGCTGGTCCAATTTGACTGATAGAAAACAAAAAAAACAATGGCAAAAAGATGTGGTGG
Organism: Candidatus Magasanikiibacteriota bacterium; assembly: GCA_041666745.1. Lineage (GTDB taxonomy): Bacteria > Patescibacteriota > Patescibacteriia > Magasanikbacterales > GWA2-37-8 > CAIOJG01. The sequence continues at coordinate 149,443 of JBAYGI010000001.1, forward strand.
GTCAAATGTTGTATGGTACCAGTCTGATGAAAATCACAGTGTATAGCAACCAAAACGATGTCTTGCCGTTGGCTTCCGCGGTTACCGAAACTCTCACCACTCATGGTTGGGAATACGTCGGTGGTGATGTGGCGATAAAAACTGTGAATCAGCCGATTGTTTCACAATGGATTACCAGACCAAATATTATTTTAAATGGCGTGCTCGGCTTTTTGGCCGGCATAGTTTTGTCATCCGCTTGGGTGATAAAATACAAACGCCACATGTTTGGACTTTAATTTATTTTTTATAATTTTATATGTCACAACAAAATCCATTGGAGGAATTAATTTTGCAAATTTTAAATGAAAATGGTTTTGATAAATTGGATGATGAGGCAAAAAAAACTTATTTACCACAATTCATGGCTCAGGCTGAACAACGCATCGGTGCGGCTTTATTGCCATTGTTAAACGAAGAATCTGCCAACCGCTTCGTAGAGCTGACAAAAAAACAAGCCAAACCGGCCGACTGGCTGACTTTTTGGCATGACAATATTCCTAATTTTGATGAAGTGGTCAAAAAAACTTTGACTGATTTCGCGTTAGAAGTAAAAGAATCATTCCAATTTTAATTTTATGGGGGGTACAATAGTGGTTGATGAAAATTTAAAACCAATCAGCGGTGATCATCTGGTAGTGGTGGCAAATTTTGCTATCCAAAAAGCTTTGGCTCGTCTTGATGTTTTTGAAACTGAAATAAAAATTTTGAACAAACACCTGAGGGAACTAGAAAAAGAAATGAAAATAAAAAAAGTCAATCGTTTCATTAATAAACAAACTTCTTAGTATATGCCTAGAAGAGAAACCCATCGCTCTTTACCTGAAACTTGGAAATTTTTTGATCCAAGTGATTTTCACCCTAATGATGAAATAGTTTTTCATAATCCCGATAATAACAAATGGGAAAAAGGTAGACTGGCCAATTCACCACCTTCGCCAGGCGTTCCAATTGTTGATCGGGATAGTCGTCGTATTTATATAGAAAACACCAGTGGTACTCCAGTCGGTATAGAGTTGAGAATTCCGCCCAAAAAAGTGGACAAGGTTGTTTTGAATAAAAAAATAAAAATTTCTATCGAAGACAAACCGGGATCACACACATTGGTAATTTATCAGGTTCAACAGGATGCCACCAATCATGAACCAATTTGGAATGTCGGTCCGGACGGAGAAATAGAAGTGACCTTGGTTCCAGTAACACCAGATGCAAATCGCAAAGAGATTAGCAATGTAAACATTGATACTTTGAAAAATGTTCAAGAGATTGAACAGGTAGAATCCTTGGCAGATACTCGGATCAATGCTTTGCGTACTCAGATTGATACTATCGCCAATATTAGACGTAAAGAATTGCTTAAAAAAGTAACCGATTTAGATGCAGAAATTAAAAAATTAGTTAATCAGGCCGGCCATTTTGATGAGATGGGAGATTTGGAAGGAAGTGAAATTGAGCACGTTGCTGTCCAGATTAAAGAATTGCGTCGTAAGGTAGAAAATGATGTACGCGCCATTCAATCCGATTTGGTGAAACTACAAACTGAATTAAATGCCCCCGGTTCCGGTGATTTGGCTAGAAAAAAAGTTGGTGGCAGAGTGATTGAAAATATAAACAAATTACAATCCAACATGGAAAAAGTGTGGGCGGATTATGACGCTGATCAAGCTGTCGATCACACGCATGCGGCCTGGGCCATCAAAGATGCGGCTTGGGTAATAGCGAATACTGCTTTTCAAGCTCGTTTGGCTGCACATGCCGCCAATCCCAATTCTAGAGGTAACGCGCCAACCTTTAATCAGATCCGAGAAGTAGAACCACCACGTGCGATTGGCTTGACAGAGCCGGATCCAAATCATGTTCCCAAAGACAAATTTCTTAATGCATTCAACCAATTTAATCTTAGTTTTCAAAACGCTAATAATGCGGCAGGTCGTGCAGATCCAAATTTACAACCATACAGAGATATGGCGGCTGAGATCGACCGAAGATTGACGGAGCGCAAGAATCAAGATGGTGTGGTTGGTGCTTATCCGGCCATAGATCCAAATATTGGTAGGCCGGCTGGAGCTCCGCGACTTCCATTTTATTCTTATATAGAAGAAGATAGGGTTCTGGGTGAAATAGTATTGCAAGTAGCCAAAGAATGGAGTGAAAAAGAAGTTGTTGAAACAGCAAAATTCGATTTTAAAAAAGAACAAGACGAACTGGATGTAAAAATTAAAGAATTAATAACTAAAGCCGATACGCTTGCTTTGAAAAATACAACTTTGGAAGTGACGGCCGATGCCCTGAGAGCCGATCTGAACACATTAAATGGTTACACCAAAACCACACCGGGTGTTGAAAATCTGATGGCGAATATTTGGCGAGATATTGGTAATCGTGAAATTATTTTGTTTCAAGAAGAATCACGCACCACCGGTCGTAGTGAAAAATTAAAAGAAATAGACGTAGATTTGCCACCGAGTGTGTTGCGAGAGATTTTGGCTGGCAGAGAAAATCAAGTAGCCGATGTGATGCGCCAGGCATATACCAACCAAATTGAAGGCGGTGCTGGTATGCAAGCCGGTATTGAGGAAGCGATGAAACGTCTATTTGAACCTTCACCAACTCAAACTGGTCCGCGTGGTGCTCAAGGAAATTTACAAGCCAACGAGGCGATGATTGCTCGTTTGCGACAATATGGAATAAAAGATTGGCGACATTTTAAAAAATTGTGGGATGAAAAGTTAGCTCCAGAGGCAAGTAAATTAATACACAGTTGGGCACAGGATGATATCACAAATGAAATCGCTCGAAATTCCAGTCAGCTGGAAAAAATCCGAGCCATAGGTGGACAGATGGCGGTGCGTGTATTGCTTAATGTTGCGTTAGTCGGCGGTGGTGTAGTTGGAGCTTCGGCAATTTTTGCCAGTGGCGGTTTGGCTGGTCTGGCTTTGGTGGCGGCCGGTGGTGCGGTCGGCGGTGGTGTACGCGCCGGTTTACAAAAATTTGTATTTGGTGGTAATAATATGGTGGGTAAATGGTTTGCGGATAGACAAACCGCCCAACTGGCTGAACTTGGCCGACGTGAAAGAGAGCGCGCCATCAACAATTTATTAACCAATCGTTTTGGAAATGATCACGCCAACAATCCGGTTTTTGCCGGAGATAGTTTGCGAATGTTTACTTCGATGTTGGCGCAAGCTGGGCGTGAAGCTTCTGCGGAAAATGTTGAAACAGATAAATACGCTGATGAACAAAAATTATCCGGTGATTCCAGACGTATATACATGGAAGCAATAAAAGATATTGAAAATGCCGGTGATGTGCCATCAGAAAAACAAAAAATGGCTTGCGCGATTGCTATTAAAAAATTGCAGGAGCGAACTGTAGGTTCTATCTCCGAGGCCCTTCCGGACAATCCAATGATCGTGAGGATTTTGGATGGTGTGATGCAGGGTTATACTGGAAATTTGGCACGAAGTGATAAATATGGTTATGGGGGTGCGGCGGCCACGGTAGTTTTGGGTGGTGCTTCGGCAATAGCATTTGCCGCTGATCAGACTTGGGCTAGAGCCACTATGGGTGGTATTGGTGGTGCGTTAGTTGGTTATAATGTGGTAGAAGGCAGACGAGCGAGAGCCGAAATGCAAACAGCCAGAAATACTGTTGAACATTTACTCAATACAGGCGAACAAGAGTTCGATAGAATTTTAACAGCTAGAGAAAATAATTTGAATATTCTTCCAGTCGACTTAGATCCTCTCATAACTAATGTACAAAGATTGAATCGTTTATTGCATGGACATGCCGACACAGTTGCAGATAAACATGCCGCTCAAGTATTGATCAATGAAAAAGGATTGAGAAAACAAGTAGAAAATTTAGTTTATCAAACATACCGACGTGGTATTTTTGCTCAACGAGCTATTGGTGAAATAGAAAATCATTCCAGAGCGGCGACGGCAGAAAATAATATTACTATAGGTAATCAAACGAATAGTTGGTTTAGAAAAACCGGTACGCGCGCTTTGGGTATAGTAGGTGGTGCGGCGGTTGGTGCCACGGCAGCGGTTTTGATAGGATATGGAGTAAAAGAAATGAAAGAATTGGCCGGTTTTGGTAGTCCTGCTAGCACTGGTGGTGTTGAAGGTGAAAAAGGTGGCGCGGCGACAAAAGTAGCTGAAGTTGCTGTAGCTGGAAAAGTTCTTTCTGGTGTGGCTCCAACTGAACCCACTCCAATATCTGCACCGTCAGCGACAGAAGTTGTACACGGTGGAGGATCAACTCACCCCGAAGTCGCCCCCGCACACACCGAAGTCGCACCATCTCGTCCAGCCGGTTTGATTGAAGCGCCAACAAAAGTCAGCGGAGTGCCAGATTGGCGTGCTCAGATTATGGCAAAATTGGGGATTATCGAACTCGGTCATGGTTCGAGAGCTCATTCATTGGATTTTCACCCAGGGGCAAAAATTACTTTGATAGATTCTCATGGTAATCAGGTCATAGATAAACATGGTAATGTAGTAGAATATACATTTCCAAAAGGTGGCACTCCTCATGAGGCGATGAACAAACTACAAATCGGCGCCAAAGGTTTGTTGAAAGCCGGTGAAATACCAACGGTAAAAATTTCCGGTGATGTGGATGTGAATAAGAATTTGCATATTGAACATCATACGGGTGGAAAAACACATATTGATCATATGCCTGAGCGTGCACCACAAAAGGTTTCCATGTATAAACCGGTCAAAATTTTTAATGAGGATTATGAGTCTAAATTAAAGATTAACATGACTGATCGTGCACGAATAAAATTTGATGAACTCCAAAGACATCTAAGTAGGCAGTCCAATGCATTGGATGAATTGAAATCTCACGGTGGTGATCGTGGGGAAATTCAGGATACCGCTAAAGAGATGATGCGTACTATGAAAGATTTAAAGGCGTTTGTTGGTGATGGGGTTGCTACACCAAAAGCAATTTTTGATAATGATTTGTTATATAAAATTACTCATGCTACCGTAGGAATGAAAGACATTGCCCCAAGTAGAATAACTGCCACCGCAGGTGTGACAGACAGCACTCCAAGCAGAACTACATGGACTACCGGCGGTGAAGTAACAAACAGATCTGAACTGGAAGCGATGTTGAAAGGTACAACTCCAGGTGGACCGGCAGAGGCTGTGACTCCACAAGGTGGTGTCAAAGTTAGTGCAGTCGGTGAGGTGGCACATCCGGCGGTGGGTGGTGTCGAACATGTGCCGACCAAATTTGCTGGGCATGAAGGACAATACAGTGCGTTACAAAATATTAAACATGACGTCGCTTCCACTTTAAAAGATGGAGTATTGGCAACCGATGTTTCTCATGACGGATCAAATGTATTATCAAAATTGTTAGGTAAAATAGAAACAGCTCTAGCCAAATCACCAAAATTAATGGATAGTGAGGTAGTTAAAGATGCCTTGGATCCAAATTTAAACAGAACACCGGACACTCGTTTGCTACAATTGCTTACCGAGCTGGATGCAAAACATATTTTAAAGCTTAGTCCTGAAGAGCGCATATTGGCAGGTGAAGATTTTGCCAAAGGTGATGACTTTGTTACTGTCAAAAACGTTAGCTATAATGGAAGGACAGTAGATGCTTTGGTGGCCAAAGAATCTGCGGGAGGTAGCCATGCGATTTCCTACAAAAATCCAGATACTGGAGAGGTCAAACTGGTTACTGATCCAAAAAGGATATTCGATGAGAACCATTTAGGTAGCACGCCTAGGATTGTAGCAGGTGGTAGAGGCACAGCGAGTTTAAAGTAAAGTAACTTAAAAAACCCTTAGCATAAGCTAGGGGTTTTTGCTGTTATTAGCCAAAATATGGCATTTTTACCCCCACCCCCTTGACAAAATCTCTGTTTAGTGGTATACTTATCTGTTAGTTTTAAAAAGGACAATTTAATCGAGTTTCATCTGAGGTTTTGAGAGAGACCAAAGATAAAAGGAAATAGCCGATAAGAATGCAATTCTCTCACCAATGAGAGTTTTTTTGTGCCATTTTAGTCTAGTGAACAATATACATTGTGGACTGGACTAAGATTGCAACGACGGTTCTTTACAATTTAGATGGTAAAAAAACTACTTAATCTGCGTGGAAGTAAATACGTGTCATTCCCGTGAAAACGGGAATCTAACATATCTTTACTCCCACGCAGGTTCTAAGCGTAGGGGGGTTGCACCTTTTTGGTGTAGGCCTTCCCGCGTTAGGGAAAAACGTGCAAAGCGTCAGAGTTAACAACTTCGTTCCATCAGAAGGTAACCAATCTTTTCTGCATGGGACAACGTCCTTTAAGGAGGACCAATGAACTGCCCATCCTGTAACGTCCTGCTCGCAGTCCCAATGCCGAATTCGTGTCCCTCGTGTGGGCACCTTCTTCTGACGGTCCCGGTCGCCATGGCGGCACCGCGATTGGTCGGAAGCTTTTCGGTACAGCAGCCCGCCACCCCCGCCCCCGTCACCACGACGCCGCCGGCCGCTCCGACCACGGTGGTCACGACGCAATCCGCCCCCGCGACCATTCAGGTTGCGTCCGTATTGCTTTGGATCGCCGGCATTCTGGCCGCTGTCGTGTTGATCGCGATTCTGATCCTGACGTGGGTCAACGTGAAAACAACGGCGACGACTGATGAGTTGGCCCGCGCCACCAAACTCATCAACGATAACTCCGATGAGAACGGCGAAGTGGTCGTCAAGGCCACTCGCGGCGCAATCGGCACCTCCGAAACGAATGTCAAGCAGGCCATCACAGCCAGCGAGACGAACGTCAAGAAGGCAATCACCGATGACGGCAATGCGACGCGCACCGCGATCACCACTTCCGAAACGAATGTCAAGCAGGCCATCACAGCCAGCGAGACGAACGTCAAGAAGGCAATCACCGATGACGGCAATGCGACGCGCACCGATGTCAAGGAAGCTCGTAAGGCCCTCCGTTGGGCCATAGCGTCACGGGCATCGAAGTCTGATATCTCGACGCTGGAAACGAACATGAGGGCGTCCATCAAGGACAGCAAGCTCACGGTGCGGATCGAAGATCAGCGCAAGTAAGTAGTTTTTCAACCATCTGCCCTCGCTAGTCGGGCGTTGTATTTAGTTCACAAGGAGAACTAAACGCACAAAGTACTAGCAAACGCTGGGTGAGGGTAATGAGAATTTTCTCCTAAAGGCAAATCCTCCCCACATCCACTTGAATACATTATTGAAACATAGTGTGGTCAAGCGGATGAAAAATGTTCTTTAAAATTTAGGTTAGGAAAGTGGCGAATTGCGTCACGTGAGATTTCAATTCTTCAACGGTCACAAGGAGACCAATCATGAAGAAGACAATCAAGTTGGTCGCGAGCTTTTTCGCGATGATGGTCGCATTGGCGGTCATCGGTGCTTCGTCGGCTTCGGCAGACGAAGTTCAGGCAAATGTCGGCGATGAGGTCGAAGTCAAGGACGGCGACACGATCGTGGTCAAACTGCCAAAGAGCCAGACCCACGTCAGGCTTGGTGGCAAAACCAAGGTCGTGACACCGACATCAGCCCTCGACGACGAGTTCGCACAGCAGGCCAAGGCGGTCACCGAGCCCGAGGACGCCACGTCCTCGGTTGAGTTCGCAATGTTCGCGTCGAAAGATCCTAATATGGCCGTGGTTGGATCCAAGCTGGGTTTCGCGACGAAAGTCGGGACTCCATTGGTTCGTGCCTACGCCGGCGCAACCTTCGGAAAGGCTCTCACGGATCTCAGCGGTTCGAATCAGAATCTTTGGGTCTTCGGCTTCAACGCCGGCGTCTCGAAGCTCATGACGAAAACTGTCGAGCTCGGAATCTTTGGCACGGCCACCTGGTCGTACCGAGATGTAGTTCGTGAGGCCTCCGCATCGTTCATCGGTGCGGGTCCGGCACTCCGTGTCAACAAGTGGGGCGTGTTCGTTGAGGCAGGAATTCCGATCGGCTATTGCAACAAGTTTTCCAGAGGTTGGGAGACAGGTTCGGCCCTTCAAGCCGCCTTCGGTTTCCGCTTCTAGTAGCCCCACATCCTCAGTTAGCAGAACTGTAAAACTGCCGGTTGTTCGTCGTCGCAGATTTTCGCGATTGGCGAACCGAGATCTTGGGCTCGGCCGTGCGTTTCTCGCATGGCCAGCTCTCCCCATTGTCCATCATCTTGAATAAATATGGTGTACAGTGTCAGAGAGTAAAGTTTCTGATAAATAATTGTCATTCCCGTGAAAGCGGGAATCCAACAGTTCTTTACAATTTAAAACAACGATAGGAAGAAAATTTCCCACCGCGAAGAGAGTGTGTGTATCTAATACATAATTTCTCTCCGCGGGGGCGAAATTTTCTCCCCAAGGTAATCCGCTTGCTTCTCAGCGAGGAGAAGTGGGTTGCGGGGGAAAATCCCGCGAGAGTGTCTTTCTGCCAACCAAGACCTATGGAGGGTCATCATGCAGAGCAAGAACATCAAGTTGGTCGCGAGCTGCATCGCGATGCTGGTCACGTTGGTGATCAGCGGCTGTAATGGGTTCGAAAACCCCAACTCCACGGACGTCGCCAACAGTGGCACGGACGTGGCGGCGGCGGACGCGGGTAACACCGCGGACGCCGGACAGAAGGCTGAGATCGCGTCGGTCGACGCCGGCAACGCCGGCACCGACACCTCCGTGCAGGAAGTGCAGCAGGTCGAGATCGCGCAGCAGGAAGTCACGACGGACGCCGGCCCAAAGCCGGAGTGCGTCACCAAGACCGATTGCGACGACAACAACCTGTGCACGGTGGATTTCTGTGAGCAGGGCAAGTGCAGTCATGCGGACGCCTCGGGCGACTGCGACGACGGCAATGCCTGTACGCTCAAGGACACGTGCTCGGCCGGCGCCTGCAAGGGCACGCCGGTCGACTGCAACGACAACAATCCCTGCACGGACGATTTCTGCCTCGGTGGCGTGTGTTATCAGGGCGTCAACAATGCGCCCTGCAACGACAACGACGCCTGCACGCAGGAGATGTGCTCGGGCGGCACGTGCCAGATTGGCACGGTGACCGACTGCAACGACAACAACCCATGCACGATCGACACGTGTGATAAGACCAAGGGTTGTACCAATACACCAGTCGTCTGCGAAGATGGCGATCTGTGCACTATGGATTGGTGCGATTTCGAAACTGGTGCCTGTCTTTTCGTCAACAAGGTTTGTGACGACGGCAAAGCATGGACAGAAGATTTTTGTGACAGCTTCGGCTGGTACGGAGTCCCTGGCCAGTGTGTCGCAGAAAACAAGCCAAATGGCTGTTCTAAGGACACGGACTGCAAATGGGACGGCAACCTTTGCACGTTCGTGACCTGCAACGGTATCACAGGCACATGCGGGGCAATCGACAAGAACTGCAACGACAATTTGCCCTGCACAGTCGATTCCTGCGCCCCGTCGAAGGGGTGTGTCAGCACGCCGGTGAACTGCGACGATAACAACACCTTGACGACAGACAGTTGCAATGCTCAGGGCGCCTGCGTCCACACGCCGGTTGGCACCACGCCGACCCCGACGCCGACCACGTTCGTCCAGCTCGGGTTCGTCGCTCCTGTGGCGGCGGAAATCCACGTCTTTCACGGCGTGGATCCGTCCGATCCGGCCAAGAACGTCGAATCGATCGGGCTGGCTCCCTACGTCATCAACCTTAACCAGTACGAGGCTTGTGGTACGGCCGATGGTATCGACATCGCCGTGCGCAATCCGACCACGATGGTTTGGTGGTGCGGAGTGGGAGATGGCACGCCGAGCAAGGCACAGCTCAGTGTCTCGGTCAACGGAAAGTTGGTGACCCCAACGTTCCAGATCGAAATCGGAGCTTGCAGCAACGGACCGGAGGGCAATCTCCACCTGAGCAAATTGCAGCTCGGCTGTCCCTAGTTCTTTCGCAGTATCGGCGCCTATCGTTGACCGGTTTTAAACTTTACCGGTTCTAAACAAAAAGTGAAGGTTATTCGCACCTTAAATAAAAGCGGACGTTGGAGTGTTTTGATGGAAAACCACTCTTGCGATAGGCCATTTTGGCCAACCGTATTTGTCAGCGATAACTCGTTGGCGGATCGGAACCTCGGGGCATGCAAATGCCCCACCATCTTGAATTCATAATCTCGATTGTGACTTGAAGATGGAAATAGCAATATCTCCATTACAAAAAACAATCACCCTTCTCTCGGGTGGTTTTTTGTTTTTGACACTAAATTCATTTTGTGAGATAATAAAATTATCAAAAATTATTTTAACAAAATATGGATCCAGAAATTAAACAATATTTTGAAAAAGTCGATCAGCGGATGGATAAAACCGACCAGCGTTTTGATGAACTGATGGATTTTTTGTCTGAAAATATGGCTACCAAAACAGATTTGGCAAATTCTGAAAAAAGACTGGAAGAAAAGTTTAATCAAAAAATTGAAACAGAAATCGCCAATCTTAATACAAGTTTGTCTCAAGAAATTCGTATTTTGCGTGTTGAAGTCGAACAGGTAAAATGGCAAATAGAGAAGTTGGAGAAGCGCATGCGTGAAGATAGTGATGTGTTAAGCAGTGAAGTATTAGACATAAAGAAACGCATAGATTTGTTGGAGCGTCGATTCAATGAATTGCAGCCAGTTTAGCGTATCTTGTTTGAGTATATTATCAACCATTACAATATTTGTAGTGGTTGATTTTTTTATCCACAGTCATTGTTGGTTTACACAGTAAAAAGGTGTATAATAGGCAGGTATACGTTTCTGTTTTTTGTCAAAAATGTATAAAAAAAGAAATCAAAATATATATTAAATATGCAGTTTCAGCCATTTTATCAAAAAATAAGAGAAATTAAACCGTTGTTTTCCAAAAAGGATGCCGAGCTGTTGTTTCCTACCGGAGATATCTCCTCACAACAGCTTTCTCGTTGGTGCAAGCAGGGGTATCTTTTGAAAATTAAAAATGGGCTTTATCTTTTATCCGGATACGAAAACCAAGTTCCAAATTTTTTTATTGCTAATGCGATCTACTATCCGTCGTATGTTAGTTTGGAAACTGCTTTGTATGAGTATGGTTTTATTCCGGATGTTCCACACACTATCACTTCGGTCACAACCAAAAAAACTAGTTTTGTAAAAATAAATTTAGGGCAATTTTCTTATCGAAAAATTAAAACCGATTGTTTTATTGGCTATGAGCCAAAACGATACTTGAAATTCGATGTTTTATTTGCCAGTCCAGAAAAAGCTTTGGTGGATTTTTTCTATTTAAACAAACAACGTTTACAAAAATCCGAACAGATTACGGAACTGCGCCTAAATTATTTTAGTTTAAAAGAAAAAATAGACAAAGAAAAGTTGCGTCATTATGGATCTTTGTATAAAAGCCCATTGCTAGATCGTTTGTTAAAAGAGCTGATTAATCAATTTTAATTATGGAGGACTTACCATTAATTTTAAAATTTGCCAAAGAACGTGGTCTGCCTTTGAATAATCCCAAGAGTTTGTATGTGGAATATTTGCAATATGAAGTATTGAATTCTATTTTTAGACATACGGATAAATTGAGTTTTATTGGCGGTACGGCTTTGCGAATTTTATTTAATTCACAAAGATTTTCTGAGGATTTGGACTTTGATAATTTCGGTATTACAGAAAAAGAATTTGAAAAATTGACACGTGATATTTCCAAAGATTTGTTTGCCTTGGGTTTTCAGGTAGAATTTAGGAATGTTTATAAAGGGGCATATCATTGTTATTTTAAGTTTGCTGAAATTTTGCAAAAATATGGTTTTTCACCGCATGCTGATGAAAAAATATTGGTGAGAATTGATACAGTCAAACAGGATTTTGATTTTTCACCGGTTGTTGGCGTTTTGAATAATTTCGGATTATTTTTCGAAGTAAGACATAATCCAAAAGATATTTTGTATAGTCAAAAATTATTGGCCGCTTTGGAACGGAAGCGTGGAAAGGGGAGAGACTTTTATGATATTACTTTTTTGGATGGTTTGACCAAGCCCAATCTGGACTATTTGAATTACAAAGTTGGTATCAAAACTATGGGTGAATTAAAAGAACGTTTGTTGGCACGATGTAGCGAAGTGGATTTCAAAGAGATGGCGCGCGATGTCGAACCGTTTTTGTTCAACCACGACGATATTGTTCGTATTACCAAGTTTCCACAGTATATCGAGGGGTGGCAGGTGTAATATATTAGAGCAAAATGTATATGTTCAAAAGAAACCGCCAAGAAAATTATCCGAATTTATTGTTTCCGCGCCTGTCTCCTTGGGAGCAGGAGTTTACTTTTGGGGCGGGGGCGGTTTTGTTATTTTGGTCAATGTTATTGCTTTTGCCGTTGCAGATGTTTTTGAGTTTTGGTTTGGTTTTGTTGGCGATATTTTTGACCATCGCTTTTATTTTTAAATTGGAATTGCTTTTTTATATTTTGACCACCGTTTCTTTTTTTAGCGGTTGGGAGATTTCTTTTTCCAAATATGAATGGGCGAGAAATGTAGTTTATCTTTCTTCGGTCAATGCGCCGCTGGGGGATTTTATCGGGGTGATGTTGTTGGGGTTGTCGGTACTGGCGATTATTTTTGGGCGTTTGCATCCGGTTTGGAAAGAAAAAAAGATTTTGTTAAAATTATCCGGCTTGTATATTTTATTTTTATTATGGTCGCTGGTTTGCGCGCTGTTGGCGGTGGATCATAGTTGGTTGGCTAGTCTGAAATATTTGGCGCGCAATATGTTATTTGTTTATTTGGTGTTTGTGGTTTTGCCGGTAATTTTGATAGACAAATTGGACACGATAAAAAATATTTTAAAAATTTGGTTTGGGGTCGGATTGCTCGCGGCCGCGTTTGGTTTTTCTTCCTTGTATTTTTTTGCGCAAACCGGTTGGCCACGGGTGACACCGTATGGTATTGCCGGTTTTGCTCCGTTGGGTTACAACCACAATTTGATAGCGGAAATGTTGGTGGTAGTTTTGCCCGCCGGTCTGTATTTATTTTTGAAAGCCAAAACTGAAAAACAAAAACAATGGTATTTTTTGGGAATAATTTTTACCTTGCTTGCGGCGTTGTTGACTTTGTCGCGCGCGGCGTGGATTACTATTTTTGCGCAAGTGGCGGTGTTGGGTGTGGTATATTGGTCGGAAATAAAATCTCGATTAAAGAAAATTAGCTATCTAAATTTTTATTTGGTGTTGGCGGGGCTGGCCGTGTTTGGTTATATGATTTTCTTTTTGACCACTCCGATTGTGCAGAGTTCCACCAGTTCGCGTTTTGCGATGACCGACATTTCATTTTTCTTGGCCAATCGTTCGCCGGTGCATGGCTATGGTCCGGGAATGTTTGTGGAAATACTTGGCGGTGTTCGAGATTGGACGCAAGAATATGGCGAAGCGCTGGACGCTCATGGGATTGTGCAAAAAATAATTGTGGAGGATGGTTATGTTGGTCTGGTTTTGATTTTGTTGTTTTTGTTTTATTTGTTCAAAAAATTGTGGAAGGTTTATTTGCAATCGGATGACCGAGAATTATATATGGTTTTATTTATGTCGGTGGTGGGCGCGGTGGTTTTCCAATTTTTCAACACTTCATATTTTACCAGTGTGATGTGGTTGCCGATCGGATTGGCATTGAGTGCCACGACATTTTTGAAAAAAGATTTATAATTTATGAAACACATTGTTCAAATTATTCCGGCGCTGGGATATGGAGGAGCCGAGCGATTGGTGGTGGATTTGATAAATAATAGCGATAGCGCAAAATACCGTTTTTCGGTGATTGTTTTTTTTGATAATATTCCATTGAAAACTTTGATCGAAAAAAAGGCGGAGGTAATTTTGGTAGAAAAAAATTCCAAATTGGATTTTAATTTTTTAAATAGATTGGAAAAACAATTGACCGAATTGAAGCCGGACTTGGTGCACGGTCATTTGTTTGCCGGAGATTTTTGGGGGCGATTGGCGGCTCATCGAATTGGCGTGCCGTATTTGAGCACCGAACACAACTTGAATCACGACGACGGTTGTCTGAAAAATTTTATTAAAAAAATAGTGTCTAATAAAAAAGATTATTATGTGGCTTGTTCGGAGGCGGTGGCCGGTTATATGAGGAGGGTTTACAATATTAAAAATGAGATTACCGTGATTCGCAATGGTATTGATTTGAATCGTTTTGCCAGTTTGGCGCCGTCCGCTTGGCAGATACCTTTAAATTTTTTAATGGTTGGGCGTTTGGTCAAACAAAAAGGACATTTGGTTGCTTTGTCGGCATTAAATAATTTGAAAAACTATCCTTGGAAATTGAGAATAGTAGGGTCGGGAAAAGAAAAAAAGAATTTACAAAAATTCGTAATGAAAAATGATTTATCCACTCGGGTGACATTTGTTGATCCGTTGGTAAAAGTAGAAAAGTATTTTGGCAAGTCGGATGTGTTGTTGATGCCGTCTGTCTGGGAGGGGTTGGGCGTGGTAGTGATGGAGGCGATGGCTAGTGGGCGAGTGGTGTTGTGTTCCAAAACCGGTGGTTTGGTTGAGATAATAAAAAACAACGAAACAGGATATTTGGCTCAGCCAAAAAATATTGCCGATTGGGAAGAAAAAATAAAATATATTTTTGAAAATAAAGATGAATGTCAACGAGTGACAAAGAACGCGCAAAAATATGCCAAAGAAAATTTTGGGATTGAAAAAATGGTGGAAAAGTATGGTGAGATTTATTCTCTTGTAATTAATAGATTCCCGCTTTCGCGGGAATGACAGTTGTATATGAATACAAAAATGCCGGTTGATTGTGTGGTGGCGCTGACTTATCGCTGTAATGCGCGTTGCACTATGTGCGATATTTGGAAAATAAAAGATTCACCCGAATTGACGTTGGCGGATTTGGAAAAATTGCCGAATAGTTTGCGGGATATAAATTTGTCCGGTGGTGAGCCATTTTTGCGAACAGATTTGCCGGAGATTGTGGCGACCATAAAAAAATCTTGCCCCAAAGCTCGGTTGGTTATTTCCACCAATGGTTTTTTGACGTCGGTAATAGCCAAGGTGATGCCGAAGATTTTGAAAATTGCGCCGGATATCGGGGTGGCTTTTTCTATTGATGGTATCGGAAGTATGCATGATGAGATGCGTGGCATACCAGGGGGTTTTGATAAAGTGACTGCCTCGGTCAAAGCGCTCAAAGATATGGGGATGACCAATTTGCGTTTGGCTTTTACGATTAGCGAATACAATACCAATCATTTTGGTAAAGTTTATGATTTGGCGCAGAAGTTGGGCGTGCAGTTCACGCACAGTTTCGCTCAAAGCAGTGAATTTTATTTTGGCGGTAAACAAAATATCAATATTCCCAGACGAGATTTACTTGAGACGGCTTACAAACATATTATTGGCAGTGAATTAAAAAGCTGGAATATGAAACGTTGGGCGAGAGCGTTTTTTGCCGACGGTATGTTTCGATTTATTACCAGTAAAAATCCGGTTTTAGATAATGCTCCGGGGCGCGAGTTTTTCTTTTTGGATCCGAGCGGAGATATTTATCCATCGGTGGTGCATAATGTAATTTTGGGCAATATTCGTCAGGTTGGTAATTTTGCCAAGTTTTGGAACAGTTCATCGGTCGAAGAACAACGAAAAAAAGTAGACGAGCTCCAAGTGCCGGTTTGGATGGTTTGCACGGCGCGCACCGCCATAATGCGTCATCCGTTTGCAGTTGGTTTTTGGATTTTGAAAAATAAAATATTTGGATATGAAAATTGTATTAGTAAATAAATTTTGGTATCCGCGGGGTGGGGCGGAAAAGATGGTCTTGTTGACCAAGGAACTTTTGGAAAACGCCGGACACGATGTGGAGATTTTTGGTATGAATCATCCGGATAATTTATTTTCCAATAAATATTTTACGGATTTTGTGGATTATAAAAAATTGGGCTGGTTATCCAAAATAAAATTTGGCGCGCGCGTGATTTATAATGCTCAAGCCAAAAAGAATTTTTCCAAATTGTTGGCGGATTTCCAACCGGAGGTAGTGCATTTTCACAATATCTATCACCAGCTGTCTTGTTCGATTATCGAAGCGGTGGCGGAGAAAAAAATCAAATCGGTAATGACTTTGCATGATTACAAATTTATTAGTCCGAACTACAATCTATACCACCATGGTAAAATCGCCGAAGATGGTGTGGGTGGGAAATATTTTCAATGTCTTTTGAACAATTGCATGGAAAATGTTTCGGATAGTTTGTTGGCGACTTTGGAAGCTTATTTTGTCGAGGGCAAAGGCTACAAAAACATGATCAACAAATATCTCAGCCCGAGCAATTTTTTACGAGACAAATTTATCAAAGCCGGATTTGATGCCAAAAATATTTTGTGTGTGTCAAACGCGTTGGCCAGCGACGAGTTTCAAATGAGCGATGGTGATAGCGGGTATGTGGCGTATGTCGGACGACTATCTCACGAAAAAGGTGTTAGATATTTATTGGCCGTGGCGGAAACATTACCAAAAATAAATTTTAAAATTGTCGGTGATGGTCCGGAGCGCGCGGAATTGGAAAAAACAAAATCAGCCAAAAATTTAACCAACGTCGAATTTGTCGGACAAAAAAGTGGCGCCGAATTGGCCGGTTTAATTTCGGGAGCGCGCTTGTTGGTGGCTCCTTCGGTGTGGTATGAAAATGCCCCGTTGAGTATTTTGGAAGCTAAAGCGCGTGGTAAAATTGTCATCGCCAGTGATATCGGTGGTATTTCGGAAATGTTGCCAGCTGAATTATTGGTCGCTCCGGCCGATTCCGTCGCTTTGTCGCAAAAAATAAAAGAATGGTTTGAAAAAGGTGAAACAAAACGCCAATCGATGAGCGTGCAATTGTTTGAACAGGTCAAAAAAGAAAACAGTCCGGAGGTTTATTTGCAGAAATTGTTAAAAGTTTATTCAGAATAAACTTTCAATGAATAAAATATTTTACAGATCAATAGCGGCGATTTTCATCGGCCTATTTGTGTCGGTATTTTGTTATTTTAATTATTTCGTCAAATCCGCGCCAATTTTGGCCAATTATTATTTGCGTTGGGATCTGCCAAATAGTGAAGTGGAAAACCTCGCCAAGTGGGATCTGCTTATTTTGGATATGGAAAATCAGGTGACCAGTCCGGATAAAATAAGAAAAATCAGACAGTTGCATCCGGGGATAAAAATTTTGGCCTATGTTACTTCTCAAGAAATAAAAAATAACAATCTCGGGGTGATGCGCGCCAAATTGAAAAATGGTATTAGTGACAGTTGGTATTTGCGTCGCAGTAATGGTGATAAAATATCTTTTTGGCCCGGTACGACCATGCTCAATCCGACTGATCTATGTCCGCTCAGCGGTGGTCAGCGCTGGCATGATTATCTGGCTAGTTTTGTAAGCAACGAAGTGCTGTCCACCGGTTTATGGGATGGTGTTTTTTATGATAATGCTTGGGGTGATTTGACTTGGTTTACCGGTAACAATGTGGATTTGAATTTGGACAACCAACCGGATGTTAATATAGATAAATATTGGAATGCCGGTATGACCGCCTTGTTCAATACGACTCGGGATTTGTCCGGAGGAAATTTTGTGATTGTCGGTAATGCCATGACTAGAGAATATGCCAATGATCTCAACGGTATGATGTATGAAAATTTTCAAAACCATATTTGGCAGGATGTGATGTATGCCATCAAAACCGAAATGAACGGCAATTTGAAACCGCGAATTATTATTATCAATGCCAACGCGAACAACACCGGCAATAAACAAGATTATAAAACGATGCGTTATGGTCTGGGAAGCGCTTTGGTCGGCGGGGCGTATTATTCGTATGATGATGGTGACCAAAGTCATAGTCAGACTTGGTGGTATGATGAATACGATGTAAAACTTGGCAATCCGGTTGGTGAGGCGAGGACAACTGATGGAAAAACACAAATAAAAGAAGATGTGTGGCGACGAGATTATGAAAATGGATTGGCATTGGTGAATTCCACCGGAGTAGCGCAAACGGTAAATCTAGGAGATGATTATGAAAAAATAATTGGCAAGCAAGATTCGACAATCAACGATGGGTCAATAGTGGATAGAGTAAAATTAAACGCGCGCGATGGTTTGGTGTTGCGTAAAGTGGTGCAAAATATTTTTAATACTCCATTTAACAATGGCAGTATGGTTCGGTTTTATGACGCGCGGGGCAATCGCGCTCGCAATGGTTTCTTTGCTTTTGTGTCCAATGTCGCCGGCGGGTCGCGAGTGTTTGTTGGTGATTTGAATGGTGATGGCAGTAATGAAAAAATAGTTGGCGGTAATGGTCGCTTTGAGATTTTTAATTCGGCCAATTTACATTGGTTCGATGATTATCCATTTGGTGGAGATAATATAAAAGAAATGCGTTTTAGTGTTGGTAAAAGTTTCAATGGTGAAATAAAAATTTTGGCTACGCCGACTATTGGCAATCGGGGAGTGTTGTACAATTATCACGGCGGAGTGTTGAAAGAAGATTTTTTACCATTTGGAACAAAATATAACGCCGGATTTTTTGGGGCGCTGGGAAATTTTGATGGCGGATCAAAACTGGAAGTGGCAGTCGGTTCGGGTGGCGCGAGAGTAGGAGAGGTGTTGGTTTTTGACGCGGATTTACAAAAAATAAAATACCGTTTTTTTCCTTTTGATAAAAAGTTTACCGGCAAAGTAAAAGTGTCTGCCGGTGATACCAATGGCGATGGGAAAGCGGAGATAATCACGATGGGGAAGATAGGTACCAAAAACACTATCCGGATTTTTGATAATAAGGGCAAAAAACTGTCAGAATTCGCGGTGAGTAGCCCACTTGGAGGTGGGGAATTGAATATTGGCGCAACCGACGTCAATTTTGACGGAAAAGATGAGATTGTGGTGGATGGAGGCTAAGTTGAGCCAAAAAGACAGTCAGTTGATAAACGACGAAATACCCCTTGACAAAGGGGCGTTTTTGTGCTATTATATACAGTTATTATTTGTCATAATAATAGCTCAGATTAGCTCTTTAAAACTTAAACAAAAACTACTCAACCTACGTGGAAGTAAGCACATGTCATCCGACTGTCATTCCCGTGAAAACGGGAATCTAACATATCCTTACTCCCACGCAGGTTCCAGGCGTCGGGGGGTTGCACCTTGTTGGTGTATGCCTTCCCTACGCTAGGGAAAAACGTGTACAGCGTTCAGTGTTTTAACCCCTTCGTTCCATCAGTGGTAGCCAATCCATCTGTATGGGACAACTGTCCATTAGGAGGACAACATGACCATGCCCGTTAACCAAGCTCAGAGCGGTTCGACTCAGCGTCTCAATCTCGGTGCCGCCAATGCCAAGCCCGACAATTCGTCGCTGGGAGTCTGGATCATGATCGGTGTTGGCATAGCGATCTTCGGCCTCATCCTCGCGATCATCGGCATCGTCAAGGCCAGTTCGGCCGACGATCACGCCGACGTGGTTGGTCAGGCAGTCGTTTCGCTCAGCGCAGAACACGCCAAGCTGGCGACAAAGGTCGACACCAATCAGGCGGCGACCGTCACCCAGTTGGCCGCGAAGGTTTCGAAGGCTGAATTCGACGCGGCGATCGCGAAGCTCGACGCCAAGGCCGAACAGAGCGTCGTCGACAAGTTGAAGACTGAACTTGGCGACAAAGCCAGCAACCGCAGTGTCACTGACCTGCGAAATCTGCTTGGTGACAAGGCCGACACGAAGGCTCTTCGGAGTCTGGCGCGCAAGCTGAAGCGGCTTGATGCACGTGTCGAAGGTCTCGCTCTCCCAGAGCAGGCCACCAACACCGAGCAGTAGTCCATTCCGACGCAATGTCGGACATCGTAGTAGTCACCTTGATTTTGAAGGTGACAGCTCGATGAGGACGCAAACCCCGAAAGGGTGTGCGGGAACGAAAGTTCCCGCACATACCGCTTAGTAAATAAACATTTGTTTATTGAGCAGACTAAAAAATCCACTTATGATAGTGGATTTTTTATTTCTCATTTGTCATTCCCGTGAAAACGGGAATCTGTTTAAATAATAAGATTCCCGTTTTCACGGGAATGACAGGCTTTTATTCCCCAGTGATTAGACAAACTATCGGTCCGGTGAATTTCCAATTTTGTTTTGTTGCTTGTTGGAGTCCAACAATCGACAGGGCGCTGTTGGATGAAAGTTTTATTTTTTCGGTTTTATATACTAGTTTTATTATATCTTTTATCTGTGTGTCATCGGCAACCCAACCAAACCCTCGACTGCTTTTTATATCCGCCACCACCATTTCTTTGCGGTGAGCGACATTGTCCACAATCGCGCCGGCTAGTGATATCTTTGTCATTCCCGCGAAAGCGGGAATCTGAGAATTGTTGATAGATCCCCGCATTCGCGAGGATGACAAACATGAGGATGACAGGGACAACGCATCCGTTATCGGATGGCAAGCGGTAGTTTGGACAATATGAATTTGTGGTGTTAGTTTTAACTTTTTAAAACCATTGTATAGCCCTTGAGCGGTAGTGCCACTGCTGGTTGGAATAAACACAGCAGATAGATTTTTTATTTTACTTAATTCTAGGGCGAGTTGTTCATAACCAAGTAAAGCTAGGTCGTCGGTTGACTGGCGCAATATTTTTGCCTGCCCTGATTTGTCCATTTGAAAAGCCGACTGTTTTGGATTTTTGGTTTGGGTGATGGTGATGTTTTTCGACATTACCTTTTTTAATAATCCGAGTTTGTTTTTGTCTATTTTTTCACCCACAAAAATCTGTAAAGACAATTTGTTTTTATGTTTTTGATTGTATTTTTTGATATACAAACCGGTAGCCAACGCGGCATTTCCCGAAGAAGATATCACAAAATTGACCTGTCCTTGTTTGACATAGGTATCGATCATAATTGGCAGAGAACGCCCTTTGTGCGAACCCAGCGGATGCAAGTCTTCTCTCTTGAAATAGAGTGGCACCGCCAAGCCGAGCGTTTTGGCCAATTTTTGAGGTTTTGTTTGGGGGGTAATCATAGGTCTTGCCAAAGTTGATTATTTTTGGTATACTTGTTTTTGCTTTTGTTATTTAGTTTATTTTATAGCTTTATGATTCTAATTTGCACAGAATGTAAAAATCCAGTCGACCTCACCTCTTATCCGGATTTGGATACCGGTCACGTACTCGAATGCGAGATGTGTGGTATTACTTTGGAAGTCATCTCGATTGATGACGACAAGGTCAAAGCCGAAGTGGTAGACGAAGGCAAATAAACAGTCTAGAAGCTCCGAATCGTCGGGGCTTTTTTATTTACCAAAAATCTGTTTTTTGAATTTCGCCAATTCTGTTTTTCCCTTTAGTTGCATTTTCAAAATATCGCAGACAAATTGGTTGTTCCATTTTGGCAGAGCAATCGTATCTTTGATAAACTGATCAAAACTTTGTTTGACAAGGGTGATTTTTTCTCCAGCATCCAGGTGTTGCTCAGCTACTTTTTCGCAATCTCGAGCGATGTAATAATAAATCGTCCAATTCATTTTGTGTACCGGTTCGTAGGTTTTGAGCAACTTCCATTTTTTGGAGACCATACCGGATTCTTCCAACAATTCTCGCTTGGCCGCCACTAATATATCTTCACCCTTATCTACGCGTCCGCCCAAAAGTCCGTGATCACGTTTTTGATTCGGTTGAATTTCTTTGGTGGTCAAGATTTTGTCACCTTGGGTGGCGATGATCTGCACAGTATCCGGCCGGCCAATCATTTCGAAAGTGGCAGTCGAACCATCAAACATTTTTTGCGGCCATTGATAAACATCAAAAATTTCTCCAGTAAAAACTTTCTTGGCCTGTCGTGGAATTTTCATAATTTATACAAATTATTGTTGTAGGTAGGTTCACTGTCATTCCGAGCGAAGCCGAGGAATCCCTTAACACCATTCACTGCTCAAATCTTTCCAAGTTGGATTTATTGTTTTTATTAAATACTCTTTTTTCTCTCTGCGCCATTTTTTAAGTTGTGTTTCTCTTTCAATCGCATTATTTATATCATTATAATGTTCGTAGTAAATTAATTTATGACAAGAATATTTTTTTGTAAAGCCATCAATTAATTTTTGTTTATGTTCGGACAGTCGTCTTTCTAAATTGTTGGTCACTCCTATATATAAAGTTCCGCTGTCGCTGCTTAGGATGTATATATAGTAGTTGTGTTTTTTCATATTTTAAGGGATTCCTCGGCTTCGCTCGGAATGACACTTAATTTATACAAATTATACGAAGCGTTTCACTGTTTGAAAAATCATACCTACAACATGTTTTCTATGATACCCCTAAAACTATGACTACCCATAAAAACAATCGCATCACCAGTTTTGGAATTTGTGTTTAAATAATTTATCAATTCCTCGTCATTTTCAAAATATTTTACATCGCCATGGGTTTTGGAAATAACTTTGGACAGTTCTTCACCTTCAACACATCCGGCGGTTTTGACTTTGGTCAGGCGGGGGATGATCACCTCGGTAGCATCGACGAATTGGTTGTCATAATCCGGCAGTGATTCTTTTTGGCGGTTGCCGGTGTTTGGTTCGAAAACGGCGATTATTTTTCCGGTATAAATATTTTTTAAAGTAGATAACACGGATTTGGCTTTGGTGGGTGAATGGGCAATATCGTCATACACATCAGCGCCGGCGATAGTGTGTCCGCGTTTTTCCAGTCGGCGTTTGATGCCGTCGAATTTGGCAATCGCGTCGATAATCTTTTTTGGTTCAATGCCGATTTCTTTGGCCATCACAAACGCGCCACAGATATTTTCGGCCATGTAGTCGCCAAGCATAGGGGATTGAATATCAAAAATCTCGCCAATATTTTCAACTGTAAAATTCAATCCGTCTTTATTTTGAAAAACATCTCCGTAAATATATTGACTGTTACTTTTTCCATAAGTTACGACCGGAGTTCTGGCTTTGGTAATAATATTTTTTATGTTGGTGTTGTCTGTACAGGCGACGATCAATCCGTCGTGTGGAATGATAGCTACCAATTTTTCAAAAGCCTCTAAATATAAAAGTTCGGTAGGATAAACATCTGCGTGATCCCATTTGATACCGGTGAGTAGTAGGTGAGTAGGTTTGTAGGAGAAAAATTTCGCGCGGATATCATCGCGACTGGTTTTGTATTCATCACCTTCGATAACACTCCAATTTCCGCCCAAATCATCGGCGCTCAACTCTAGGCTGTTGGCCAAGCCACCAAACATATAAGCGGGATCAAGACCGGCGGATTTCAAAATCCAAGCGAGTAGGGCAGAGGTGGTAGTTTTGCCATAGGTACCGGCACAGACAATCGAATTTTCTTTGATTAAATTTTGCGCGATTAATTCCGGATAAGAAACATGAGGAATATTGTTTTCCAAAACATATTTTAATTCCGGGTTTTCACTGCCGGCGACATTGCCGACGACCACCAAATTGGGCGTATTCATTTTTTCGACGTGCCAACCCGGATAGTAGGCAATATTGTGTTTGGTCAAATGTGTGGAAATCGGCGGATAAAAACCCACATCACTGCCGGTAACTTCCCAACCCTTTTTTTGCCACAAAATCGCCAAGGCACTCATCCCAACTCCGCAGATTCCGATAAAATGGATATGCTTTTTATCCATATTATTTTATTTCTTTTTTTAGTTTATTCAAATCAGTCTGCCATTTTTTACTATCAAACCATTCCAACCCCTCAAATTGCAATTTGTAGGTGTCAGTTTTGCGAGTAGCTGAACCTAAATAAATATATTTTTTATTATTTTCTTTCGCCCACACAATCGCTTTGGTCATCATACCCAGTCCGAGATTTTTGATTTTGGAATTCAGGTCGTAAAATGGATAGCAGTAGTGTAGTAGTTCGTTTGTTTCCAAACTTATCACATATCCCAGCGCTGTGTTGTCTTCTTGTTGTCGGTAAATAAATAGTTTGTTGAAATTACTTTCATCGGGTTCGGTGATCAAAGTTTTTATTTTTTGCGCGGAAAAAGTTTTTTCACCAAATTTGGTGGCATAAAAATCTTTGCCGAGTTTGTGTATGCCCCAATGATAGTTTTCGTAGGAAATATTCGCCACTTCCAAAGTGATGTTTTCGGTGTGTTTTAATATTCGGCGATTTTCACTGTTGAGATTAAATTTGGACAAATCGATGCGCAAACTTCTGGTTTGGTAAAGGTCACCCTTGCCGGTGCGGGTAAACAAAAAACCATTCTCATAGAGAGAATTGATATTGTTGTCAGAAAAATCTGTAGTTTTTTTTGTGTTCCAGCTTAAATACATGTTGTTTATTTATATATCGTCATTAAAATACCTACAACTACCACGAGGGCGTGAATAATCCAAAATCGCATTACAATCTTTTCTTCCCCCCATCCATTGAATTCCAAATGATGGTGCAGTGGCGCCATTTTGAATAGACGACGACCAAATAATCTGCGGGAAAATACTTGCAATATCACCACAATAGTTTCCAGATAAAAAATAAATCCAAAAATTGGAATATATAATGTTTTGTCTATGGAGATCATATTGATCGCCAACAATGCTCCCAATCCCAATGATCCCACATCTCCCATTTGAAAACGTGCTGGCTTGATATTGAAATAAGTATAAGCCAACAGACAACCGGCGACAGTGGCGTTGAGTGGGGCAAAGGCGGTGCGTCCTTCAATCCAACTAATAACAGTTAACCCAACAAATGTAATAAGCAAAGATCCGCCCGCTAAACCATCCAGTCCGTCCGCGATATTCACCGCGTTGGCGGTAAACATTACAAAGAAAATAATAATCGGCACAATCCAGATGCCAGCCAAAATACGACCATCGAACGGAACCGCTAGAGAGTGCCAACTGGGATCAAGTTTGGTATAGACCCACCAAGCGGCGACTGCGCCGGCTAAAAATTGAAATAATAATTTTTCGTGAACTTGGATGCCACGCCCCGGGTGTGAGCCGAGCATACTGGCGAGGTGTTTGAAAAATTCCCATGGCATAATCAATACATACCAGACACGCATATACCAATGGTGATGGATTTTTATCAAAGTGATGGTTTGTTTGAGGGTGCGTAAACGGCGTTTTTCCCCGAAAATATTGAGCAGATCGTCCGCGGCTCCAAGTAAGGCAGCGATGCCCATTACACCCATTGGCACATAAGTATATTTACGATTCCAGTTGAAAATTAAGGTGATTGCGGTTGTGATTAAAATCACCAAAAGGCCACCCATAATCGGCGTACCGACTTTGATTTGGCGGTCACCATATAGCGTAAAATCATAATCAGAGCGACGGGTGATGTTGAATTTGTAGAGTATTTTGGTCAAAATCGGCGCAAACAAAAAAGACGACAAACAAGCGCCGATGAAAAATAATAATGAAGTTTGTAGCAAAGAAATTTCCATGGGTAAATTTTACTCTAAAACAGCCAAAAAATCAAGCCGATTCGTTTATTCAAGCCATTCTTTGGTTTGGCGAACCAAAAGTTTTGGAGCATCCAAAGGTTCGGCCATAACTTCTTTGACGATTTTTTCCATTCGTAATCCTTGGGAACCTTTGATGAGTACCACATCTCCTCGGCGTAATTTTTCTTGTAAAAATTTCCCAGCACTAACACTTTCGGCAAAAGAGGCGATTTGGTCATCATTTAGTCCGGCTTCGCGAGCGGCGCTGGCGGTATGTTTGCTGGCCTCTCCAACTGTGATGAGAAAATCTATTCCCAGTTCAGCTACTTTGAAACCAATTTCGCGATGGGTGTTTTCGGTTTCCGGACCGAGCTCGAGCATGTCGGCCAAAACTGCGATACGTTTGGATCCATCGGCGATATTTATTTTGGACAAAGTTAACAATGCCGACTTGACCGGTTCGGGACTGGAATTGTAAGTATCGTCAATCAATAAAGTATTTTTTATTCCTTCAATAATACGCATGTGTCCGGCAATAGGCTGTAGGTCGCGCAACGAACGAATCGAGTCGATCAAATTTACTCCCAAAATATGTCCGACGGCAATCGCGGCCAAAGTTGAGGGGATGGTATGTTCAGCAATTGTTCCCATCAAAAATACCGGTACGCTATTTCCTTTAAAATTTA
The DNA here is from genome assembly GCA_041666745.1 of Candidatus Magasanikiibacteriota bacterium. Lineage (GTDB taxonomy): Bacteria > Patescibacteriota > Patescibacteriia > Magasanikbacterales > GWA2-37-8 > CAIOJG01. Next base: position 175,643 of record JBAYGI010000001.1, read on the forward strand.
ATTTAAAATTTAAACCGATCGGCCAGTTGGTTTTTTCATCGGTGATAATATTGATATCGGTAGCTTGAAAATCGGCGCCGTCTTTGAAACCGTAAGTGAAAATTTCGGCTTTGGTGGTGTTGGCGCTTTGTATTACCAATTCATTGTCGAAATTTAATACCGCAAAACCGTCGCGTTGCAAATGAGAAATAATCACCCGCTTTTCTTGAGCGATTTTTTTGATAGTTTTGAAAGCCTCGGTGTGAGCGTGGGAAATAAAAGTCAGCACGCCGATTTTGCATGGCGCGATATCTACCAAATAGGGGATGTCGCCGGGTTTGTCCGCGCCCATTTCCAAAATTAAAATTTCCGGATAATTTTTGTTTTTTATAAAAAGTAAATTTTTGGCTTTTAAAAATACCTTGAGCCAACCAAAAATCGAACTCCCCGGAGTTTTTTCGATGCCGATAATAGTCAAAGGCAAACCAATTTCATTGTTATAATTTTTTTGACTTTTGCGAATATTGAATTTATTTTCCAACACCGCCGCGACTGCCTCCTTGGTCGAGCTCTTGCCAATCGATCCGGTAATCCCAATCACATCCGGATGATATTTACGAATTATTTTTTTTGAGAAATATTTTAATAGTGAATGTAGTATTGTTTTTAGCATATTTTATTTATCATTAGGCACCGCGTAATACTGCAATGCGAATTTCATTAAATCACGAAATACAAACAACGAAGTTTGCTCCGCCCATTTGCGTTGTGGTTCTTCATATTTTACCACCAAAACAAATTGAGGGTTAGTGGCGGGCGCAAAGCCGGCAAAGGTATGGTTGGTGCGTTCATCACTATATCCGCCGGTTTCGGCAATTTGAGCGGTGCCGGTTTTGCCAGCTACGTAATAGTTTTTAATTTTTGCAATTTTATAATGATTTTCCACCACAGAAGTTAACATGCCACTAAGCAATTTGGCACTGCGTTCTGAAATTACTTGATCAGATTTTTCGATTGAAGTCACTTCTTTTTTTCCATTTGAGTATCTGGTTTCTGCTACGATGTATGGTTTTGGCAACAAACCTTTGTTGGCGATGGCGCTGTAAGCGGTAGCCAGCTGTAAAGGTGTCACCGTAAGACCCTGTCCAAACGAACCAACCGCACCAAACACCTCACCTTTTCTATCCAAGGACGAAATATCTCCCTCGGCTTCCGGGCCAATTTCAATGCCGGTTTTTTCTCCAAAACCAAATTTTTTTACATAATTTCCAAAGCGTTCATGTCCCAATTTTTCTTCTACAAAAATCATACCAGTATTGATAGAATTTTCCAATACCTGAGTCATAGTTTGTGTGCCGTAGGATTTGTTTTGAGCGTTGTGAATGGAATAGCCGTTGATAACCCGCACACCCGGATCAGCGAAAGTGGTGTTGGGTGAGACCAGCCCCAGATCGACACCAGCGGCCATGGTGATCGGTTTAAAAACCGAGCCGGGTTCATAAGGTACAATAATGTTGTTGTTGCTGAACGCTCTCAAATCTTTGACCTCGGAATATTTATTGGGATTGAAATCCGGTAAACTGCACATGGCTAGAATCGCGCCAGTTTTTGGGTTCATCATTACGAGTGATGCACTTTTGGCCTGATATTCTTCCAAGCCTTTTTGCAACAATTCGCAAGCTTTGTATTCCAGTGATCGATCGATCGTCAAAAGTAAATCAGCACCATCTTGCGCGTTCACTTGTGATTGCATAGCCATGGCGATCCAGCTACCGAGTGCGCCACGTTCTCCCGAAATAAAACCTTGTCGGCCGGTTAAAATTTTGTTCCAATAACCCTCGATGCCGTAACTGCCAATTTGTTGGGTGCCTTCATCGTTGAGTCGGCAAAATCCCAAAATTGGAGCGGCGATATTTTCTTCCGGATAGTAGCGATATTCTTGGGGAGTAAAATAAACACCGGTCAATTTTTCCGCTTTTAATTTTTCTAAAGTATCGCTGTCGATTTTTTTGGTTACCGGTTCATACAGGTCATTTGGTTTGGAGAGTTTTTTGTTTAACAATTCGCGATCAGTTTCCGGTAATGATAAGATTTGTATTAATTTTTCAACCGTGCTGGAAACTGTTTCCGGTTTAATTTCTTTGGGCACGGCATAAATTAAAAAATATTGACGATTGATGGCGGCCGGAAATTCTTGTTTGGTTCTGGTATCTTGGAAAAAAATCTCACCGCGTTTCGGATGAAGTTGTTTGTAAATTTCATGAGAGGTCAAAGCAAAAGTGCGATAATATTCCGCCTGCACTACTTGCAACACAAACAATTTGACAATAATTCCAATTGTAACGACAATGAAAAAAATCGCAATAAAACGGAGACGTTGATTGTTTTTTTCTGGGTGTTGCATTTTAAAAAGATTGTTTCAAAAGTTTTTTTAGGGCTTTATCCGGAACGGCATTTTTCCAAACTATTTGGTATACAGTTTCAGCTAACGGCATTTTAATTTTAAATTTTTTGGTGAGAGCCAAAACAATTTTGCAGGCATTGACACCCTCTACCACTTGTCCGACTTCTTTGGCGGCGACTTCTTTGTCAAGGTACTTTGGGAAACATTGTCCAAAGCGACGGTTGCGAGAACTGTCCGACAGAGCTGTGCCTATCAGATCTCCCAGTCCGGCCAAATCACTGGCAGTTTTTTCTTGCCCGCCCATTTTTTTGATTATGGTCGCCATTTCATGAACGGCCAAAACGATAATCGCGGCTTTGGTATTCATCGGCCATTCGTAGTGGTCGGCAATTCCGATAGCAATCGCATAAATATTTTTAAATGAGCCGGCTGTTTCTGTACCAATGAAATCCGATATTTCTTTTAATCGTAAATTGTCATTGCATAATACTTTTTTTACTGATTTTATAGCCTCACTTTTTTTACTGGATATATTCATAGCTGTAAAACCGCCTTGCGCCATATCTTTGGCAATCGCCGGTCCGGAAATAGTGGTAATAAAAGGTCGCGAATGAGCGGGGATATTTTTTTTGAGTGTGGTGGTGGTGAGACCCAATGTTTTTTCATCCAGTCCTTTGGAAACATCCACGCAAATAGTTTTTGGCGAGATAAATTTGGACGTGCGTTTTGAGGTGGCGTCCATGACACTGCTAGGTAATACAAAAAAAATCATGTTTGTATTGTGTACTGCTGTTTCCAAACTTTTTTCTGCGATGATATTGTGAGATAAATTAATTCCAGCTAAATATTTTTTATTTTCATGGAGATTGTTTATTTGATCCAATGGTTCGATATCGCCCTCATAATTCCAAATTTTCACTTTGTATCCATTCGATCCAATAACCTGAGCGATAGCGGTGCCCATATTTCCGGCGCCTAATACAGTGACGGTAATGTTATTTTTTGACATATATTTTATTACAAAAATACTTATTTATATTTATTGGAAAGTTGTCCGCAAGCGGCGGCGATATCTTGTCCTTGTGAACGGCGAATAGTACAGACGATACCGCAGTCGTTTAATTTTGTTTGCCACATTTTCATGGTGTCAAATTCGGTGGCGGATAGACCGTCGGCGCAGGCGGTATTGTAGGGGATTAAATTTACCCGAACTTTGCCGACATTGCTGGCAATTTTAATAAGTGCTTTGAGATGTTTGGTGTCGTCATTTATTCCTTTCATCATAGTATATTCCAATCCGATAAAATGTGTTCTGCTCGGGAATGCGATGTGATATTTTTTTGCCCAAACTTTTAGCCAATCAAAAAAGTCGGGGCGGTGAGAGGGGATAAGTTGTTTTCTGGTTTCTGTTATGGCGCTGTGCAGTGAAAGCGCGAACCGTACCGGTGGAAAATCTTTGTCTTCTACCATCTGTTGCATTTTTTCTGGGATACCGACCGATGAGATAGTGATTTTGCGTGGTCCAAGTTTGGCTTGTTTTATTAAAATTTGCAAAGCCAATTTTACATTGTCATAATTTAACAATGGTTCGCCTTGACCCATCAAAACTAGATTGTCTATTTCACCCTCGCCTTCGGCATGTAAAATATTTTGCCAAAAACGGAATTGATCAATAATTTCGCGATAATCCAAATTGCGTTTGAAACCGAGTTTGCCGGTGGCGCAAAATGAGCAGGCCATGGGACAACCCACCTGCGAAGATATACAGATAGTATAGCGTAATTTTGCCTCGCCGTCATCTTTTTTGCTCGGACGCAACATCAAAACAGTTTCAATCGTCTGTCCATCATGCAATTCCAAAAGCGCCTTGCGTGTGCCGTCTACTTTACTAGTTTGAATAATTTTTTCTTTGACCGTAATCCACGGTTCGTTTTTGATTTGCTCACGCAGATTTTTGGATAGGGTAGTGATATCCCCGAAACTTTTCAAGCGTGCATCAAACCAAGCGAGATAAATTTGCTCGCGACGGAATTTTGGTTCGGATTTTAAGATTTCTTCAAACATTATGTTTTGAACAGTTCTTTTATTAATGGATTTTCAAAAGAGTCGGATATTTGTTTTTGTAACCCCTTCCTTCTAATTGACTTATACAATCCTTCTCCACCATGTTGGCGAAACCACGTTGTATTAAAATCACTTGGTGTATCTTCCTGTTGATTTTTCCATTGATTAAAAATATCGCTTATTATATCAATAGCTTTTTCTATAGTATATTCTTTGTGTTTTTCTCTATATTCAAAAATATTTTTAATTTCTTCATTTCCGCATTTTTCTATAAATATTTGAGGCGTTGTATTTTCTGTAATCCAACTGTAAAGTCCCTTGTAATGATTTTTTATAAGCCATTTCATATTAAAGCGTTTTCCTTTTTTTAGAGGACCATTTTTCCATTCTTCAAATGCTTGGTTTAATTTTTCGTATGCGGTTTTTTCAGTATAATTTTCATGTTGTTCTTCATATATAAAATCTGTCACAAGGGGGGCGTAGCCACAACCGTTCACATATTTTTTAATTCCACCGTGTAATCTTATATGTCGGTTGAGTCCGCTGTAACCATTTTTTTTCAACCAAGCTACATTAAAGCCATTTTTGTGTGTCTCTGGATGGTTTTTCCAATAATGATACGCCAAAATCAAAGTCGCAGTTGCTGTTTCCCAAGTCCAATCTTCAGTATAATCAAAATTGGTTATTAAATCTGTGTTTTGACTTTCCAAAATAAATTTTTTTATACCATCGTGTTTGTATATCCATTGGTATAGATAACCGTAACCATTTGTTTTCAACCACGTTAAATTAAATTTACCTCTCGTTTTTTGTGAACCAACTTTCCATTTTTCCATCGCCTCTTTTAATATCTGTAACGCTTGTTCTGGTGTTCTCGGAGTAGTATCAGTAGGGGTAGGTTTGTCTATCGGTGGTATATCTATAAGATGTGAGTCAGTTAAATATATTTTAATTTTTTCTTTCCATTCTTCCGATGTGCAGTCAAAATTTATTTGGCTAATTTTTTCTTTTTTCAATTCTTTTAATTGGTCTTTGGTCAATACGGTATAATTTCCCCAATCATCTTTTTCACCCTCGTTCAATTTGTGCACAACAAAAGTCGCATTGCCCTCCTCATTGCACACCAACACCATTTTGTGAATATCTTCAACAACAAATGCTTTATAACTCAAACTACGCATCATATCCGGCGTATTCTGACCGTCATAAATTTCATATTTTAATCCCATTTCTGACAAAATTTCCATTAAATATTGTGTGCGCGGGATAATTTTTTTTGTTTCTATTCCTTCACCACTACCGGTTATTATTTCTCCGCTGTCTGGTGGTAATATAATACTACCAGTTTGATGAACAGATGTGGCTTCAGGTAAATTTATTTTATTAAATTTTTCTAGCTGTTTTTCCCGTTTTAATTCTTCTACAAATCCTTTTACATCAAATTGTAAAACAGGGGATTGATGTAGTACCTTTTCATATTTTAAAAATTTTTGTGCAATTAATAATTCAGCCACGGTTTGTAAAGGCACCCCAGGTTGCATTAGAGCTGTGATTTTTTTTGTCACTTCTCCTGCGATTGCTTCTTGTTCATGTGGATCTAATGTGTCAAAAGGCATATGATTATTTTTTAAATAATTTTAATACCCCAACTGTCGCAATCATCGCGCCAAGTGGCAAGCCGATTAACAATAATAATTCATTGGAATTGAGTGCGTGTAAGTGGAAAATATTTCTCAATGCCGGAAGATAAATAATTAAACCCAACACAATCAAAGTTGCGATAGAAATGATAAACAACAAACCATTACTTTTTATTTGTTGCCATTCGCGCGTCATTAAAATCAAAAAAGTTTGTGAAACAACCAATGATGCGAAAGCCATCGTGCGACCTAATTCCAATTGGTCGTGAAGTACGGCGTAGAAATAATATAAACCAAATGAAACTGCGAGGATAATCAAGCCTTGAAAAATAATTTTGTAAATCAATTTCAAATTTACGAGCGGTTCGTTGGTTGGTCGCGGTGGTTCAATCATCAAATTGTGTCTAGCTTTTTCACGTTCAAAACCAAGCACGGCCGAAGGATCGCAAATCATTTCCAAAAATATAATGTGAATAGGCAAAAATATGAGTGGTCGGCCAAACAACAATGGCAAAACCGCCAAACCGACAATCGGCAAGTGAAAAGAAAATAAAAATACAAATGACTGGCGCAGATTATCATAGATACGACGGCCTTCTTTGATCGCCTTTACGATAGTGGAAAAATTATCATCCATCAAAACAATTCCAGCGGCCGCGCGCGCTACCTCTGTTCCTTTTAATCCCATGGCAATACCGATGTTTGCTTTTTTAAGTGCTGGCGCGTCGTTCACTCCGTCGCCGGTCATCGCCACCACCTCACCCATTTCTTGTAAAGCGGAAACGATATCAAATTTTTGTTCCGGTTTGACACGAGTAAAAATGTCGTGGCGTTTTACAATGGCTTTGAGTGCATCTTTGGAAATTCCTTCCAAATCCGTTCCAACAATTATTTCTTCATTATGTTTTAAACCAATATGTTCTGCAATGTTATGGGCGGTGAGTTTGTTGTCGCCGGTGATCATGATTACGCGGATGCCGGCTTTTTGACAGGTGTCTATGGCTTCTTTTACTCCTTCGCGTGCCGGATCGCTCATGCCAAGTATGCCCGCAAATTGTAAATTTTCGACTAATATTTTTTCTCCTACCGCACACGATCTTTGGGCGACCGCAATCACCCGATATCCTAATCCGGCCATTTCTTCATAGGCTTTTGTAGCGCTTTTTTTTTCTTTTTCAGATAATTTGCTGTGTTTAATAATAAATTCCGGAGCGCCCGCGCTATATTGTGCACAAATTCCATTTTGGTTTTTCCAAAGGTGATGTACCATTTTATTTTTGCTTTCAAATGGTAAATCTTCAATTAAAGTGTGTTCGCGATAAAATTGTTGGACATCAATACCAAGTGTAGAAGCAAATTTTTGTACTTCAACTTCCATTGGATCAATGGCCACTTGTTCCAAAGACAAAAGTGCTATTTTAATTAATTCAGTAAAATCTGTTTTGTATTTTTTTAAGTCTTTGAGTGTGTGGACATGATCGTCATGATAAATTTGTTCCAACGCCATTTTTCCTTCGGTGAGCGTACCGGTTTTGTCTGTGCAAATAATCGTCGCTGAGCCCAGTGTTTCTACCATGGCCATTTCACGCGTGAGTGCGTTTTGTTTGGTCATGCGCCAAACACCCATAATTAAAAATACTGAAAAAACAATTGGAAATTCCTCTGGTATTAAAGACATCGCCATAGTCAATCCGCCCAAAACACCTTCTGCCCAACCATATTTTAAAGATAACAAAATGCCGATTAAAAAAGCCACTGCCACTGCCACGATAGCAATAGTGCGTACCAAAGAATGAATTTTTTTCTGCAACGGAGTGCTGATTTTTTCAATTTTTTCTAACAAATTTCCAAGCTGTCCGTATGAAGTATTTCCTCCAGTAGCCGTAACAACAAACGAACCTTCACCTTGTACCACCATCGTACCTTGGAATAATTTATTTTCATCCACTATATTATTGTCATTCCCGCGAAGGCGGGAATCTAAATAATCCACAGCACTTTTTTGCGCGGCAATAGATTCACCGGTCAACATCGCTTCGTCCACCAACAACCCAAAAGAAATAGACAAAACACCGTCAGCCGGAACTTTGTCGCCGGCGGTGATGTAAATTAAATCTCCAGGCACAATAAATTTTGTCTCCATTTTTTTTACTTCACCATCGCGATAAACTTGGCACGATTCTACCATCATTTTGTCCAACGCCTTTATCGCTTCGTCGGTGCGTTGTTGTTGAATAAATTCCAAACCAACTACTGGAATAATAGAACCCAAAAGAATTATTGCTTCAACTTTATCTCCAATAAAAAAATAAATAGCCGCAGAAGCGAGCAAAAGCAAAATCATCGGCTCGGAAGCGATTTCCCAAGCGCGTTTGAGCCAAGTAACGCGTTTACCAACGGGGCGGATATTTAATCCGTATTTTTGTTGGGCTTCTTGGGCTTGCACGGAAGTAAGGCCGGTATATGTTTTATAGTTCGAAATTGATAATAGCGAAAATACAGCGTTTGGTTGAGGCATAATTTTGGTTAATTTATGTCTTTTATTTTAGCAAAAAAATTAACAATTGACAACCCGCCATTGTTTTGTTAGTGTGATTTTTGTAAGCGCATGTGCGCTTCAGAGAGATCAATGGTTACTCAATCCTTCAAAGAGAGAGTTGCTGCCAGGTCTGTTGTTACCGGGTTGGTGATGGTGGCCATGGCTCTGACATGCGAGGCGTCGAGTTATTTACTCAACGGAACTATACCTGAACACCCCATTTTGCAGGGGGTGATCACGGTCGTCGTCGTTTTCGTTGTCACTTTCGCATTCAAGGTGCGGCGTCTCTACAGAGAGGATGCGGAAATGTATTTCACCTTACATGGTGAACACCCGCCCATTCGTCTCTGAGTCGGTGAGCTTCACTTTATACCCCGTCTTCCAATCTATGGCGGGGAAGAGCTGTTTCCTCAATCGCTCCACCGAAAGGTGTTGGTCAGTTCTTTATTGCTCCGGTTTAAGAGTTTTTGGACTCCCGGAGTAGAATAGAAAAATCACCTGTGATCACTTAAGTCCAAAATTATTTTTGGTTTTAAGTGGCAGGTGATTTTTTGTTTGTTTTTACTCAAAACACTTCATCTCCAACTCTTTAATTTTATCATCCACCTCGGCCAAAGCGATTGGCAGTGTTTCACCGGATTTTTCTATCAGCTCAAGAATTGTTTTCACCACATGTTTCATCCCAGGGATAATATGTTTTTCTCTGTCTTCGGCATAAGAAAAACGAATATGTCCAATGCCACCGATACCAAAATCACGGCCGGCCAAAGTAGCGATACCGCGTTCAAACAGCAACCATTTGTTTAGATCTTTGTCGTTTTGAATATTCAAATCTTCTTTTACATATTTTAATTGCAATATTTTTTCAAAATTCGGGAAAAGATAAAAAGCGCCTTCGGCTACATTGGTTATTACATACGGAGCCAGCAAACGAAAACATCCTTCTACAAATTTTCCTTTTTTCTCATATTCAACAAAATCTTTTTCAATAATCGGTTGCACTTTGTCGCCGATATAGGGATATTTGAATCCATCCAATTCCATGTCACCAAAAATAGTGCCGGCTACAATCTGATTAAAGCGGGGGACACAGGTGTATTTGTTTATCGCCAGTTTGCCAAAAATTTCGATCACCCAAATTGGCGCTATGATGAATCCTAGACGCCAGCCAGTCATGGCAAAATTTTTGGAAAAACCATTTAGATTGATGGTGTAGTCCAACATCCCCGGAATAGATAAGAAACTGAAATGTTTTTTTCCGCCAAAAACTATTTGATCATAAATATCATCAAACAAAACCATGAATTTATATTTCTTCACCAACTCGGCGATTTTTTCTAATTTTTCTTTTGGCAACAACATGCCAGTTGGATTCTGTGGCGTGTTGATAATTAATAATTTTACATTTTGGTTTTCCGCCAATATTTTTTCCAAATCTTCAACAAAAAAATCGAAACCGCCGGTGGAATCTTTGCGTACCACCCAAGGTATATAGTTGTCTTGGCTGTAAAATCTGCCCAAAGATTCATATATCGGATATCCCGGGCTTTGGCCGATTACTTTGTCGCCCGGTTTTACCAATGTCTGAAGAGCCATTTCAATTACCGGTTTACCACCCGGTTGGAGCATTACATTTTCTTTGGTGATATTTATTCCGCGGATTTTTGACCAATGTTTGGCAATATTTTCTCTCACTTGTGGATAACCCAAGAAATTCCCATATTTGGTTTGTTTGTCTCTGAGTGCTTGAATTGCCACCTCAATAATCGGTTCAGGGGTTTTGGGACCGGTGTCGCCAACATGAAATTTGTAAACAGCCGGAAATTTTCCGGATTGCTCCACTTCCATCACTTTGATTCCAAAGTCAAAAGCACTTTCGGTACCGAGCAAACACAAGTCTGGATTAATTTCCACATTGGGAATTAAATTTTTTTCCTCCAAAAATTTCGGTAGTTGTTGCATATTTTATTTTTTTATCTGAATTACAGAATTTAAAATTTTCTCTTTGATATCCTGTGGAGCCAAGCCAGCCAATTCGTAAACCTCCTGCACATTGCCAGATTTCAGGTAGGTGTCTATTCCGATAGAGCGTTTTTCATAGTCGGTAGGTAATAGGAATGAGTTTAAAAATCCAGTCCAGCCATTGTGGATAGTGGTCACGAGTGATCGTTCGCTATCCGCCAAAACTTCCTGCGCTTTTTGCGGATTATTTTTTCTGTATTCTTCAAATAATTGTGGGGAAGTGACAGCGATAATTTTTACATCATATTGTTGTTCCAGTTCCGGCAAAATTTCCAAAGTGTTCACCAATACTTGTACACCGGAAATTGCTAATACAGTTTTTGGTTTACCATTGTCTACGAATTTTTTATAAACATACGCGCCATTAATAGCTTCGCGCGCCGGTGGCACACCATTTCCTCTTTTTAATACCAAAGTATCTGGACGCATTACCGACAGTGCGATTGGATCGCCTTTTTCCAAAGCATAAAACAACATCTCCACTGTTTCATTGGCATCAAAAGGTTTGTACACTTTTATCCCCGGTAAAGCGGAATACAAACTCATCCAATACAATCCTTGATGGGTTGGGCCGTCTTCGCCTGTTTCCGGACCATCGTGAGCGGCCAACATAATAAAAAATCCTTTGGAGTCGGGTTTGAGATGGTTGCCGATTAGCGCTAGGCGGATACAGTTGCCGATCATAGTGGTAAACACCGCGTAAGTGCCAAACACAGTCGCCGGTTGAAATCCCCCTGGTAAAACATCTTGACTCATCGCGGAGTACATCATCGCCATATTTTGTTCGGCAATTCCAAAACGGATGCCACGGCCATAAGGATTTTTGGCAGTAATTAATCCATAAAGATTTTCCGCGCCGTTGGTCAAAATTGATCCGCTCAAATCACCGGTGCCGGAATAAAAGAAAGCGCTGTTTTGGGTCATCCATTTGAACCATGCGCCACTGCCTTTTCTGGTGGCCACTTTTGTTCCTTCTTCAAAAATTAATTCCGGTGGTAAAGTTTTCGGACGACGGAGTGAAACAGGATTGATTAGTGGGCGATCGGGTAGGGCAGTGGACATTTTTTTTATCAACACCGATTCGGGTTGGATTTTTTCGGTTGCTTTTTCCAATTGATCAATGAGAAAATTTTCATCATCCTTGGTGATGCTTTTCAAAATTACGTCAATATCTTTGAGGGTATTTTTTTCTTCACCCGGAATAGCAAAACCGAGTTTTTTTATTATTTCTACATATTCTTCGTGCTTGGCCGGTGAGCCGTGTGAAGTGTTTGAATTTTCTTTGGTGCCGTATAATTTGCCTTTGAGAGTGTGAGATATTACTACGGTAGGTAGATTGTTTTCAAAACCTTTGGTGGCTAGGCGGTAAGCATAAATCAATTCCAAAACATCATGACCATTCACTTCAATAACATTCCAATTCAAACCCAGCCAGTGGTTGATGTATGGTGAATTCACCGCTTCTTCAATCGGGCCATCTATTCCAAAATGATTGTAATCCAAACTGACAATAATATTATCTGTGCCGGTTGCCGAAATAACATTGCGCGCTTCGTAACTCATCCCTTCTTCGCTCTCGGCGTCGCCCATCAAAACAAAAACTTTGGTGTCCAGTCCGCAAGATTTGTGAGCGATAGCTATACCACCGGCTACAGATAGTCCGTGTCCGGAAGCGCCAGTGCAAGCGTCGGCTAGCGGATAATGACTTTCCACATGTCCTTGTGGTCCATCGGCATGTCTAAAACGAATTAAATCTTCCGGCAAAACTGCGTGAATATCTGCCGGTGAAAATTTCTTTCCACTGCGACGTAGGCATTCATAAATCAACGCATTGGTGGCATGCAATAGAGGTGTACAATGTCCGGCACCCCAAACCAAGCGATCACGCCCCGTATTTTTTGGGTTGATTGGATCATAAGCCAAATTTTCACCCAGTATCAAAGCCAACATTTGTTCTACTTTGGAACTACTGCCACCTGGATGACCAGATTGTCCGGCTTCAACTGCTGAAAAAATAAGCGCGCGCATTAATCGGGATAATTTTTCAAAACGTTCCGCGTCAAACCACGTCGGTTTGGTCAATTCCAAATTTTGTAAATTTAAATATTGAGATCCGGATTTGCAAAAATCAAATCTTTCCGGTTGCTCTTTTTTTAGTTTTTCCAAATCTTTTTTTTCTAACAGGTTGAATGTCATATTATAAAAAATTATTTTTTATTTAATTTTCCCAAAAACGACCATTATCGAATATGTTTTTTTTCCATTGATAATAGTTTAAAAATTCACACAAAGTAAGCGGTTTGGCCGGATCAGTATCGTATTTGTATTGTGAACAGTTCAGTTTGCTCGGTATATTATAATCTACCATCCTTTTGCCTGTTTGATCAAGCTGGTTTAGATACAATCCAAATTCGTGCATACCCAAAATATTTGGGAAATTTTGGCGGTCATTAAAAATCGAATGACCCTCAAAGGCGTTGGGGGAATTAATGTTGAGTAAATTTAAAACAGTCGGTGTAAAATCTATACCGGAAGAATGAGTGTCGATTGTTTTTGGAAGAATACTTTTTGGAACATAAATCATAAATAAGTTTTCATCATAAAAACTTAATTTACCAACGACGTCCGCGAAATAATCTTTGGTGTAAGCTGTTGGGAATATCGCATGATCAGCGACAGTAATCACAATAGTATTTTGATACAACGGGCTATTGGTAAATTCATCCCAAAATTTGGAAAAGGCATCATCGGTAGTATGGACTGAATTTAGTAAGTTATTTTTTCCATCACCATATTTCACCATATCTTTGGCGAGGGTAAATGGTGGGTGAGTATCGACAGTAGAGAGCATCATCAAAAATGGTTGTTTGGTTTGTTCATTCATCATTTTCCAAGTAGCCGGAAAAAGTTGATGGTCGGACCAGCCCCAAGACAGCGGTTCACCAGTAATGTATTTTTTTAATTCTTCGGTGCCAAAAAATTTCTGCGTTCCCATATCGGTGATAATAGTACCCTTGTTGGCAAAATCTCGATCTACCGCCGTGATATAGGCGGAGTATTGGTAGCCATTATTTTGTAAAATTTTTGGTAAACAGAGGAGGTGATGGTGACGCACTCCGCCGTCAGTAATTTCTTCATGTCCGGTTGGTGGTAAAAAAGAACAAAGCTGAGAAAGTAATCCGGTAACAGTAGGGGTGGAGGAATTGTAATATTTTTTAAAAATGGTCGTGTTTTTATCCTTGGACATTTTGTCGAGTCCCGGAGTTACGGCGGTCAAGTTGGGATTATAAATTTCACTTAGGCGACTGGAATATGATTCCAAAAATACAATCAAGATGTTTGGTTGTTGTTTTTGTAAAGCTGGAGGTAATAATACAGTAGATGTAGTTGGAAAAATATTGTCATGGTGGTTCACACTAAATTCGTCGAGATTGTATTTTATCCCGAATCGTTCCAGTTTTTTTTGCACGATTGGGTTTAGTTCAACTGGAAGATTACTGTTGGTAAAATAATCGTAGAAATTTTTAAATATGTTATATTCGGGCGTAGTTTTAAAAGATGAAAAAGCGATTAACGAAAAAATGGCCAAAATTAAAATAGCCAAATCGTAATACCCCCAATATTTTTTTTGAATTTGTTGGTGAGCCAACAGTATTTTTCTTTTAATAAAGGCGAAAATGGTTAAAAGCAACAATAGTACTACCAACAAGATCGCGCTCAAACTATTGATGACTACTCCAGTCGATCCCTTGGTGTGTTCCAAAATTATCGGGCTTAAATTTAAACCGGAAAAAAATAATATACCGGCATTAACCGACCACAAAATGAGAAAAAGCGCAAAAGCGAGGATCCAGATTGTTTTGATCAGTATCGAGGGGATTTTTTTGAATTGCCAATAGGCGAGGTCGGTGATGGAATACAAAAGTAGCCAAAACATAGTAATCGACCAAGCGCGAAATACAATGACGTTATAAAATTTCACACCGGTATCCACCACCGCAAAATGATATGTCCAGTATTGAAACCCGAGGTTGATAAAGAAAATAAACAGAAAAAAATAAAAATACAGAGTGTTGATTTTTTTCCAAACCGCTGAGTTGGGGTGGATGGACAAAGTTTTTTGGGTGTACCAGAAAATTATTGCTAAAATAAAAACAGCATAAACCATGCTGACTATCTCTTGACGTATAAAATAGATTAAGAAGATAAGGGAAAAAAACAAAAACAGTCTATCCAGTTGGTGATAAAATTCATTTTCCCAATAAGGGTGTCGTTTGGTTTTGTTTACCAGATATTTGAAACATTTTTTGAAGGTCTGGTATCCGACAAAAACCGTCAACATTACCACTAGAGCTTTGCCGACAAACTGTCCATGGTTGTGTTTGGAAAAATGATACCAACTCCAACCGGAGGCAATAATAAAAGCGCCAATTAAAGAATTGGACGCTAGTATTAGTTTTTTGAACCAATTGTTTGTCATGGGGGGGCTAGTCTTCGATTTTGTATTCTTTTTGAGCGCGCACTTCACGTTTATCTTTTTTATCTTTTTCTCTTTGAGTGCTTTTGTGTTTTTTTAATTCTTCTTCCAAATGGTCACGAACTTTGTCGATAGCCTTGTAGAGATCCGGTTCGTTTTTGGAAATAAATAAATCAGTGCCGGCTAAATTGAGTTTGCATTCGCATACAAAAATATCGCCTTTGAGGTGGTGTTGGTTTTCTTTACCGATAATTATGTGAGCGCGTAATATTTGATCGTAAAATTTTTCTAAGCTAGTGATTTTTTTCTCAACATAGTCTTTGATTGCTTCGGTCAGGTCGATGTTTTTGCCGGTGATATTGACTTGCATAGATGTTAACAATTAATGAATTAGTAAATTTATTGAATTATTTCCACCTCTGGTTCTAGCTCTACTTTAAATTTATTATACGCTTTCTCTTTCATTATTTCAACAAGTTTTAATATGTCCGCTTGGGTGGCTTCTTGAAAATTCACTAGGAAATTGCCGTGTTCCTCGGAAATTTTGGCTCCGCCAACCGTTAGGCCTTTTAGGTCCAGTTGTTCCACGATCCATCCAATCGGCACGGCACCGCGCGTTTGAAATAATTCCGGCAACTCTTTGATGTCACCCGGCCATTTGTCCAGCTTGATATTTTTGAAAAAACTGCCGGCGGAAGGGTAGCGTGGAAAGCGTCCGGTGCGTTGTTTCATATAGGCTTGAGTTTTTTCCATGATTTCTTTTTTGTCTCCGGGTTGCAGTTCAAACCAAGCGCGCAAAATAATATCTTTGTTTGATTTAAAAAAACTTTCTCGATAATTAAACCCACAATCCTTGCTTGATAATGTGAGCACTTCGCCATCGCGCCAAATTTCTACCTTGGAAATAGTGTTGGAAATATCCAATCCCATAGCACCGGCATTGCCTCGTACTGCACCGCCGACTGTACCGGGGATGCCTACCGCCCACTCCAAACCGGTCAAATTATTTTTGGACGCCAAATTTACCAGTGCGCCCAACTGGACACCGGCTTCAGCGACAATAGTATGATCAACTAGCTCGATTTTTGTGGTTTGTATTTTTATAGTCACGCCTTCCAGACCATTATCCGGCATCAACAAATTCGAACCGCCCCCAATAATAAAATAACCAACACCTTCACCATTTAAATAAGTCAACAAATCAACCAATTTTTTGGAATCAGCCACTCGAACCAGATATTGAGCCGGTCCACCAATGTCAAAAGTGGTTAATCTGGAAAAAGAAGTGTTTATTTTGAGATCGCCGTATTTTTTTAGTTCGGTGTATAGTTGGTCCATAAAAGCGTATTTAATTGCCAAAACCGTTGTATTTTAGTATAATCTGAAGGTATGAAATTTTCTCTCAAAAAACCCGTTATATATGTAGCTCGCGATCTCGAGCGTGCTTTGGGTTTGCCGATTACGACCAAAGGCTATTACATTATCTCAAATTATACCTCATTTGCCAATAGTTTGGTTAAAGGTAGGAAAAATGTGTTGTTGGTGAAAAGTGGCCAGATTTTGGATACTCGCGAATTATTGAACCATCAGACGGCCGTTAATTTTATCAATAATATAAAAGATGCTCAATTGTTGGTTTTCAAAAACACACCCCAAATCGAAAAAATTTGTTTGGAGCATGATTGGGTATTGCTAAACCCACCAGCCAGTTTGTCCGCAAAAGTGGAAGAAAAAATTTCTCAGGTAAAATGGCTCGGTGGTTTGAAAAAATATTTACCGAGATTTTCAGTGCGTATCACCAAAGAAATATTTTGGGAGGGAAAGCCGTTTATTTTACAATTCAATCGGGCGCACACCGGCAGTGGCACTATTTTGGTAGAAAACGAAAAACAACTGTCGGATATTCAAACGAAATTTCCATTGCGCGAAGTGCGGGTCACCCAATTTATTTCCGGTCCGATATTTACCAACAACAATATTGTTTGGGGAAATAAAGTTTTGGTAGGAAATATCAACTACCAGATAACCGGTTTGAAACCATTTACCAACAATCGTTTTGCGACGGTGGGCAATGATTGGTCTTTGCCACATGAAATTTTATCGGCCAAACAAAAAAAGGAATACGCCGAGATGGCCACGGCAATCGGAAAAAAATTGGCGCAAGATGGCTGGAAAGGTTTGTTTGGAATAGATGTGGTGCAAGATGAAAAAACCGGTCAGTTGTATTTGATAGAAATAAACGCTCGTCAACCGGCGAGTACCAGCTTTGAGTCGTATTTGCAACTTCATTGTCATTCCGACCCGCTTCGCCGTAGCTTCAGCGAGGCGAGCCGAGCGGAGGAATCCCTGACGACTTTCCAAGCCCATTTGTCGGCTTTACAAGATGAAAAAAATGCCGGCGTACATTTGATCAAAATCACCACCGGCGCGCAAATTACTCAAAAAGTTGTTGCCGGTCTAGGTGATAAAAAAATAGCAACACTCACACGAAAATTAATTACCAAAAAATTCAAAATTTTTTTATACGATAATCATGAAATAGAAAAAGATTTGTTACGTATTCAAACTAAAAAATCAATGTATGACATTATCTCCCAAATCCAATAAAATTTTAGAAGAATATTTTAATTTGCCATTTGACAATGTCACTGGGATACGTTGTCCTTATTTTAATAATGCTCGCCGTAGACAGCGGGCGCAGTTGCGGGTGTTGGTAGGCAAAGGAACGCCCAAAGAAATTTTGGAAGAAGCGAAAATTATTTCTATTCAATATCATGCCGGCTTGTTTGATAAAACCGGACATTGTTGTCTGCACAATGAACATACCGGAGAAAAATCCAACGCTGATGAAGTTCGGAAATTTTTGATTGACAACAACCTAGGGGTGGAGTGCTCAGGTTTTGTTACTCAAATTTTGCGAGCGCATTTCAAAGAAACAAAAGGCGTGGATTTGGTGCGTAAATTTTTTATTGTTTCACCGAAAAATTTTATCCGTTGGATTATTGCAAAATTGCGTCCGATAGAAAATATCGGAGTGACGACTTATGCTGATGAAAAAAATACCAACCCAATTTCTTGGCAGGAATCACAGGTGGGCGATGTAATAGTTTTTTTGGAAACAAAAGCGAAATACCAACGCAATCATATCATGCTTATCACCGATAAAACCAATGAAGTTATTCGCTATGCTCACGCGCGCGCTTGGAATAGTGAGGGAAAATACGGGCATGGAGTATCCAAAGGGGAGATAAAAATTGTGAATTTGCAAGGGGATTTATTAAAACAAGAATGGACGGAACAGGGGAAAACAAACGAACAAAATGAAACATTTTTGGAAGCTAAAAGCGCCCAAGTTTTGGAAGTTAGACGAATAATTTTGTAATTATGGTGATGACCTTTTTGTCAGCAATCGTCGTCCTGTTGATTTTTTTATTGGTGGTGATGGTTTTTTCTCCATTGTTTTTGGGAGTGCCGTTTTTACCAACTCATAAAAAGCAAGCTATCAAAATGATTGAATTGGCCCAAATAAAAACCGGGACAAAAGTTGTCGACTTGGGATCAGGCGCGGGACGGCTTTTGTTTTTGGCGGCCAAGTCGGGGGCGCAGGCGACAGGGTATGAGCTCAATCCATTTTTGGTTTTGTGGACAAGAATGATAATTTTGCTCACCGGACAACGAGATCAAATAAAAGTTTTTTATAAATCAATTTACGACGCGGATATCAAAGATGTGGATGTGATTTTGATGTTTTTATTTCCTCCACATATGAAAAAAATGATTGAAAAACTGAAAGAGGCAAAACCGGGGACAATAATATTGTCTTATGCTTTTGCCTTGCCGGAGTGGCAGTTGATAAAAAAGGAGCAGGGGATATATGTTTATAAAAGATAAAAATTGACTTGATTGACTTTTTTTGGTAAGATTTTGTTCAGTTAGTTATTTATTTGGCCTGTTCGTCTAATGGTTAGGACTTTACCTTCTCAAGGTAGAAATACGGGTTCGATTCCCGTACGGGCTACGATTTTAAAACTTCTCGGATTTTTGGTAAAAATTTGATTGGCGGTGTGTAACGCCACCCAGTGTTTTTGTTAAAAGATAATTTAATAATACTACTGACAACTAGTCTTCACATTGATAGCCCCGCACGCCCGACAAACTCGTAAATAATTTTGGCATGTGCCTTTGTTTGTTCCACTGTAATTGTAGTTTCGGTAATAGCCACTTTTTTGGCAACCGGAACAGTTGGTAAAATAAGTGGTTGCTTTTTTGGTTGTTTTGCTGGTTGCTTTGTTTTTACAACTATACGCGCTACACAATCCGCCGGCGCCCCAAGTGCAGGTTTGATTACTGGAACAATAAAAACATTTTCCGAGGTTTTCCGTTTTACTTACCACATCTGTTCCGGCGTATTTAACGTCGCATTGGCCACAGAGTGTGGAATTGGCTTTGGTTGGACAAGGTTTTTGGAAAGTAACGGAACAACTCGTACGTGTGAGCATTGGCATCGGATCCATACCGCTGTATGGATTTTTGGAAACCGGATGATCGCCGACTTGTGTGTCGGCCGGTATGGGATTTTGTGGTACATATTTACCAACATCACCGGTGAATGTCATATTTATAACTCCTGACTCAGTTGCTCCGCTCGCAAATTTAGCGGTAAAATTCAATGAACAATTTTTTGTGCCGGCGTAAATAGTGTGAAAAAAACATTCAAAATATTTATTATTTTTGTGTATTCTCATCACATTCGTAGCCGTGGTGCCAAAAGTGACGGTGTCGCCCAGAGTGGAAACTTGCGTGTCAAAATCGTTTGGCAACAACACACCCAATTCAAGCATGTCTGTCGGTAAACGACTGGCCGTCGTTGGGAAAGCATTACAAATAGTTTGTTGCAAACTATTTTCCGCGCTAGTTAAACTGACAGCTGGTTTAGCGACAACGACATTGTTAGCTGGGTTTGTAGTCGCGCCAGTATCGTAGGTCGCATTCGTGCCTTGATTTATATTGTAGATTGGCGGAACATACACCGGCGTTGGCGGTTTGGGCACGCCATAGTCTTGCGCCAAAGTAACACCGACAATCATCGCTATCGCGACCAGCACCATACCGCCCCAGATAAAAATTTCCTTTTTTTTCAAATTTTTTATCATTGCGATTTCTCGTTTTTTTGTTTTTTTCATAGTGAAATGAGTGAGAGAAATAATTATTTTAAAGGTAAGCTAAGTGAATAAGTGGATTCCACACCGGTGCTGATACCATCATTTGTTTTTCCACTTTTGCTGGCGTCAATATTATATCTTATTTTATCATCTTTTTCTTCAGACAGTAGAGGCATTTGAGATTTTAAAATTACCACTCCATTTTTTACAGTCGCAGTGAGACCGGAGATGTTGGAACTGTCGGTAATAGTCATTTTACCATCTATGCGTTGTAAATTAATTTTTAAAGGAAAAAGACAAGGGTTGATACCGTCGTTCTCATATGGATGACAATAGACAACGCGTAAATTATAGGAATTTGCGCCAACATCTTTGAATTGGAGTGAAAAATTATCTCCATTTTTTGGCGCTGTGAGTGGAGAGGTGATTACCGGTTGATCCATGTGACCACCATAGGGGATTGTGATTTTTTGTTCGGCGTAGGTGTTGTCTTGGAAGGCCACTTTGATGAGAACATCAATGGGTTTGTCGGTGGCGGTGATATCCAAAGTGCAGGAATGGGGTAAGCCAACATAATCGCAACTCGCGCCCATGTCGCGTTTTTGGTCAAATTTACCGTAATCGGCAACCATTCTTTTTGGTTGAATGGCGACCGGCAAATCACCGGTGTATGCGCTAATACCTACACACTTGGTTTGATCCAATTTCAAATCCGGTCGCGCTAAAAGTATAGTGATTCCTCGCTGTTCTGTAAGTTTCAAATCAGGACGCACGCCTGGACGCTCAACAACACCAAGAAGTTTGACGGTCATAGTGGTGGTTGCGAGTTTTTCAATATCAAAACTCGGGTCGCGTCCCCATCTGTCTTTGAGTGTTGGGGTGGTATGACAAATATCTCCTGTAACGGTAGAAATTATCGTGTTTATATTTATTTTATTTGGGTGAGAAAAAGAATAAGTGATATAAATTAATATCATTGCCGTGAGTATTGTTCCGCCCCAAATAAATATTTTTTTCATAGATAATTATTTTACATCAACTAATAAAAGAAGTTGGCCGATAGCGTCTTTTAATTCTCCATCGCAATGATCCAATCCTTCTATCATCGAAGTTATCCACTGGCCATTGAATTGGTTTTTGAGATAATTACAATTCATCTGTTTGTCTTGTAGTAATTTTTTAATAAGATCATTTTCATTTTTATTCAAAGCTACCACTTGTTTTGTTAAAGCGCAATTATTGCCTGTGCCTTCGCCAATGGAATAAGACATTGTACCGACAGTAGTCGCTTCCTCATAAGTTGCCGGCGCGCATTGGTCAGCCTTGGTGATAAAACATTTCAAGTCAGCGCATCTGGTAGGAATACGCGCATAAAATATTATCAACAATAAACTGATAATTCCTATTATTAAAAATATTTTTAATTTTTTGCGCATATATTTTTATTGAGCTATATTCAGTGTTTTTATTTCTTTATCAAATCGGTCGGAAAAAGAAAAAGCTCGGGAAAATTTTTCAATATTTTTCGCCACGATTTTTTTAGCCGATGTTAATGGTTGAACCAATGTGTCCAAATTATTATTTAATCCAGCGAGAAAAGGGGATGTTTTTGTCGTGGGTATTTCTATGATATTCTCATTGGGTTGCATGTCCTGTATTAGTTTTATTCTGATTGCCGGATTGTTGACTGAGTCAAGTAGCTGTTGGTATTTGAAAGGATTTCTGCTTTTCTGCGACATTAGTGCGTCGCGATAATTTTCGTAGGATTGCGCATTGTTGCCTTGCCATTTGGACAAAGTGCCCAATTGCCATAAAGCATCCGGGCTACCACTGTCTATCGCTAAAATATCTTGCAATTGAGTTTTTAAATTTTGTAATTTAGTGTCATAGATTTTTTTTAAATTCACTATTTCGGATTTACTGTCGCCTTTTTTAAGGGCGTTTTCATAATCGCCCTTGGCGTTAACAACCTCGGTACCAAGTGGTCTGAGCTGTTTCAAGTTATTTTGCGCATATTCCGCGTCCGTAGCGGGTTTGAACAATGGCGGTTTGCTGTAATACTGTTTGATCACGGCAACTTCCGCTTTGTGTTGTTTGTTGTAAGTCGCCATCACTGCGTCCAATAACGCTCCTGAATCACTCAACTCGGGTTTGTTGGAATTTGTTTTCTTGGGTAATTTCACAGGAAGTTTTGGTTGTTTTGGTTGTGTTGATTTCTGCGCTTCCGGCGGATTATTTGGGATAATACCACCCGAACCAACCACCGGTTCGCTTGGCGACTCGTCCGTGTCTACTGTTTGGTCTTGGGTTTGTTCGGAGTTGTCAATTTCCAAAATCGGTTCTATTGGAGTATTTTCGACTGTGTTTTCTCTACATCCGCCGGTAGATAGGTCAACTTCACAACCCGGTCCGACTGGTGGTACATCGCCAAACGCTTGAGCCAACGCCCATTCCACTTTTGCCGTATTTGTCATTACCAATAAACCCAAAACAATAATAACAAATGAAGTAATTATTTTATTTTTATAATTATGTTGTGGCATATGAAATAATGATGGGCGAAATCTTTTTAGTCCGTAATATCCTTTTCAAATATATTATACCATATACTCGTATTTTGTGGTATAATAATGTCAATAAAAAAACCAATAATAATTTTATGATTCAAGAATTAATACTACAAGGACCAGCCAAAAATTTTGAAGGTATTAAAAAAATTACACCGGAAGGCGTGGAATATTGGGAGGCGCGCGAGTTGATGCCGATGCTGGGGTATGTGGAATGGCGAAAATTTAGCGGCGTTATTGAACGCGCTAAGGCGGCCTGTGTTTTAAGTAGCCAAGCGGTAGACGATCATTTTGTCGGCGCCGGCAAAATGATAATTTTGGCTAAAAATACAGCAAAAGAGGCTAAACGCAAAATTGATGATTTTTGGCTTTCGCGGTACGCCTGTTATTTGATTGCGCAAAATGGAGATCCTCGCAAACAAGAAATTGCTTTAGCGCAGACATATTTCGCTGTGCAAACCAGATATCAAGAAATAGCAAAACAGTTGGAAGCGGCTGATAAGCGTGTTTTTATCCGTGATGAAGTAACAACACAAAATAAAAAATTATTCAAAACAGCGCGTGCCTCCGGCGTAAGTAATTTTGGTAAATTTAATAATGCCGGGTATGTTGGTTTGTATGGCATGGGTATCGGTGAATTGGAACAACATAAAAAAGTTCGTAAAGGCGAACTTTTGGACAGAGCTGGCGCGACAGAACTGGCAGCAAATTTATTTAGAATTACACAGACAGATGAGAAATTAAAAATTGACAGAGTTGCCGATGAGGACACAGCTACGCAAACGCACCGAGCGGTTGGCGAACATGTACGCGATACAATTCGAAATATCGGCGGCACAATGCCCGAGCATCTGCCTTTGGAAAAACATATTAAGGAAGTTAAGAAGGCGGTTAAGAAATTGAGAGGTTAGTGATTTGACAGTAGACATAAATCCTATAGGGAGCTTTAATATATAAATTTTGTATTATTAATTATTTTATATTAACAAAAAAACACCGAATTTTTCGATGTTTTTTAATTTAAGCGTTTTAGATCACTCGCATAATCTGAAAACATATTTTAAAATATTTTCAAATTGCGAGGCGAGTGGTCATAATATATCCATACTGCCTCAGTCCCACCCGCCCGCTTATGCGAGTGGGACATTGCTCGAGGCCTTGTCATGGTGCGCGTGGCGTGGATGGCGCTGGTGTTGTGCCGTCGCACTCGGTAGTCGCGATCAATCTACTTTATTGCCTCAACAAAGTAGAGAAGAACAACAGTGATGACAGCCCCAGCAATTGCGAGAACTACACTGGTTACCGAGTAGTAGCACGAAGGAATCTTGTCACTGGACTGAGATGGCCTCATGCCACGTAGACCGGTTGTGAAGATAGCTACGAGCAATACCGTATAGAATATCCCAATGCCGTAAATGAGCATTACAGTTTCTCCTTTGAGTTGTTGTCAGTCCGACGTTGCGCTTGGCACACAAGAGGTGCCACAGACAGCAGTTATGCCTTAACGCGCGCCGTTTAGATAATTATACATATTGAGCGTTGACTTGTAAATGTGTGATAGATAAAAATTAAATAAATATATACCCCGCACTCAAATTCTGTGGTATAATAAATATAGGTAAATAAATTTATCTATTAAGGTTTTTATATGTCAAAAACAAAGTCCACACCAATCAAAAAAATATTTTGGGTCGTGGGAATAATTTTAGTTGTGATTATTATTTTGGTAATAGTTTCTGTTAAAAAATATAGCGCATTGGCAGAGGTGGTGAAAAATGCGCGGTACGGTTCCGGTTGTGACAAAATGGTGCCGATGCAAGATATCGCCGGTTATCCCATTCCAATAAAAACAAACAAAGGCGAAACATACCAGATGTTTTATTTTGGAATGTATCCATCGTATCCGGCGCAGGCGCCCGGACAGTCGCCTGTTTTGCTCGCTCCGTCTGTGGTGGCGGAATTTCAGTTGAATGGCGATGCGATATGTTCGCCTTTGCATTTTGATGATAAAATGGTGATAAAAAAGGACTACGGTCCGCGTTATTCTGTCGAAGTGGATAAATTATCCATGGGGTCATTGGATTCCAAACGCAATGATTTATTTTTGGCTACAGAGAAAGTTGCGAAAAAGTATTTTGCCGGTGAAGCTGATAGCGTGGCCAAAGAAGCAGCCACGGATTTTTTTGATCAATTTATTTATTTATCCGAGCCGGGTTTTCAACAATTTTATTATGATCTAAATCCGGATTTTTGGCAGTGGGTGGAAGATTTGACTGGGAAAAAATTAGCGGAAGTTTCGGTTGCATCTATAACCAAAACCAGCAAAGATACAATCAAAGGAGAAGATGAAATTCCAGCAGAAGCGCGTGCTTTTCTACCTTCCGAGGGGTTGATGGCAGTGAGCGGTGGATTTGTTTCCGCCAGCCGGCGATTAGTTGTGAATTTAAACAAAAAAACTTTAATTTTTGAGAACAACCCAGAGAAAAACAGCTCGGTTTATGGCCCGATGCCACAGCGCGATAAGGTAACTCTAACTAATGATCAACTTCAGCGAATTAGTACTCTTATTAATGATACTTTGGCAGATGATAATAATATCAATCGGCCGCCTTTGCCGGATTTTGCCATTATTTTATTTTTAGCGCATAACAATTCCGTAAAAATGATCCGTTGGCCGGCAGGGGACAAGGCCAGCGAACTTTATGACTATGTTTGGGATCTAACATCGCCTGCGATTCAGACCACGCCAACACCCAATGAAAACACCACAAATAAAGATGAAATTTTAAAGGGTACATACAATTGGGGCACGGCCACCGGCTCTGGTGTGGAGCAATATAAAAATGTTGTGTGGCAGGCAATTATCGCCTCTCGAGTAGCCGGATTTCCAACCACTGTTAATGCTTTAGAAAAAAACACAGAGAAATGCCAAGGGTTTTCGGAAACAGCCTTGAGGCATGAGGGCTGTATGTGCCAGACCGGCTATTGGGTGGAAATAACTAAAAATAGCAAGACCATTAAAATTGATACTGAAACGAAACTAAAAAATATTTTATTGCCGATTGATAGCGCAGATAAAGCAATTAGTTTGGTAACATTGACTAAGGGAGATTTGAACAGTAATCAAAATATTCCGACTGGTCATACTTTAAAAATTAACGATGGTTTTTTGGTTCAGGTGATAGATCAAAATTCTTGTGGGTGCAGTACCCATACGCCCACCGGCGCGATTTATAAAGTTACAAAATCGGGCGTGGTAATGCAAATAGCCAGTGAAGTTGTCAAAGCCACTGGACCGGAGGTGTGTGTAGACTAGAGAAGTTTTAGAAAATTGTATGGTATAATACAATAAGTTTGATTTTTATTTTTAATTTATATGTCAAATATACCAACCAAATCAGGCGGTGTAAAAAAAGCTATTTTAATAATTCTTGGCGCCATATTATTGTTTATAATATTTTGCGCTGGCTGTTTATTTACATTGGATAAACTTATAAAACTGTCGGAACCAGCAGAGGGTTCAAAATGCTCGGATAGTTTGCCGTGCAAAAATGAATTAAAATGTATTGGTACGACTTGTTCATCCGGAAAGAAGGGATCATATTGCGAATCAAAAACAGATTGTTCCACGCCGTATTGTGTGGAAAATGTTTGCAGAGAAGATATCAAAGTCGGTATTTATGTGGATGAAGAACCGAAAAATCCGAATAATTTGAAAAAGATAAAAATTGCTGTTATCACCGTTGGAATGACGGATGGAAATTTGACTGTGGATAATATTAAAGATGGTTTTTCAGCTGATATTGATCGTCTGAATAAAGCTTTGACTGAAATGAAAAAACGCCCAACATTGACACTTGTAGGCGAAAATGAAAGAACGATAAATGGCCAGCGGGTGATAGCGATGGAAGCGTGGGAAGTGAAAAAAAATGAACCCAATTATGCTTATGCCGTAGTGCATGCGTTGGAGATGGAATTTGGTTTGAGAGCAGAAGTTGAACGGTAAATAAAAAAGTTGTATAATTAAAATGTATTTTTTAAAAATTATATTTTATGCGTTTTAAAATTTGGCAGGCCGGTTTTTGGGGAAGTGTCTCTACCTTTCTGTTGCTTGGCCTATACAAAGTAGTTAATGCCGCGACATTGCGCATCGCGTCGCTACCGGGTGTTTCTTATATGGGGCCACCTAACCCGCGCCATTTAGATGGATTGATTTCTATTACAATACCAAGTCCTGCTTATGGTTCGGATGCTGGTGCTTCTTTGTGGAGTTATATTTGGCCTTTGCTTCTCGGTTTGGTAGTATTATTTATTTTCATCGTTGGTGTTGTCTCAATTATTTCTTTTATTGTTAGAAAAATTCGCGGTTGTTGTCAAAAGAAAAAAGGGGCGAGTAAAAAATAGTGTGTGATGAATTTTGAATATTTTTACAAAACAATCGGATACGAATTAAATTCTTGGATTTTAGACATGTTGCGAAAACGGGGAGTGGTAATGCCTCCTCGTTTTGTTGCTTGGGATTCTACGCGACGGTGTAATTTGAATTGTGAACATTGTGGCGCGAAAAAGGAAATTTATCCCAAAGAATTATCCACGGATGAAATAAAAATTGAACTCATTGAATTAATAAAAAAATACCGAAAAAAATGGCGTAGGAAAATAAAAATTGACTTGGGAGAAAATGCCGCTTATTTGGGGGAATATGATCACCAAGCGCGCATCCAACCGTTTTTTTGTCCAGTAGGATTTTCAACTTGTTGTATCGGCGCGGATGGCAATGTGCGTGGCTGTCCGGAACAACCGGACACGGAATATTTCAGAGAAGGAAATATTTTACAAAAAAGTTTTAAAGAAATTTGGGAGAACGGATTTAAAAAATATCGTGATGATGAATATCTAAAAGATGATGTTTGCGCGCATTGCGAATATCACAAAAAATGTCGTGGCGGTTGTTGGGTGAATAAAGTCAAAGGAAAAATTTGCGCGGCGAAGGAATATTGTTAATAAAATTGCATTTTGCGCTCATTTTTACAAAGTGGTATAATAATACTGTTAGTTTTAATTTAGTTAATATTAAGTAATATAAACTTTATGGCCATAATAAATTTTTTACGAAAGGCGAATGCATTCGCGCTTGTTTTTATGATTGTCATCGCAGTATTTTGTACTTTAGTTTTTGTTAAAATAACAAATGCTCAAGTAAAAGAGTGGAGCTTCGCTAATTGTACTGATACTGATGGTGGAACTGATTATTTTTTAAAAGGTGATTTTGCTTATGACACACTCCACAATGGGAAAGTCAATGGTCATGCTGGTGGAGTTGAAAAATGTGTTGGAAATGTGGTAGAAGAAAATATTTGTACGGATGATTCGCCAAAAATTACGAAATATACATGTCCAAATGGTTGCAAAGATGGCGCTTGTATTGCAGAAACAAAGCCTTTATGTACCGACTCCGACAATGGAAGGGATTATTTTGTAAAAGGGGAGTCAACGGATTTTGGCGATACCAGAAAAGATGTTTGTTTTGATTCAAATACTGTTACGGAATTTTTTTGTGAGCAAGCGGCCGGTCAAACACGGCCATCTCGAGGAGCGGAACAGAAAAATTGTGAATACGGATGTGATGATGGAGCTTGTTTAACAGAGCCGATGGAAAAACCGGAAGAATTGCAGGATGTAAAAACATTTACGGTTTATGCCGGTGTTGAAGTATATTATAAAAATTCAGAATTTGAAGTAAATGGAGCGGCGAGCGACCCAAAAACGAGCTTATCTGATTTGTTGGATATGCGTTGGTCTAAAATTTCCGGTCCAGCGGGTGGCAAGGTGTTGTTTAGCCAGGCAAAGTGTACGCCTTCCAATTGGATGGGGTTTTGCAAGACCACTATTTCTGCAACTAAGGACGGAGTATATAAAATTCGACTGAAAGCTATAAATATTAAAAAAACCAGCTCTTATGATGACATCGCTTTGGTGTGGGATACAAAAGGTCCGGTGTTAAAGGAAGTCAAAAGAATTCCGGTTATTGGAAATGATCCAAATCCGACAGTTACAATTAATGTGTCAGCTATAAATTCCGTCAAACAAGTTTACAACCGTTTCGGATATATTATCTATGGCGGCGCGTGCGCTGGCCATGATACTTCGGTCAAACAAGGAAATAATGCGATTGAGTTGTTAAAATTGGCTGATGGAACATACGACGATTGTACTATTCAGGTGCAGGATATGGCTGGCAATTTGAGTAATGTTTTAAAAATTTCCAAATTCACCATTGACACTCAATCGCCGACTCCGCCGGAGATAAGTCAACCGGAAGATGATATTACCGACTCATCGTACATAATATCCGGCACGAAAGAAGCAGGAGCATCTGTGTGGTTGGGAAAAAAGCAGATAGTGAAACATGATGCAGGCACAAATTGGAAGTATAAAGTTAAATTGAATAGTGGGGAAAATAATTTTGGCATATTTACAGAAGATGAGGCGGGTAATGATAGTCAAAAAGTTGTCTTAAATGTTGAAAAACAAAAACCGGTTTGTAACGCGTGGGCGTATGGCGCGTGGGGAAAGTGTGACGATAACCAGCAAATGCGTAAAATATTTTCTGCTTCTCCAAAAAATTGCGTTGGCGGAAAACCGGATGTGGCCAAAGATTGTAAAGCAGAAAAAAATAAACCATTGTGCGAGTCGTATAATTATTCAACATGGAGCAAGTGTGTAAATAATAAACAGGTCAGGACTATTGAATCAACATTGCCGGATAATTGCCGTGGCGGGGAGTCGCCTGTTTTGAGTCAAATATGCGGTAAAGATGTTTGCGAGTCCGTAAATTACACGACATGGAGCAGCTGTGATAAAAATACTGGCAAGAAAACACGCAAAATTGAATCTACTTCGCCAGCGGTTTGTGTTGTTGAAAAACCTGTATTGAGCACAGATTGCAACGGTTGTGAATCATTTAATTATTCCGTTTGGAGTTCCTGCGTAAATAATAAACAGACCAGAACAGTTGAATCCACATTGCCTACGGATTGCAGTGGTGGTGTTCAGCCGGTGTTAAGTCAGACATGTGGTAAATCATCATGCGATTTTGTTTATTACACCACTTGGAGCGCTTGCGACAAAACTACAGGCAAACGAACGCGTCAAGTTGAATCAACGTCGCCAAAACTTTGTGTTCCGGAAAATCCGGAGTTGTCAAAAGATTGCAATGCTTGCGAATCATATAATTATTCTATGTGGAGCGCGTGCGTAAACAACACACAGACCAGAAATGTGGAATCAACTTTCCCATCTGATTGCAGTGGTGGTGTTCAGCCGATAAAAAGTCGTGAATGTGGTAAGACCGCTTGCGATTTTACATATTACACAACATGGAGCGCCTGTGACAAAACCACCGGCCAAAGAACACGAAAAGTAGAGTCAACTGTACCTGCGGTTTGTGTTGTGGATAAGCCATGGCTGACCAAAGATTGTAACGCTTGTGAATCATATAATTATTCTACGTGGAGTGCTTGCGTGAATAACACACAAAGCCGAACGATTGAATCCACTTTTCCATCGGATTGTAGCGGTGGAGCGCAACCACTATTGAGCCGAGAGTGTGGCAAGGAATTTTGTGACTATGTCTATTACACCACTTGGAGCAAATGCGATAAAAATACTGGCAAAAGAACACGTACAGTAGAATCTACTTCACCGGCGGTTTGTGTTCCTGAAAATCCGTGGTTGTCAAAAGATTGTGATCTTTGTGAGTCATATAATTATTCGGCATGGAGCGCTTGTGATGGGAGCGGTGTTCAACACCATACAGTAGAATCAACATTTCCTGAAGATTGCTACGGTGGAGCCCAGCCGTCACTCACGCGCAATTGCGTAGCTTGCGATTCGTGGATTTATGGCACATGGGGCGCTTGCGCGAACGGTCAGCAGACCAGAACTGTAATGCCCGGCACAGCACTCCCTCTTAATTGTTGGGGTGGTTCGCCGTTGCTTTCGCAATCGTGCTTTTGATCGCAATTTTAATTCAAAGGTCGAACAAAAAGATTAAAAAATAAATTACATATTAAGTATGTTGAATTCAAAAAATAAATTTTTAGCAACAATAGTTTTATTTTCCGGAGTTCTTTTATTGGTAGGCGCCGGTTGCGCCCAAAAAACAACTGCTCCAGCGCCAAAGAATGAAAGCGCGCCAGCTGTTGCCCCAGCAAAAGAAGAAACAGCAAAACCGGGGGACATCGGTAATATGACAGATGATATTTATGTAAAGATAACAGCTGATATGAATTACGCGCTTGGAAAGGGAGATCTAAAATATTCCGGAGATGAAGGATTCGCGAAATTATTGAAGGATAATGGCGTAACAAAAGAAAATTTTGATGCCTATACCACAGCATTGGAAAAAGATTCTACTCGCGCAGCCAGTTTGGGGATGAAAATTATGGAACGGCTTAAGGAATTGTCTAAGTAGTAGATAATGGAAATAGGTAAAAGCGAAGTAAATTCACTTCGCTTTTACCTATAAAATATTTTAGAATAATTTTTTTAGTATGAAATATAAAAAATCCAAAAATAACAAATTTAAGCATTCTAAATTTATTATTTTTGGATTTCTTGCAATTTTTGTTAGTGTTTTAATTATTTGGGGAGTTGTCCGGGCGCAAATCGCGCGCGATGCGATTACTTTTGTCAAGCATTATAGAATTCAGGACTGGTCGGAAGCCAGAGGTGTTTTGCAAACCAAAGATGGCGGTTATATTTTAACCGGTTATGGGAATTCTGACAAACTCAGTGTCTTGTCGGATATTGACGCTTTTATTACCAAAGTTAACGCGCAAGGCAACCATCAATGGACCAAACTTTTTCAATCATTCAATTCGGTTAGAATTGACAAAGGTGTCGGCGGATCCGCCAAAAAGGGTGATGAATATGGCCGTGAAATTGTTGAGCTCACAGACGGCGGTTTTTTGATGGCCAGTCAAGGGACAGGATTTGTTGACAGCAAGTATTTAAAATTAAAAGAAAAATGGGATGATGTTTTTTTAACTAAATTTGACAAACAAGGCAAACATCTTTGGACAAAAATGATTGGCAATTACTCCACCGATAGTGTTCATAAAGTTTTCGCCACCGAAGACGGCGGATTTTTATTTTCCGGCTATTCTACCGCCACCGGTTATGGCAAAAAAACAGCGCCAACTTATTTTATTTTGGCTAAATTTGATAAAAACGGAACAAAAGAATGGTCAAAAATGGCGGATATGACTAATGCGGATATTGAACCATTGACCGAAGGTGGTTTTATCGCCATAGGCAGTGTCAAAACCGCGGGCAGAGAAAGTAGTACGGCGGAAAAATTTGAGGATACATCCATACCGGTAGCTATTAAATTTGATTCAAATTTTGGAATTGAATGGTCAAAAAGTTTAGAAATTGTGCCGTTGGAAGAATCAATTTATACGATAGATGAGGCCGGACACACTCATATGAAATACAGAACGAAGCGAAGTTCGGCCGGTAAACTTTTCGCTATCAAGCAAACGGCCGATGGCTATATGGCGTTAGGTTTTCTTTCCCCGATTTTATCCGCCGGTTCCATTTGGTCCACGCCGGCCGGAAAATATTCATTGATGGCTGTCAAAATTAATAATTTCGGCGAACTGCAATGGGCAAAGGCGATAAAATTGGGCTTGCAATATGGCCAGCAATTTAATAATGATGTGAGCTTGACAAAAATAATCAAGACAACCGACAATGGTTTTGTTTTTAAATTGGATTATCTTCCACCACCGCGAAGCGACCAAGAAAATAAAACAGAAATGGTTGATGAAAAATTAAAAGAATTAAATGATTTGTGCGAAAGCAAAAATAGAGTACAGGATTGCGAGAATGGAAAAATAACCAATGATCCGGAAATTCTTTTGGCATGGGAAAATTATATTAAAACCGCCAAAAGTTTTGACACTACTTTAAACAACGGAATTTTGTTGGTGAAAACAGACGCGGATTTTAATCCGCAGTGGTCAAAAAAGATTAGCTTGGAGGATTATATCTACGGCTATGGAATAGCGCCAACTTCAGACGACGGCTTGATTATTTCCGGCAGTTACAATACATCTATTTTAAATTACAGTTGGAGCATGGGGCAGGGTTATTTTCTGGACACTTTGCTGATGAAATTGGATGTCAACGGTAATGTCGCGAATAACCAAGGAATGATTGCCGATTACACAGATTTGTCCATCAAAGATGTTGGTTCTTTTCTCGCGCTAAAAGATTTTGCGCCGGTAGTGAAAAATTTAGTTTTAAAAATTGATAAAAAAGTACAGCCGAAGACGCCGGTTTTGAAAACAAAAGTCATGGATATTTACGCCACGGCTGTAAACCAAGTTGAGCCGGCCGGCTCCGGAAGTTTGCCAAAAGTTTTTCCCGCTCAAATTCCACCGATAACAAAAACATGGGCGGAGATAAACTTCGCGAATATGGCCAATACCGTAGATATTAAACCGATTTATAAAACAGCGATTCAAGTCAACCAAGAACTCTCACCCATCCTTAATCAAATATTTTCCGGCGAGGTGAAATTGAAACCGGATGTTTCCGGCGGTTTGGAATATGTTTTTGGAAGATTGGTAAACGATAGCGACAAAACAGCGGTGCAAAAATATCTGGAAGGAATTGGATACAAAACATATTTAGCCGAAGGCGATCAATTGGTGATGATGAAAGTGGGCAGGACGCTGACGGTCACTTTTTCATTTGCGGATAAGACGCTGGGTGGGTTGTATGTGACTTATTAAACAAAATGGTGCAATATGAATGTCGTTAATCGTTTTGTTGATATTAACAAAACGATTGAAATAAAAAACATATGTATATAATAAGAAAAGCATTGCATAGTGATGTCGACAAAATTTTGGACGTACTTAATTCAGTACTTTTACAAAATTTACCATCAAAGAATAATGGCTTTTTGACCTACAACCCAGGAAAAAGATTTTATAAAAAACTTATAGAAATTGCGGATTTTGTTTATGTTGTCTGTTACAAAAAAGACATCATCGGATTTTTAGTAGCTTATCCAAGCTCCATGCTTAATCCCAAAGATGAAATACAAAAATTTCTCATTAATCATTACAAAAAAGAAGAATTTATTTACATATTCCAATTAGCCGTTACTCCGAAGTATCATCGAAATGGGATCGGCAAAAAATTATACAAGCAGCTCTTTATGGATGCAAAAAAGATAAAAAAAATTGTTGTAACTTCTGCAGTACCGTATAATCGTGCTTCTGAAAAATTTAATTTGATATTAGGTTTTACTAAAAAAGGAAAAATTTTGAGATCTGACGGGGGTTCAAATTTTGTTTATGAAAACATAAAAAATTACATCCGATAACTAATTACATCCAAAAATATCTACACAACAAAAAAATCCTTAATTTTCGTTAAGGATTTTTAATTTACAGTTCTATGTTTTTTACCAATTCTTTAAGCTCTATTGGCACAGGTCCGGTTGTTATGGTTTCTTTAATTTCTTTCAAATCAGCGTCGTTTAGTCGTCCAATGCTGTCCATAATATAATCTCTGCCAAAATCTTGTCCCGGTTGGTGGAAGTGAGCCAGCCGGTCTCTGTACTCGTTTGTTGTTAGTTGCACAAAACAGTATAGAGGAGAATCGGCTATTTTAACATTGCTCAATGCGCCTTGATTTTGTCTTTTGAGATAAAGTCGGTTGATAGCTTCGCCATCTGCGCGGTTTAAGATTTTTGCCAAATAAATTATCTCTTCTGTCGCGGCGAGATAAACATACTCTAATTCTTTGTATTTTATAACTTCTCCAAAAGTAACCATATCAGCCCTAATTTAATGTATTTAATAATTCCAGTTCTTCTTTTGTCATCTTACAATCATCATCTTCCGCCGCTAAAGTATAAGGTATGTCTTCAAGCAGGTCTGTTTTTTTCCAAGGCGCTTCGTCATGCGACGCGTTTTCTATGTATTGAGTATTTTTGTCGCCAAATTTTAAGCACACTTTTTGCATTGTCTCAAGTTCTGTTTTTGAGAAATATTTTTCATCATTTTTAGTAAATTGACGATAGGCGATAATTCTTTGCATGTCGCTTCCTTTCGGTCGTTCAATTTTGATAGTATCCGCGAATAGGGAGCTGTCAATATCATTAGCGACATCATCAACTAAATTTTTTATTACGGAAGGTATGGGTCCGTGTTCAAGATGTACATAATTATCATATGTAACCGGCGTGCCGTAGTTTTTTAGATGGATAAAATCCAGAAAGTAAAATAGTTTCATTAATTTTGTTTTACCTAAAAATTTTCTATCAGTATTACTGCAGAAGTAAAGTAGTATTGCCTTTAATTTTGGTATAGGTATTTTCATATGTTTGAGATTGATTACCTTATCATATCGGCAACCTGCTGTCAATATTATTATATCACAGTATTGGCATATCAACCAATTTCAGCGGGTGGACGAGAAGGGTGTCTATTTTGTGTTGGTTTGTATAAAGTGATATAATAAAAGAGCTAAATTTGACTCAGTTTAAATATGTTGAATCACCCTATGTCAAAAATTCATTCATTTTTTAAAAACAATTGGGAGAAATTTGTGATGGGGGTTTTGTTTACCGGTTGTTTTGGTTTGTTTTATTTTTTTTGCAATCAGATTTTATCTGTTAGCGCCGAGCCGAATAGTATTCTTTCTACTGATGTGGCGAGTGTGCCGTCTTTTTCCTACGCCACCCCAAATACAACTTTTCTAAAATCATACCGTCTTTTGGCTCTTACCAAAATCAACGGCGTTTGGCCAACCAAAGACGGCGGGTATATTATTTCCGGCACGACTGATCCGAATGTTGCGTTTATCCCGCCGGATGGTTTTGTGGCGAAGTTGGATAAACAAGGCAATATTTCGTGGATGAAACTTTTGAAATCCACCAATTCGGCCGGTGTCGGAAATTCGCGTGGCGACGAAGATGTCCAGTCAATCATTGAGTTAAAAAACGGCGGGTATTTTATGGCGTCCAAAGTGTGGGGTTTTATCACAACCGCGGAATCCAGTTCGGGCGGGGAAGTGAATAAAATTTTGTTAACACGGCTGGATAAAAATGGCAACATGATTTGGAATAAATCGCTCACCGCATCCGTGGAAGACGCAAAAAATTCTTTGGTGGAAACAGATGATGGATTTTTGTTTCACGCCAACATGTTGGATCTCGCGCCGTCCAAAAGAGGAGAGGATAGCGCTGTGTATATGGATATGCCGTTCGCCTCATTGAAAGTTTTGAAGTTGGATAAAAACGGCAATCTTTTGTGGTCAAAAAATATTAAAAATTTTATTGCTCGCGAAAATGATTCTTATTTTGTCGCGACAGCGGATGGCGGTTATGCTTTGGCGGGAAATATTGCCGAAACAAATCCGGAAAAAAAACCGCCGTATAATTTTGACACATATCCTGGTTTGGCGAAATTTGATAAAAATTTTAATTTTCAGTGGGCGAAAAGTATGGAAGGCACGCCGATGGAAATGGCGACGGCTATTCCTCAAGAAGACGGGGGTTACAAAATGGGTTGGAAAAAATGGCGACAAGGAGCGATGGCTGTTCACGGTTTTGTTCAAACACAAGATAATGGCTATTTAATTTTAGGAAATTTATCCGGATTATCCATGTTGTCCGATAGTTTTAATTTAAAAAATGGCGTAAAAAATTGGATGATGGGATTCAAATTTGATTCTTCCGGCGATTTGGAGTGGGTCAAAAAAATAACTTTTGGTTTTAATGAATTTACTTCGCCGATGATGAAATTTTCTATGACTGTGACAGATGATAACCAAATAATGGTTGCCGGTCCGCTTACTTGGGCGGAAGATGATTACCACGCGCAAATTATTAATGCCAATGCGCAACGCGATTTGTATTGCGCAAAATACCAAATTAGTGAAGAAAAATGCAAGGGCAATCAAATAGAAAATATAAAAGATAATGCGCAAACAGAACAGGACTGGGAAAAAGTTCAAGCGCTATATACCGCTATACAAGAGTCCTTTCGTCCCGGTGTTTTTATGATGAAAGTTGACGATCAACTGAATACCAGTTGGGCAAAAATAATAAATCCGAAACGCGGAGTTGCAAATTATGCTTTGACTCCCACCGTGGATAGTGGGGTGGTCATCGCCGGCGAGTATACGACCAATGTTGTTAGGACAATTTTGTTTGGTGAAAAAATCTATTATACAGATGGATTTTTCATGAAATTGGACGCCAGTGGAAATGTTAAAGATGATGAAAATTGGATTATAAATTTTAATGGCAAATTTGTTACGGAATTGATGACGCCTTATGCTGTTACCAATGATTTGGTTGTAAAAGCGGAGCCGTTTAAAATAAAATTAACATCGCGAAAACCGGAATTTTCTTTATACAAAAAAGCAAAGACGACCACTTACGCGCCTTTCAATATTTCTGAAAATACTTTACCGCCGGTGGCGCCTGCAATTGAGGCAAATAATACCCCGCTGTTAAATTCTACTATTACATCCACCGCGCCAAGATCATGGCCACAAATTAATTACGAAAAGGCGGTTCCGAGTGAGCCGATCAATGATAAGAGTCGTATACTCAATAGCGAGCTTCTGCCGATTTTGAATCAGCTTTATAGCAATCAAGTCAAATTGACAGATAATCTTTCCGGGCAAATGTTGAGCTATATATTTGGTCGGGTTATTACCAAAGATGATGTGACGGCGGTAAAAAATTATTTGGTAGGTATTGGGTACAAAACGCAAGATGAAGGAAATAATCAATTGACGATGTATAAGCCGGGTTATTTCTTGATTCTATCTTTTTCGGTGGATAATCTTGATAAGGCATTTTTGGATGTTACTTATTAAATTAGTCACAGTGCTGATTTTGGGTAAAATGTAAAAAAGTGGTATAATAGTAAATAAGCCCGAAATTTTTCGGGGTAACAAAAATATGTATGGACAAAAAAACAAAGACGATAGTCGTCGTGGTGTTGGCGGTGGTTGTCGTCGGTGGGTTGTATTTCGGTATCAATCGTTGGCGTCAACAGCGTCTTGCCAACCAAATTTTGAAGGAAGTATATGGGGTCAACGCCGGATTGTTTGGTCAATTGACCGGTGGCGGGGTTAATAGTGGGATGACTAATCAAATCGCGCAAGAAATGGCCAAGGAAGCCATGAAACAACAGGTAAACGAAGCCAAGGAGGCAAGCAAAACCCCAGAAGACAAATATAATGATGCCGAAGAAATGCAAACTTATGATGCGAATTCCAAAGCAGTAGCTATGGTAGCCAAAGAAATAGTAGAAAAGGCATTTGGGAAAGCAAAACTAACCTCCATTTCCACTGGCATGTATGGTTTGACCGCAGGTTCCGGTATTTTGGAGTTTAAAACAGCCCGTCTTACAGCAGGCGAAGATTTGAGTGCTCTCAGTAAAGTTCTTGCCGACAAAGGTTTGCCGATTTTACAAAGTGGTATAGATAATAAAACTGCCATGGTAGTGGCCGGTAGTGATTCGTCGGTGTTTACAATCACCTTTGAAATTGGAGGGCAGGCAGTAGGTGTTTCTATTATGAAATACGCGCAATAATTTTTTATTTTTAATTTAATATTATATGGAACCAAATACTCCAATCATCGGTGGTGGAAAAAATACTACAATGGCAGTGATCGCATATATTTTATTTTTTGTCCCTCTTTTGACCGGTGATGCAAAAAAAGATGCGTTTGTGAAATACCATGTCAAACAGGGCTTAGTTTTGTTTTTACTTGCGGTTTTGATCAATGTCATTGGCTGGGTAGTGCCATTTTATTTATGGTATACAATCAGTTGGATTTTGAGTTTGGTAATGTTGGTATTGTTGGTTTTGGGTATTGTTAACGCGGTAAACGGCAAACAAGAACCACTGCCGGTAATTGGTAAATTCGCTGATGTTTTTAAGTTTTAATTTATATTTTATAATCTATGGCTGATATCCAAGAAATCTTTAATAGAATTTTAGAAACCAAGAAAAAACAAAAGGACATCAAATCCGCTTATCGCGACGCGTTGGCCTCATCCGAGGAATACAAAACCATCGAAGACAAATTAAAAGATTTGCGGGCTAGAAAAAAACAAATAGAAAATTCTATTAAACAAGATTTTTCTGGAGAATTTCAAAAGCTTGATGATTTTAAAGTAGATTTGGAATCAGACAATACTATGCTTTCAGACGCGGCCTTCAGTAAATTGGTAAAAGGGGAAACGGTGGCGGTGATTGATGAGTATAATAACAATTATGAGCCATTGTTTACGGTGAAATTTAAAAAAGTCTAAATTTTAAAAATAATCTCGTAAAAGCGGGATTATTTTTTTAGTTGATTTTTTTTGGTTTTGAGTATAATGTATATTGGTATGACTTTGGATTTTAGTTACAAATTTTTCCGTACTACCGCCGATGCTTTGCAGGGGATGCGAGAGGGTATTTTGGGTGCGCGTGAATCAATATATTGGGAAATATACTCTTTGATTGATGATGAAACGGGGGCGCCTTTTGTCGAACTTTTGTGTCAAAAAGCCAAAGCTGGTCTAGAAGTGAAAGTCATTATTGATGCAATTGGCAGTTTTGAGTTGTCTCGTTTAAGTATTAGCCGATTGCGTGGTGCCGGGGTGGATGTAGTGTGCTACAATTCGTTATTACCAAGTTTGTCATTGTGCGGTTGGGTTGGTTCGCTTTGGTGTAGAAATCATCGAAAGATTTTGGTGTTAGATAGAGAGGTAGTTTTTATCGGTGGGGTTAATGTTGGTGATATGTATTCCAAGTGGGATGATCTTCATGTGCGAACCACCGGCAGAATAGTTACACCACTGTTGCGTTCTTTTGCCAAGTCTTATGTCCATGGTGGTGGTGATAAAAAGAAAATTAAACATCTGTTGAGACCGCGAATAAAAAAAGAATGGCAAGATTTAAAAATGCGTTGTAAATTTTTTTTGCATTCTCCTGTTAAAACCAAAAGTTCTCGCGCTAAAAATATTTTTTTAAACGCATTATCTCACGCAAAGACCGGTTTTAATTTGATGACGCCATATTTTGTGCCGGATAAAAATTTTTTTAAAATGGTGTCTGCCGCCAAAGAGCGTGGAGTAAAAGTGGATCTTTTTTTGCCTTTGGTTCCGGATTATAAATTTTTGGAATGGGTATCTGGACTTTATTCGAAAATGGCTCATAAACATGGTTGTAATGTATATTTATCCACCAAAATGAACCACGGCAAAGCGATGACTGTTGATAATCAAGTCGGTTTCGTCAGTAGTATAAATTTTACGCACCGTAGTTTTTTTGCAAACGAAGAAGCGGGTATTCTTTTTCATGACGAACCGATGATCAATGATTTGAATTTAATTTTTGAAGATTTACGTCAGCACGGTATGTTTTTAAGTGATAAAAATTATTTACATTTTGGTTGGAAAGGCCGAATTAAAGACTGGTTAGGCAAACAGTTTGGAGGTTTTGTATGAGTTTCGTACCTTTATCCGATCGCATGCGGCCACGCAATTTTGATGAATTTTTTGGACAGGAAGAAATTGTTGGCAAAAAAAAGTTGTTGAGAAAACTGATCGATAGTGATCAACTTTCTTCTTTGATTTTTTGGGGACCACCGGGAGTAGGTAAAACTACCCTGGCGCAAATTATTGCCGCTCAAACCAAATCACACTTTGTAGTGATTTCGGCAGTGATGGACGGCAAAGACGAATTACGAAAAGCGGTAGACGACGCTCAATATCATTTGCGATTGGAAAACAAACGCACGGTTTTGTTTATTGATGAAATTCATCGTTGGAACAAGGCTCAACAAGACGCTCTATTGCCATTTGTGGAAAAAGGTTTGATCACTTTGGTGGGAGCAACTACCGAAAATCCTTCATTTGAAATTGTGGGGGCGTTACTGTCGCGTTCGCGTGTTTTTATTTTAAAATATTTGGAAAATAATGATATCATAAAAATTATTGAACGTGCCCTGGTAGATAAAGAGCGGGGATTGGGAAAGTTTAATGTCAAAATAGA
Source organism: Candidatus Magasanikiibacteriota bacterium (assembly GCA_041666745.1). GTDB lineage: Bacteria > Patescibacteriota > Patescibacteriia > Magasanikbacterales > GWA2-37-8 > CAIOJG01. The sequence goes on from JBAYGI010000001.1 coordinate 216,590, forward strand.
TAAAGATGAAATTGAAATGTTGGCGCAGTTGTCATCTGGAGATGCGCGCGCGGCACTCAATAGTTTGGAATTGGCGGTAAAAGCCAAGGTGAGTAAAGGTAAAAATACCGAAATAAAAATTTCAAAATCGGACATCAAAGAAGCCTTGCAAAAAACTCATTTGGTTTTCGATAAAAAAGGTGAAGAGTTTTACAATCTGATTTCCGCTTTGCACAAAAGTATGCGTGGCAGTGATCCAAATGCTTCGATTTATTGGTTGGTGCGTATGCTCGAAGGTGGGGCAGATCCACTATATATTGCGCGACGGGTATTGCGGTTTGCTTGTGAAGATATCGGTATGGCCAACAGCGAAGCACTGATTCAAGCCAATGCCGCTTATGATGCCTGCCACAAAATCGGCTATCCGGAATGTAGTGTGCATCTCGCTCAGGCGGTAATATACTGTGCTAAGTCGGCCAAATCAAATTTATTATATACTGCCTATGAACACGCAAAAAAAGACGCGATGGAAACGTCTCATTTGGGTGTGCCGATTCATTTGCGCAATGCGCCGACTAAATTTATGAAGAATATTGGGTACGGCAAAGATTATAAGTATAATCCGGATTTTGCCGAGCCTGTGGATCAAGATTATTTACCAAAAGAACTGAAAGGTAAAAATTATTTCAAACTTAAATCATCGTAATTTTCCTTTTATTTTTTCCCAGATGTTCAAGTGTGATCGAAAATGTTTGTTTGTTTTTTAATAATCCGATCAATTTTTCCGGCCACTCAATCACACAAATGGAACATGGATCGCATAAATAATCTTCGACGCCGATGTCTTTTAATTCCTGTTCGTTTTTGATGCGGTAGGTATCGATGTGGACTATCCTGTTTATGGTATGATTGCGAGTGCAATAGTGGTTCATCAAATTAAATGTCGGGCTGGTGATTTCTTCCTTTACTCCCAAACCGGCAGCCATACCCTTTATCAAAGTGGTTTTTCCGGTACCGAGCTCTCCGTTTAGTAATAAAATGTCTCCGCCTCTAAGCTGTTCTGACATTTTTTTTCCAAATTCGTAGGTTTCTTCTGGGGAGTTGGTAATTATTTCCATATCAATGATTTTTTATCAAATTACACCCCCCTTGTTATTTTAGTCGTTAAATTATACATAATTTTATTGCGTTGGTCAATAGAAATTGTGGATAAATTTAGGGTAACCTTTTTCATTTGCCAAATTTTACATTTTTTTGTATAATAAAGCCATAATTTTAATTTATATTATGTCACTAACTATTGAAGAAGTTCGGAAAATTGCCCAGCTGGCTCGCGTTGAATTGACTCCAACCGAAGAAAAACGACACGCGGAAACTATTTCTACAGTATTGGATTTTGTAAATACTTTAAACGAAGTCGATACCGAGGGGGTGGAGCCGACTGCTCAGGTGACCGGTTTGGAAGATGTGACGCGTGAAGATGTGGTAAAAAATTCTGCAATCAAAAAAGAATTAATTAAACAAATGCCACAAGTAAGCGCGGGCCTTCTCAAAGTGCCGGCAGTTTTTGGCGATAGTGAAGATGTTATATGAAATTAAATGAACTTACAATCAAAGAAGCTCAGGATGGTTTGTTAAGTAAAAAATTTACTTCGGTGGAATTGACCCAAGCTTGTTTGGAGAAAATTAAAGAAAGAAACAAAGAATTGAATGCTTTTATTACTGTTTGTGAGGAATCAGCGCTGGCGGAGGCGGTGAGAGCCGATGAGATATTGATGACCGGCAATGCTCAACCATTGACGGGTATTCCATTTGCAGTGAAAGATGCTATCTGTACTGCTGGTGTGCGTTCGACTGGGGCGGCTAAAATTTTAGATAATTATGTTCCGCCATACAACGCCACAGTGATAGAGAAAATCCGCGTTCAAGGTGGCGTTTTACTTGGAAAAACCAATTGTGATGCCTTTGGTCATGGTGCCAGTAATGAAAATAGTATGTATGGACCGGTAAAAAATCCGCATGATTTAAAAAAAGTAGCTGGTGGATCTTCGGGTGGAGCAGCCGCGGCGGTGGCCGATAATTTGTGTATCTATGCTATTGCCGAAGATACCGGCGGTTCGATTCGTCAGCCGGCTAGTTTTTGTGGGGTAGTTGGTTTGCGTCCTAGTTATGGTCGCAATTCACGTTTTGGAATTATGCCAATGGCTTCTTCTTTCGACACGGTCGGTCCGATGACCAAGACAGTGGAGGATATGGCCACAGTGATGAAAGAAATTGCCGGTAAAGATAAACTGGACGCCACTTCCGTTCCTGAACCGGTTCCGGATTATACAAAAGAAATTACCCAAGACATTTCCGGTTTGCGTATCGGCGTTCCAAAAGAATATTTTTCCGCGGAAGGAATGGATCAAGAAGTTCGGAAAATTGTTGAAAAACAAATTAAAAATTTAGCAAAAACCGGCGCGGAAATTATTCCAGTTAGTTTGCCACTCACCAAATATGCTCTCGCGGTGTATTATGTGTTGGTGCCAAGTGAAGATAGTAGCAACTTAGGCAGATTGGACGGAGTTCGTTATGGTGTGCGAGCCGAGGCCAAAGATTTGTTTGATGTTTACGCCAAATCGCGCGCGCAAGGTTTTCCTGAAGAGGTAAAACGTCGTATTTTGATTGGCACATACGCGCTGTCTGCGGGTTATTATGACGCCTATTACAAAAAAGCCCAACAGGTACGAACATTAATTCGTCAAGATTTTGATCGAGTGTTTTGTGAAGTGGATGCGCTCATCGCTCCAACTTCGCCGTTTCCAGCTTTTGATTTGGGATCCAAAGCCAACGACCCGATTCAGCTTTATCTTGCGGATATTTTTGCAGCTCCAGCCGGTATTGCTGGCATTCCGGCCATTTCTGTTCCTGGTGGACAAACAAAAAACAAATTACCCGTTGGTATACAAATCATGGGTCCGCGCTTAAGCGAGGGGTTGGTAATGCGAATTGCCAATAATATTAAAAATTAATTTATGCCCAAGAAAAAATCAGAAATAAATCCATCTCAAATTTCCGAATCAGCCAATGTACCTTTGGTCAGATCTTTGCCACCACAAAATTTTACCACCGCTGGTGAGGCGGTAAATTTCCGAGATAGTTGGAGGATCTTTCGAATTATCAGTGAGTTTATTGACGGTTATCAATTTTTGAGTAAATTTAAAAAAGAAGTGACGATTTTGGGTTCAGCTCGTTTACCAAAAAATGGGCATTATTATAAAGTGGCTGAAGAATTGGGTTGGTTGCTTGGGAAAAATGGTTTTACCACAATTACCGGTGGTGGCCCAGGTATTATGGAAGCGACTAATAAAGGCGCGTTTGAGGCTGGCGGTACGACCGTTGGCATAAATATCCAGTTGCCGTTTGAACAGCGTATCAATCCGTATGTCAAAGAATCGGTTGGTTTTTTCTATTTTTTTACTCGTAAAGTGATGTTGACTTCACCGGCGGACGCCTTTGTATTTTTTCCCGGGGGGTTTGGTACGATGGATGAATTTTTTGAAGTGGTGGATTTTATGGAATTGGGTTTTATGCAAAAAGTGCCGGTAGTTTTGGTGGGTAAAGAATTTTGGGAGCCATTATTGAAATTTTTGCGTTTAAATTCCAGCGGTATCGCGCATTCTATTTCGGAAGATATTATCGACAGTTGGCATTTGGTGGATACCGCCGAAGATGCGTATGAATTTATAAAAAATGTTGAAGACGCGCCAAGTGAGTGCGCGGTTTCCAGTGATAATATTTATTGTCAGGGTGGTTCGGATTGGCGTGTGTTTCGTATTATGGCGGAGTTGGTGGATGGTTTCGAATTTTTGACCAAATTAAAAAACGATGTAACTATTTTTGGAACAAAAAGTATCTTGCCGGGGTCTTCGTATTATAATGTGGCCTATGAGGTGGGAAAATTGTTGGCGAAAAATGGTTTTACCACTATTACCGGTGGTGGTCCGGGTGTGATGGAAGCGGCGAACAAAGGTGCGTTTGAGGCTGGTGGAGAAAGTGTGGGTATCAATATGCGTTGGGAAAAAGGGGAGCGTGTAAATAATTATGTGACCAAGTCAGCTGGCTTTTTCTTTCCTTTTGTGCGCAAGTTGATTATTACCGCCCCGTCCAAGGCCTTTGTTTTTTTCCCTGGTGGATTTGGTACTCTGCATCAGTTGTTTGAATTGTTGACTTTGCAAGAAACAAAAAAGAGTCCGGTCGTGCCGATTATTTTGGTGGGAAGTGATTTTTGGAAACCGATGCTGGAATATTTCCACATTCTGTATCACGATTTCAAAACTATTGGTTTGACCGATCAGGATTTGGTCAAAGTAGTAGATCGGGCAGACGATGTTTTAAAATATATAAAATAAAATGATTCCGTATTTTCAGGTCAACGCTTTTGCCTTTGGTCCGATTACCATTCAAGTGTGGGGATTGTTTGTATCGCTGGGAATTTTGTCCGGTCTGATTTTGGGTTACAAACTTTCTCGTAAATATTTTTTGGCTGAACAGGTGATTTTGGATTTGGGAGTATGGAGTATAGTCGGTGGGTTGCTTATGGCTAGAATATTTCATGTTTTATTTTATGCTCCGGAATATTATTTATTACACCCTTCGGAGGTGATATATTTTTGGCAAGGTGGCGCGTCATCGTTAGGTGGGTTTGTCGGGGCGATATTTGCGATTTATATTTTTGCCAAGTGTAAAAAATTTAGTTTAAAAGAATTGTTGCCATATTTTGATGTGATGGCTTTGTGTCTGTGGTTGGGGTGGGCGATTGGTCGGATTGGTTGTTTTATGATTCATGATCACCCGGGTAAATTAACCAATTTTTTATTGGCGGTAAATTTTCCAGGTGGCGCGCGCTTTGATTTGGGGTTGTTTGATTCACTACTGGCGTGGTTTATATTTATTGTGTTTGCAATATTGTTTAGAAAGTTGATCAAAATACGTTGGGGCATAGTGTCGCAACTATCTTTTATGATGTATGCTTTCGTGCGTTTTTGGTTGGATTTCTTGCGTGCTACCGACGTAACACAGGCAGATATTAGATATTTGATGTTGACACCGGCGCAGTGGGGAATGCTGGTGATATTCCTCGGATTGACTTTTTGGTTGGTTTTTGATAGTATTCAACGACGAAAAAATATTGGAGAGGTCGCATAGTGGCCGTCCGGTCATTCGACCGGATTAAAATTGTCGAGGGTTCATTCAGTCTTTAGACTGAATGCCCAGTCGAATGACTGGGACAATGTCACAAATTATATAGAGGTAATATATTTATGGAGGTAGTATGTTTTATGTCTATTTTATATTATTAGATAACGGTGATATTTACAAAGGATATACAGCTGATTTAAAAAGGCGTTGGTGCGAACATTCCACAGGAAAAGTTAAATCTACCAGTATTTACAAAGATAAAAAATTAGTTGGTTATGAAGCATATCTTTTTGAATCAGACGCAAGAAGAAGGGAACATTTTTTAAAAACAACCGAAGGTAGAAGGTTGTTAAAACAGCAATATAGAGATGTGATAGAAAAATATAAAATTGGAAGGGTCGCATAGTGGCCGAGTGCACCGCCTTGGAAAGGCGGCATACCGCAAGGTATCGAGGGTTCAAATCCCTCTCCTTCCGCCAATTTTCAGAATTCGGATTTTGGGCGATTGTTGCCTCGCCCCGCCAAAGGCGGGGCGAGGCTTCGGCAAGGATTTTGAAGGGATTTTTGAAATCCAAAAACAATTTCTGCCCGCTCAA
>JBAYGI010000002.1:0-163316 GCA_041666745.1 Candidatus Magasanikiibacteriota bacterium
GATAATATTTTTGCACGGAGTTCTGGTGTGATTGGGTTGGGCATATATTTATATGTTTCTATATATTAAAACTTAAAACACAGCGCTGGTCAACGCTGTGTCTATTATACAGGGGTCATGTCAAGTAGTAGTTCGCGTCACTGACAAAAGTGAAAAGTGATTTGAATTCAACAAAGGGGGGAGTAGCCGAGGATACAGGTAGAATCCTCGGCTCAACCCAAAAAAACATCACGACGTGGTGTTTTTTTGTTTGACGGAAGTGTTTTATCTTGTTAAGATATATTTATAGAATAAATTTTTAAAAATATTATTCTTAATTTTAAAATAATATGAAAGTAAAAGAAATAATGGAGGTCAGTGTGATATCTGTTTCTCCATCGACAACTTATGAAGAGGTGGCAAAAATTTTGTATAAAAATAATATTAGTGGCGTGCCCGTGCTAGATGAGATGAATAAAATTGTGGGGTTTGTTTCCGAAAAAGATATTTTTCGAATTTTATATCCGCATTATAAAAGTTATTATGAACATCCTGAATCATATTCCGATTCAGATGCGCGTGAAAGCAAAGCGGTAGAAATAAAAAATCATCCGGCAGAAATGTTTATGGTAAAAAATCCGGTACTATGTGGGGCAGAGGATTCGGTGATGAAAGTGGGGGCATTGATGTTGGCCAGAAATGTTTCTAGAATACCGGTCATAGAAGCCGGTCAGGTGGTAGGAATGGTAAGTCGCAAGATGATTTACCGAGCGGTGCTAAAAGAAAATTTTGGATTATAATTTATTTTTTAAAACAGTCTCGACTTAATCGGGACTGTTTTTTATTTTGACAGTTACCACTCTTTTTGGTAACCTAATTTAGTTCGTAAACTCGGGCGCGAATCGCGTCCATTTTTCCACGAGGGAGGAAATCGTGAAAGATACCCAAACTACGGTCGCTGTCATCGGCGGAAGCGGACTGGAAGAAGGTCTGCCAATTGATGTTTTGACGACACATGAAGTCAAAACGCCTTACGGCTCGCCATCCGGTGAGATCACCGAAGGTATGACCGCGAACGGTGTGCGCGTGCTGTTTTTGCCGCGCCACGGCGAAGGACATGTCTTGTCGCCCGGCAAAGTGCCGTACCGCGCCAACATTTTGGCGCTGAAAAAACTTGGGGCGGAATACGCAATCGGTGTCTCGGCAGTCGGGTCACTGAAGCGCGATGTGAAGATTGGGGATTTCGTTCTCCCTGATCAAGCCATCGGGTTTTTCTGCCACGATCGCAAGAGCACCTTTTTTGATTCCGAAGAAGATAGGATGGTAGCCCATGTGAATGTGGGCGAACCATTCTGCGCGGAACTTCGGGACATGCTGGCCAGCTCTGTCGAGGCGGTTGGTGTGCGTTGTCATGGCGGAAAGTACGTCTGCATATCGGGAAACGCGTATTCCACGATTGCGGAGTCGGAATTTTTCGGTGCGTTGCGATGCACAACGGTAGGGATGACCAACTTTCCGGAATACCCGCTCGCGCGAGAGGCCTGTCTGCCGTATGTTGCTCTGCAACTGGTGACCGACTACGACAACCTGCCTGGCGAAGCGCATCTGTGCTCGGATCTGGTCGTTGCGCAGATGATGAAAAACGCGGAGCTGGCCAAGAGAGCTATCGCTCACTTCCTGTCTCGGCCGGATCTGAAACCACCAACCTGCGATTGCGTGCATGCTCTGGATCACGCTATCGCCACTCCACAGGAGCGCTGGTCCGACATTGGTCGGAGAAAACTGGAAATTCTGATGAGGCGGTAACTCGCCACATCATCAACCGTCGCCATCAAGGCGACAAAAAAGGAGGGAAAAGAAAGAGGGAATCTTTCGTTGGGGCGCGGCTCGCCAACGACTGTCAATCAACGAGCCGCACCTAACAAAACGCATCACTGTCAGTGGTGTTTTTTGTTAGAGCAATAGTTTTGTTTAGCACCTACTTTAACTATTAGTAAAAAAGAGTTACAATGGGCGATAGAGAAAATTAAAAATGTATTTACAACTGTATGCAAATAACTATTATTGGTGCTGGAGTAATGGGTGAGATTTTTACCACTGCTTTGGCGCGCGCTTTTCCAAGTTGGCAAATAAATATTGCCGACAAAAATCTGGAAAAATTAAATGGTCTAAAAAAACATTTGAAACGGATTAAAATATTCACGGATAATAAATTGGCGATAAAAAATGCGGAGATAATAATTTTGGCGGTAAAACCACAGGTATTCTCAGAATTGTCCGGTGAAATAAATGGATTGATAAACAAAAAAACTTGCGTAATTTCCATTATGGCTGGAATAAAAATAAAAACCATTGCTGAAAAATTATTTGTGAAAAAAATAATTCGTGGCATGCCGAATTTGGGCGCGCGGGTGGGAAAATCTATGACGGTTTGGACTGATAATAATTTGGATAAAAAAACTAAAGCGATTGGTAAAAAAATATTTGGAATTATTGGAAAGGAAATGTGGGTGAAAAATGATGAGGTGATAGACAAAGCCACAGCTGTATCGGGTAGCGGTCCGGGATTTTTCTTTTATGTGGTTGAAGAGTGGTTGGGGGCTGTGCGGTCGTTGGGCTTTAGAGATGACCAAGCTAGTGAATTATTATTAACCACAATTGACGGCGCAAACACATTGTTGCAGAAAGAAAAAAATCCAAAACAATTACGCCAACAAGTGACCTCAAAAGGTGGTACCACTGAAAGTGGGTTGGAGGTGTTGCAAAAAAGCGGTTTACGGGAAATTTGGCAAAATACCTTACAAAAAGCTGTGCACAGGGCGTTGGAGTTGGGCGTGTAATATTTTTAGTTTTAAAACAGCCGATTGACATATCAGCTGTTTTTTGTTAAATTACATGCATTAATTAGCAAAAAATTTATGTATAACAGTGAACAAAACGAACAAGAAATATTGAAATATTGGGAGAAAAACCAGTGTTTTGAAAAATCCGTATCACAGCGACCGGAAGATAAGCCATATGTTTTTTATGACGGCCCTCCTTTTGCCACCGGTTTGCCACATTATGGGCATATTTTGAGTTCGGTTATCAAAGATGTCGTGCCGAGATACTGGGCGATGAAGGGTTATCGCGTGCGCCGTCGTTGGGGTTGGGATTGCCATGGTATGCCGATTGAAAATATCGTGGAAAAAGAATTGAAGGTCTCGGGCAAAAAAGATATTGAAGAAAAAATGGGCGTGGCAAAATTCAACGAGACTTGTCGTTCCAAGGTTTTGATATATGTGCAAGAATGGAAAAAGATGGTGGACAGAATTGGCCGTTGGGTTGAGTTTGATAATTCCTACAAAACTATGGATTCCACTTATATGGAGTCGGTTTGGTGGTCTTTGAAAACTATTTGGGACAAAGGTTTAATTTATGAAGGTCGCAAAGTTTTGATGTATTGTCCACGCTGTGAGACACCAGTGTCCAAGGCGGAAATTGCGATGGATAATAGTTATAAAGATATTACCGAAGAAACCGCGACGGTTAAATTTAAAATAAAAAATCCTAAAAAATATAAACTGCCGGAAAATACATATATTTTGGCTTGGACGACCACGCCGTGGACTTTGCCGGGGAATGTGGCGTTGGCAGTGGGGGAGGAAATTGAGTATGTTGTGGTATCTGTCATCCCGAGTGAAACCGAGGGATCCCTCCACTCGTTGCGACACTCGGTCGGGATGACAACCAATAATAATTACATTATTGCTAAAGCCAGAGCGGAAGAAGTTCTTAAAGGTAAAGAATATAAAATAGAAAAAGAAATCAAAGGTGCGGATTTGGTCGGCATAGAATACGAACCACTTTTTGACATCTCAGCCGTAAAAGATTCCGGTAAAAAAGCGTGGTATGTCACTTCGGCAGATTTTGTGACAACTGAAGAGGGAACCGGTACAGTGCACACCGCCGTAATTTATGGTGAAGATGATTACAATCTCGGCGTAAAAATCGATTTGCCGATGGTTCCTTTGTTGGATGAAAAAGGTCATTTCAATAATGAAGCGCCGGAATTAATTCGCGGTCAATATTTCAAAAAAGCGGAAAAAGCGATCAAAGAAGATTTGGAAAATCGTGGTTTGATTTTTGAAAAGAAAAATCACACCCATTCGTATCCGCACTGCTGGCGCTGTGAAACACAGTTATTTTACAATGCCATTTCGGCTTGGTTTATAGACATCCAAAAAATTAAACCGCGTTTAATTGAATTAAATGAAAAAATAAATTGGTATCCGGAACATCTCAAACACGGTCGTTTCCTAAATATTTTGGAAACGGCGCCGGATTGGAATATCTCACGCAATCGTTATTGGGCAACTCCTTTACCATTTTGGAAATGCAATAATTTGGAATGCGCGCATACGCAATGTATTGGTAGTGTTGCCGAATTAAAAACCAAAGCCACCAATTTTGATGAAGTATACAAAACAGACAAAGTAGCCGAGATAGATTTACACAAAGATAAAATGGATAAAATAAAACTGCATTGTGAAAAATGCAAAAGCGAGATGACCCGTATTCCCGAGGTGATAGATTGTTGGGTAGAATCAGCATCAATGCCATTTGCCGAATTTCATTATCCGTTTGAAAATAAAGAGGTGTTCAAAGCGCGTTTTCCAGGACAATACATCGCCGAATACATCGCCCAAACCCGCGCGTGGTTTTATTATATGCATGCCATGTCGGTATTATTGTTTGATGAAGTCAGCTTTAAAAATTGTGTAACTACTGGAAATATTTTGAATGAAAAAGGTGAAAAATTATCCAAATCAAAACAAAATTATCCGGATCCATGGAAAATAATCCAGCAATATGGTGTAGATTCGATGCGTTATTATTTGATGACTAGCGCAGTAATGCAAGCTGATGATTTGTTGTTCAATGAGCGTGAAGTAAAAGAAGCATACAACAAAGTTATAAATATTTTGTGGAATGTTGTTGAATTTTATAAAATGTTTGCCACTGATACCGTCGGTGAAGTGGAAGAAAGCAAGCATGCTTTGGATAAATGGATTTTGGCACGAGTAAATATGTTGGTGCAAGAAGTGACAGAAAATATGGACAACTACGACACCGTGAAAGCCGGTCGTCCGATCAAAGATTTTATTGATGATTTGTCTACTTGGTATGTTCGTCGCAGTCGCGATCGTTTCAAAGGTGTCGACGAAAAAGATAAACAATCTGCCATCGCTACCTTGCGAAAAGTGTTGCTGATTTTGTCCAAAGTGATGGCGCCGTTTACTCCGTTTATTGCGGAAAAAATATATTTGGAATTGGGAGGAGGAAAAGAGTCCGTTCATTTGGAAGATTGGCCCGCCTTCGTCCCGACTGTGGCGGGCGATGCCCAAATTTTTAAGAGCATGGAGTTGGCGAGGAAAATGGTAGAATACGGTTTGGCTTTGCGCGCAGAAAATAAATTGAAAATTCGTCAGCCATTGCATGAATTTAAGATGAACGCCGAACACCTATCTCATGAGCTGTTGCAAATTATGGCGGATGAATTGAATGTAAAAAAAGTTAGCTTTACTGAATTTGTCGCTGAGGATAAACAATGGGCAAACAAGGAAGAGGGGTCGGTTAAAGTTTGGTTGAATATTACGGTGGATGAAGAGCTAAAGAAAGAAGGCTTGGTGCGTGAAATAGTGCGCACTATCAACCAAATGCGAAAAGAGCAAAAATTGACTATTAAAGATATTGTCAGTTTGCGGTATAATACTGATGACGAATTGCTATTGTCAGCTTTCAAAGATTATGAAAAAGAGATAAAACATTCTGTACTAGCCAAAGATTTACAGTTGGACAAAAATTTGACGAGTGGAGAAGTAATTTTAGATGACAAAAAAATTTATTTGTCATTGATGGTTTAATATGCCGGTTACAAAAATAGGAAAATCCAAAGAAGGTTTTGCCTTGCACTATTCAGTTGGGGCGGTTATTAAGCGTGCTGACAAATATTTTTTATTGGATCGCGCGAACGAACCATTTGGTTTTGCTTGTGTAGCCGGACATGTGGAAGAAGGCGAAACCGTTGAGTTTGCTTTGGCGCGTGAAACCGAAGAAGAAAGTGGTTTGCAAATAATTTCCAAAAAATTATTATTTGAAGAAGAGGTGGAAAAAAACAAATGTAGTCGCGGTGTATTTTCGCATTATTGGTACGTATTTGATTGCGAAACAACCGGTGAAACACGTTTGGATTCATCTGAGGCGAAAAGTATCGGATGGTTTACAGTTGAAGAAATAAAAAAATTAAAATTAGAGCCGATATGGGAGTATTGGTTTAAGAAAATGGGAGTTATTTAATAATAATATTTATATATGCTAACTATCAAACAGATTTTTGACCTAGGATTAAAAATCGGCATGGCGGCTGATCCCCGTGGACCAAAAGGCGTGCAAAAATATTTGGATCGTATCAAAAAAGAGTACGAAGATTTGCGACCGGAGGATAAACAATATTTTGACAAAGAACAATTGGTCAATCCATATTCAGATAGTCGTGTGCATGTTGGAGATTTAAACGCCAAAGTGAAACGAGTATTGGCTGGAATAGATATTGGTTCGGGAGAAATTTTGTTGGCTTCACAGCTGTGCGAACGTGGTAAAACTATCGATTTGGTGATGGCTCACCACCCGGTTGGATCAGGTTTGGCCAATTTGCATGGTGTTATGGATATGACTGTGGATGAATATGAAAAATTGGGAATGCCGGTACATACCGCGGAAAGTCTGATGGGCGAACGTATCAAAGAAGTGGGTCGCAGTACTCATGCCTCCAATCATTACCAGATGTTGGACATGGCCAAGTTGTTAAAAATTAATGTGATGAACACTCATACCATCACAGACAATTTGATAAATAAATTTGTTCGTGAATATATAGAAAAGAAAGCTCCTGAAACTATCGGTGATTTGATAAAAGTTATTTTAGAAATTCCTGAATATCATGAAGCCAAACTTCGTGGTGCCGGTCCACGTATTACAGCCGGTAGTTCGAAGAATCGGGTCGGAAAATTTTTGTTGGAAATGACCGGTGGTACTAGTCCGTCCAATAAAGTTTATCAAGAATTATCACGCGCCGGTGTTAGTACGGTCATCGGCATGCATATGCCGGAAGCGGCGATGGAAAAAGTAAATGAACACCATATGAATGTGGTAATCGCCGGACATATGTCCTCAGACTCACTTGGTATGAATTTGTTTTTGGATGAATTGGAGAAAAAAGATATCGAAGTCGTGCCATGTAGTGGTTTGATTCGTGTTAATCGCAATAAGAAAAAATAAATTATTTATGATTGCGAATGTTGTCGGAAAAATTGTGGCCAACAATGGTGCTGAAATTGTAGTTCAGACGGTAGGTGGAGTAGGGTATGAAATAAAAGTGAGCACCAATGGCGCGCAATCTTTTAAGGTTGGACAAGAGGCGCAAATTTTGACCTGTTTGAGTGTGCGTGAAAATTCTATGGAGTTGTTTGGTTTTGCCAATCAAGAAGAAAAGAATTTATTTGGAAAATTAATTTCAGTGAGTGGTATTGGACCAAAAAGCGCTTTGCATATTTTGTCTTTGGGAAGTGTGCAAGATATTTCGGCGGCAATCAATCGTGGCGATGTCAGTTATTTAAAAAAGGTGAGTGGTATCGGCGGTAAAACAGCCGAGAGGATCGTGGTAGATTTGAAAGGGAAAATGGATAATGTGGTAGTAGAAAGTAAAGATAATATAATGATGCAAAATGGCGAATCAACAGCTGTAAGTGATGCGATAGAGGGGTTGATTGCCTTGGGTTATTCAGCGGTAGATGCGCGAGAAGTGATAAAACAATTGGAAGTAGAAGAAAAGGCTAGTGAACAAATTTTGAAAGAGGCACTTCGAAGAATGAGATAAAAATAAAAAAGCGAAAAGGACGACATGGTCGTCCTTTTTTTCGTTGCGAGGCCATGGCCCCGCCAGCGCGCGCGAACGCACGCCGGCGGGAGCCATAGGCTCGAGGGAAAATTCTCCTTGTTGGGTTGTTGTTCAATGTCGACTACTTCTGTGTGCCAGTCATCAGTTCGCCAAGACCTCCAGCTCCTGGCACGATGTAGCTCTTCTTCGTCAGACCCTTGTCGATGCGTCCGACGTAGATCATCACTTCGGGGTGTTCGCGGTGAATCTCTTGGATGCCTTGAGGGGCTGCAATCAGACTCACTACGACGATCTTGGCGATCTCGTTGGGCCAGAGTTGCTTGTAGCGGGCGATGACCGCTGAGAGGGTCGTACCCGTCGCCAGCATCGGGTCGGGAATTATCAGAATAGAACCGAGTTTGACCGGTTCGTCAGCCTTGGAGAAGTCAGTCTTGACACCGATGACGTGACCGTCTGCATCCGACTCTCGACTCGCCACGACATGGTGTTCGTGTACGAGTGCCTCGTTGATAATTCCCGACTGCAACAGCATATCGTGCAGGATCAGGGTCGGGCGGATGCCTGCCCGAATGGTGTCTACGATCGTCACTGGGACTTCGGAATTCACCATGTCCGTGGTCAGCCGGACATTCATGCGAGTCGTGATCGATCTCCGTTGTTTGGGGAACTCGTTTCCGATCATCTCAGTGAATAGATGCCGGAAGACGAGAGTGAGAAGATCGATCGCTTCTTTGCGGCCGGTTTTCTTCGCACTGAGCTTGGCGAGCCAAGTCAATACGAGAGGGTTGGTGCAAACTACAGCTTTCATGATTTTCCTTGTATGTCGCCTGCGCTAGACGACGAAGTTGATTGGCAAAAATTGCCTGCGCGATTCAAAACCCATAAAGATTCTAAATCGCACAGACAATTTCATGAACAACATTGTAAAAGAGCTACAAAAAACCACCGATAACGGTGGTTTTATGAAATATTTGTAAAAATGAAAAACGATCCCTCGGTATATTTTTTGTGGTGTTTTTTTGCGGATATTTAAGGGGAGTTTCATATTTTTATCTGAGATATTCTCCCATTTTTTGACCATACTGTCAATGCCCGTATGTTGGCTAATGTAAGCGCAAAAAATAGTTATCCACCTTTACTTTTTTAGTGCCTCATCAAAGCCGATTTGGTTGATCAGAGTGGTTTTTCGCGCGGTGATATTTTTATCCAACCAGCCTTCACAGTTTTCTTTGTTAGCGGTTATGGTACTCATTCCCAATTTAGCAAATTGACGAACACCGTTAGTAATTAATTCCAATGATTCAAATAGGTTGCGGTACATAATCGGCAACATCACATTTAATTCCAATTGACCGGCTTGGGCGGACAACAACATTGTTTGGTAGTTGCCGATAGTTTGGAAACATATTTGCGTCAACGCTTCAGCCATTACCGGATTAATTTTACCGGGCATAATAGTCGATCCACTTTGTACTGATGCAAAACTAATTTCATTTAAACCAGTGTTGGGTCCGGAAGCCAGTAGACGCAAATCGTTTAAAAATTTTATAAGGTTGGAAGATAAAATAGTCAATGTCGCGCCAACTTCTAAAAACGGATCACAATATTGGGTTGAATAAATCAAATCCGAAGCACTGCGTAGGGGATACTCAGTAGCCACTGCCAATTTTTTTATAACTAATTGGCGAAAACTCTTTGGACAATTTATTTCTGTTCCAATAGCAGTACCGCCCAAATTTAATTCACAAAGATTGGTATGTGTTTTTTTTAATCGGGCAATGTCTTTGCCAATAGCGGTGACATGTGCTGAAAATTCTTGTCCCAAAGTCATTGGCACCGCATCTTGCAGATGAGTGCGTCCGCTTTTTTTAATATTTTTAAATTGTTGAGCCTTGTCTTTGGTTATTTTGGAATAATTTTCCAATTCTTTTTCCAAATCGTCCAACAGTTGCAAGGTAGTAATTTTGGCGGCACTAGGAACAACGTCGTTGGTGGATTGTGAACGATTTACATGATCCAAAGGGTGAACTTTAATATTATTTTTTAATAAATTTTCCGCCAAACCGGCAACCACTTCATTGACATTCATATTCATGGAAGTGCCGGCACCGCCTTGAAATTGGTCAACAACAAATTGGTCTGTATGTTCACCGTTTAAAATTTGTCGGCAAGAGATTGTTATCGCTTGAGCAATTTTTTTGTCCAACACTTTTAAATCAGCATTGGCTTCCGCCGATGCCAATTTAATCAGGGCGATGTTTTTGGCTAATTTTAGAGAGAATGGCTGACCACTAAAATTAAAATTATTTTTGGCCTTTTTTGTTTCTGCTCCGAACATATTTGTCATAGTTTGAGATTAAACTTCCTTTTCCAACATCCACAAAATCATCGCTTTTTGCATGTGCATGCGATTTTCCGCTTGGTCAAAAATTACCGCGTTTTTATGGTCAATGGCATCACGACTGATTTCGTATCCCACATGACACGGCATGCAATGCATTATTTTTGCATTCGGCGCGTAGGTATTTATTTTCTCCGCGTTAAGTTGGAATGGCATGAAAGTTGTTTTTCGTCTTTCGTATTCTTCTTTAAAACTTTCTTTCACTTTTCCATTTTCAAAAAATTCCATATCCATCCAAGTGTCGGTGTGAACATAGTCGGCGTCTTTGAGTGCCTGTGCAATATCTAATGTGCGTTTTACTTTTCCAGTGGCCTCGGCCATTGTGTTTAATTCCGCGTCCACACTTTGTGGATTGACTTCCGGCGCCACAATCACCACTTCAATTCCGAGTTTCGCGCAGGCGAGCATCAAAGTATTGGAAACATTATTTTCTACCCCAAGCCAAACAATCTTTTTTACATTTTCAATTCCGTTGCTGTGTTCGGCCATGGTTAAAATGTCGCTCATCGCTTGCGCCGGATGATATTTTTCACTGCAAGCATCAATTACCGGTATGCGATTGTAGCTGGCCGCTTTTTCTACATCGGCCACTTTCATTGCGCGCATCATCAGTATTTGTCCAAAGCGCATTACTGCTTGAATTTCATCGCCAAAATCTGTAAGCGCGAATTGTGAAGTTTTTGAATCCAAAAATATACTGTGTCCGCCCAGTTCGGTCATACCGGCCTCAAACGAGAGGCGAGTGCGAGTGGAAGATTTTTGAAAAAGCATGATTAAAGTTTTGTTGGGCAGATAATTTGTCAGTTCGCCGGCATTGCGTTTGGCTTTTATTTTCAAAGCCATATCCAACATTTTTAAAATGTCCTCTTTGCTTTGCTCCTTTAATGAAATTATGTGACGCATATGTAAATTAAAAATTATTTAGTAATATGTGTTCCACTTTTTCCCTCCAATGCTAATGGTAATTTTTCTGGTGAAGTAATTATCGCTTCTTTTCCTCCATTTTCAATAAATTGTATCACGGCTTCAATTTTTGGCAACATTGATCCGGGTGCGAATTGGTTTTGGGTGATATATTCTTTTAATTCCGCTACCGTCACATGTTCCAATTTTTTTTCGTCCGGTTTGTTAAAATTTATACAGACAAAATCTACTGCTGTGGCAATTACCAATTCATCCGCGGTTATTTCATTGGCCAAAAGCGCCGCGCCTCGGTCTTTGTCTATTACCGCTTCCACACCGCTAAGCAGGCCGTTTTCACTGCGTACCACTGGTATTCCACCACCACCGCAGGCGGTAACAATTACACCTTTGGCGAGCAGATCTTTTACGATTTCTTTTTCCGCAATATCCAATGGCAGGGGAGACGGAACTACTCGGCGCCATCCGCGTCCGGCATCTTCTTTCATGGTCCAGCCATATTGCGCGGATAATTTTTGTGATTCTTCCTGTGAACAAAAAGAGCCAATCGGTTTGGAAGGGTTTTGAAAAGAAGGATCGTTTTTGTCTACTATGGTTTGAGTGACAACAGCGCAAACCGGTTTGGAAATATTTTTTTCCAACAAAAGATTTTGAAGATTTTGAGAAAAATAATAGCCAATCGCGCCTTGGGTTTCCGCGCCGGCGGAATCTATGGGGGTGCGATGCATTTTTCCGGCAGATTCTTCACTGCGTTGTAAAATAAAACCAACTTGCGGGCCGTTGCCATGGGTGATTACCACTTCGTGTCCGGCTTCGATTAAAGGAATAATATGTGTACAAGTTTTTTTTACTTGCGAATATTGATCTTGTTCGCTCTGATGATTTTTGTCTTCAATCAAGGCATTTCCCCCTACGGCGATAACAATTCTTTTGGACATAGTTATATTATTTTAATTTTTCCCGTAATAATTTTTCTGCCACCACTGGGTCGGCACTGCCCTCAGTCGCTTTCATCACCATCCCTTTTAAAAATTGCAAAATTGGTTCTTTGCCAGCCTTAAACTGGGCTACTTGAACAGGATTATTTTTTATCACTTCATCCACTATCGCACCCAACATATTTTCATCCACGACCTGTCCGTATCCTTTTTCTTCCATAATATGGGTCGGATCCATATCCACACCAGAGTCGAGCATCTCGTTCAAAACTTTTTGAGCGTTGGTGGAATTCAAACGATTGGTAAAAATTAAAGCAATTAATTCGGCAAAATTTTCCGGTTTAATTTTTAAAATTTTGATATCTATTTTCCTTTCTGCCATGGCGCCGGTTAATTTGGAGGTGAGCCAACCACCGGTGAGTCGAGCCAGTTGTTGTGATGGTGTTCCTTCTTTTTTATTTTTTACCGCTGTTTCGATGAGTGGGTTATTTTTTAAATCTTGCAACCAATTTTGTAATTCGCTATAAACATTTTCGGCAAATTCCGCCCAATATTTATCGGTTGTTAATATTTGCGCGTCGGCATATGAAAAACCATATTCATGATGAAAACGACTGCGACGAGCGGCCGGCAGTTCCGGCAAATTTAATTCGCCGGTAATTTGCAGTGGATGAAAAGGGGGGATATCCGGTTCTGGGAAATAGCGGTAGTCAGCGGCGGATTCTTTGACACGCTGTAATACGGTTTCGCCTTTGGCATCGTCCAATCCGCGCGTTTCCGGACCCCAGGTTTCACCTTTTTCAAGCAAGGCAGTTTGGCGCTTTATTTCAAAGTCGATGGCTTTTTCTACAGCTTTGAAAGAATTGATATTCTTTACCTCAATTTTGTGATTAAGTAAATAATCGCCAATTGGTTTTACGACGCCATTGATAATTTCGAATTTACCCTCTTCTTGAATAGAAATATTGGCCTCACAACGCATGTGGCCTTTTTCCATATCCGCATCACTGACATCCAGATAACGTAAAATTGTCTGTAATTCTTGGCAATAGGTTTTGGCTTCAGTGCTACTCTGAATATCCGGATCAGAAACTATTTCTACCAACGGCACACCGGCACGATTGAAATCTACCAGTGTGTTACCATCAGTGCCGTGAGTAAGTTTGGCCGTATCCTCTTCGAGATGGACGCGAGTAATTCCGATTTTTGCCATTTCACGATGATTTTTGCCTGGTAAAAACTCCAAACCAACCGCCCCGTGTTCGCCAACCGGTAAATCATATTGAGAAATTTGGTAGGCTTTTGGCAAATCAGGATAAAAATAATGCTTGCGATCAAATTCGGAAAATTCATTGATTTCACATCCCAAGGCTTTGGCAATTTTGGTTGTCCAAACAATCGCGGTTTTATTTGGTACCGGAATAGTGCCCGGATGGGCGAGACAAATCTCGCAAATGTTGGTATTTGGCGCGTCACGATCGGGATTGTTGGCGCACGAGCAAAACATCTTGCTTTTGGTTTTGAGTTCGACGTGAATTTCTAGGCCGATTATTGGCGTATATTTAGGCATATAATGAATTGTCATCCCCATGAAAACAGGGATCTTTCAAAGTCAATATTATCATTTTTAGATGGTTTTCGCAAGGATAAAAGAAAAACCCCTGATTTTGTCAGGGGTCGATAATTGGTGGAAAAATATTATTTAATAATTGGCGGAAGGTTGGTTGTTGGATTTTCTTTGGCGCTAAAGTAAAGGATCGTATCGCTCCAAATAAATAATGGCAAGGTTAAACTGGCTATGATGCCATATACCAACTCTATAATTAGATTAATTTTGACAACCGAAGGGTTGAAAATCGTGAAGATTATATTTTCTACTAAAATATTTAAAATAATCACCACTATTAAAAAAATAATTTTTGGTATTACAATTCTCAGCGCCATACTAAACCAACGGCCGACAATCAGTTGTTTGCTGGTTTTGAAACTACTTAAATCTTTTTGATCTTCAAAAATAACTACATAATTTACATAATAATACCAAACCGCAAAAATAATACCCGGAATTAAAAACAAAATACTGCCGGTTATTACGATTAAGGCCACTAATAAAGATAACAAAAAGGTTGGAATGATATAATGAGCAGTCCTAATATAACTTTCTTTAAAAGATACCAGCGGTAGATTTTTTTGAATCAGCTGAGTAGATTTCACCATCGCGTAAGTAGTCCAAATAGCCAGAAAAGCCAATACCGCCATAATCAGGGTAATAGTGATGTCCACCGACAGGTTGGAAAGCTTAGTGTAAGCGTCAAGATACAGTCCAACAAATCCCAAAAAATAACGAATAATGAAACCGACTAACAGCACACCCAAAAAAGGCGCGAACCGTCGTAAGGTTTTCAGATAGTTGCTCCAACTTTGATGAATGAGCTCCGAAATGGTAATTAACATATTATTTTAAAATAGTTTTTAATAAATCAACAGCCTGTTCTTTCATTATATCAATTTTTTCGTTTCCGTTCAAATGCAAAATTTGTGTACCCCTGTCCGTAAAAAGTTTTTGGTAATCTTTGTCTGAATAACGCGCGGTTAATTTTTCTAAAAATTCCAATTTTTCAAAAATAGCATTGTCCTGTTTATCTATTCGAGAATCGAGTCGGTCAAAAGAAGTTTGAGCGGAGCAGTCGACCAGCACCAGATAATCCGGTCTGTTTTCCAACGCCAGTTGGTTGCCGGGTAAATTGGCGACAAAATCGGTAGTAATATCTTGGTGGGAAAGTGGCTGGTAGGCCAAAGACGAAGAAATTCCGCGATCTTGTATCACCAATCTGCTGTCTTTTAGTAATGGGATAATAACTTTGGTATAAAGCACTAAGCGATCAAGTGAAAAAGCTTCGGCCACAGCTTTTGGCGGATATGAGTTGGAGGAACTGATGAGCTCTTCGCGGATTATTTTACCTACACCAGTATAAGTTGGTTCGGCCGAGAAAATAAAATCATAATTTAGAAATTCGTGTGGTTTTGGATAGTGGTCATTTTCTTTCAAATAGTTTTTTAAATCAAAAATAGCATTACCTTGGTCGGATAAATATTTTTTCCAAGCAGAAACGATCGTGCTTTTTCCACAACCATCGATACCGTCGATCATTATGAGCATATTATTTCTTTTTGTAAGTTACAAAAGAAAAACCCTCGTGATCTTCGCGAGCGGTTTCTTGCCAAATATTTTTATCAATTTCGGGGAAGAAAGTATCGCCGTCAGGGGATTGGTGAACTTGAGTGATATACAAAGTGTCGACTCGGTCTATGGTTTGGCGATAAATACTGGCACCGCCACAAATAAACACGTCCTCGTCCTTTAATTTTTCAAAGGCATCATCTAAAGAATAAAAAACACGTACCCCCTCCGGAGCGGAGTAATTTTTGTCCAAAGTCACTACTACATTTTGGCGCCCCGGTAGTGGTTTGCCAATGTAGCTGATAATAGATTCAAAGGTGGCTTGTCCCATTATACAAGTTTTCCCCAAGGTCATTTTTTTGAAATATTGGAAATCCTCGGGAATATTCCAAGGAATTTTATTATTTTTTCCAATACAATTGTTTTCGGCCACGGCGGCGATGAGAGAGAAGGGCATATTATACAGCGATATCAAATTTAATAGATGGATAACTTTGGTATTCGAGTAGTTGGGTGTTGGAATATTGCCAATCAAAAATAGAGGTGAAATTTTCTGTGCTTATTTTTGGTAAAGGATAAAGGTTTGGATCGTGAGTGAGTTGTTCTTTGGCACCATCCAAATGATTTTCATAAATATGGACATCGGCCAAAAAACCGACTAATTTACCTTCCTGCAAACCAGTTTCCTTGGCTAAAAGATGCAATAAAATCGCATAGCTGGCAATATTGAAGGGGAGTCCAAGCATAGTGTCGACGGAGCGTTGGTTCCACAAAAGATTGAGTTTGCCGTTGATCACTGTTACTTGAAAAGCATAGTGACAAGGTGGGAGAGCCATATCTTGTAGGGCCAGCGGATTCCAAGCCGATACGATCATCCGACGGTCATGTGGATCGGTTTTTAATTTTTCAACTACACGCTTGAGTTGGTCGACTCCTTGATTGGAATAATCGGTTTCAAAACTATAATAAGGCGCGTTGAAATGGCGCCACTGAAAACCATAAATTGGTCCCAGATCACGCTCATCGGCCATTCTTTTTTTACTGACTTCGTCATGACCGTAGGGTGCTTTTTTGGGATAAGCCCATTCATCCCAAATGTGGTTGTTTCTATCCTGCAACCATTTTTTATCGGTAATGCCCTTAATAAAAAATTCCAGTTCCGAAGCGATCATTTTGAAAGGCATTTTTTTGGTCGTCAAAAGTGGAAAGCCAAGTGACATGTCATGTTCAAACATTGCGCCGGCAATGGCGATGGTGTCTATACCGGTGCGATTACTTTTTCTTTCTCCGTGGGCTAGAATTTTTTTGACGATGTCTAGATATGGTTGCATAAGAAAATATTTTTTTAGTTTTTTCATTTACTCCTTAGGGTATTGTTCCACCAATGCCTCTATTGCTTTTTTCATACTACCACCACTAAATGTTCCACCGTTTTTTCCTATTTCTGCAATTGTGGCCAAAACTGCCTGCAATTTTTCTGCATCGCTTTCTCCGCTTTTTATTTCAGGTGTTTTGACCACCGGTCTGGCAGACTCCGACAGCGAGGTTTTTAGGCGACCGATTTCGTCTTGCTTTGCTTCGTTGGCTTTTCTAAAACTTTCCAACCTACCATTCAATTCATCCACTTGTCCTTTTAATGCGCCTATTTCTAGTTGTGCTTTTTGAAGTTCGGCGCCCTCAAATTGTTTTGCTTCTCTAACTTTTTCTTCCATCTGGGCCACTATTTCTATAGTTCTACCGCGTAAATCTTCCAATTTTTCTACCGCTTGTTTGGTGCTATAGATAACGGTACTATCTTTTTCGCTACTCACAGTTTTGTTTAGAAAGGCTAAATTTCGCTCAATTTCAGCAGTATCAGAGTCCCGTCTATCTTGACGATAAATAGTCTCATTTCTATTTGTGCCGGCACCAGTGGCGGTTTTCCATACTTCAAACAAATCCGCTGTTTTTCTATTTTGTGGATCAAAATTTTTCAGCGCAACTATTTCTGTAAAAAAATCCGGAGCTAGTTTGTCTATGTCGGCGATTATTTCTCTTCCACCTTTTTCTTTTGGTTCATTGTTGTTAACCACAAATATATTTTCTGTCCGTCTATCTTCCATTATTTTACCAGAACCTTTTAATAGTTCCGAAAAGATTTTCAATTTTTCCCATTTTTCGTTTGATTTCAACTCCGTATCTCTTTGATAACCAAGATATTCATCATCTGTCTGGCTTAGTAGCTTTACACGAATCAACTCTTGCATGATAGTACGGTGAATGTCTTCAGGAATCTCTGGGATCACTCCAATATAACGGATAAAGGTTGTGGCGATTATAAAAATTTTTATATTTTCCCACACTCGCATTTGATCTTCGGGTGGCAAATCCTTAATGGCGCTCTGTATGCGTGCAGAAGTTCGTTCGGCCAGAAATTGGGCGGTACGAAATTTTCGCAGGTATGCTTCTATTTGTTCCTTATCCTTTTTTGCTTGCCCCAATCTAGTATCCCAAGTATTATTTGCGGTCTCAAACTTTTTTATAGTTGCCTCTGCTTCTTCTTTGGCTCGCAAAGCATCTTCAACATTATTTAAAACATGATTGCCGGTAGTTAAATGGTGGGGGATTAAAGTCGAAATTAATTTTTTCTGGAATTCATGTTTGGTGGTGGCTGGTGTCTCCGGCGCTACTTCGCACGGCTTGCCAAGTTCAGGGTAGTTATTGAGAACATTTTGAGCTGTGTCGCTTTTTAGAAATGCAATTCGTGCTCTTTTTTCTGCTTCTGTTTGAGCTTCACCATAAAGTTGCTTGATCAGTTCCTTTAGTTCCGGAATAATTTTTTTTGCCAACTCTTGTTCCTTTGAGATAAATACTGAATGTAATTTTTCTAATAGTTCTGGCTGGTCGGCAATTTTTTCTTTGCGTTCGTTGTATCCTTTTTGTAAGGCTTTTAAAAGTGCTAGGTTGTCTGTTACATGTTGTGGAATCTCCAATTTTTCTTTTTTGAGCAAGTCTTTATCCAACCAACCCACCAACGCCTCGGCATCGGATAGTGCCATGCCAGGCCCAGAGGTAAAAGTATCTAAACCGGAAACAACTTGTCCAAAACGGCCACCTAACTCTTTGTCATTTTCAGCTATTTCACCAGCTACTTTTGATTCTTGTGTTTTTTGGGCTCGTAATTCTGTGTCAAAATCAGCAAAAAATGCATCAGCACTAATTCCTGTTTCAGGAACTATTTCTGTCGGCTGTTCTTTTGGTTGTTTTGTTGTTCTTTTTCTTTCCGCCATATAATTTATATTTAAAAATAATTTATTTAATATTTTTATTTATCCGTACTGCCAAATCCACCTCGGGATTGCTTGGATATTTCCTCGACTTCTTCCCACTCGCCTTGTTCTACTTTTAAAAATAACCCTTGGGCGATACGTTCGCCTTTTTCTACGGTTACGGATTGATCACTAAAATTGTAAACGGAAATTAAAATTTCGTCTTCCGGGCCACAAAAATCACTGTCTATTGTGCCGATTCCATTGGCCAACATTAGTCCTTTTTTGGAAGCTAGGCTGGAACGAGCAGCGAGAGTGAGTACATAGCCAGTCGGTGTGCCGATAATCAGACCGGAGGGAATGCGGGCAATTTGTTTTGGTGCGATTGTAGTTTCCACACGCGCGGACAAATCAAAACCGGCCGAACCAATCGTGTGGTATCGAGGTAGTGGTAGTGATTGATCCAAGCGCTTGATCAAAACCCGCATAATTATAAATATTGAGTGATAATTTTATCCAATTGGGCGTAGGTATTTTCGATTGTTCCATTATTGTCTACTGTAAAATCTGCGGTATTCGCAATGACTAAAATTTGTTGTTCAGCTTCTTGTTTGCCCTCTTCTTGAAATTGTTCAAAAGTCTTAGTCGCGTCATCTGGTTTTTCACCGCGATTTGCCAAACGTGAAAAACGATTTTGTTCATCGGCTTTGATATAAATCAAAATAAAATTGGACAATTCTTTGAGATAGGGAACATCACTCGGGCGACGCACACCCTCGGTGATAATAATATCCGCCGTAGAATTTTTGGCATCTTGAGCGATGACCTTGGACATGATATCTTCGCTAAAATTTTGGCGCAAAACAGTAGAAAGGGTTTGAAAATTGGAGCGAGTTGGTTCCAGATACATTCTTTTTAAAATATCTGCCAACATATCGGAAAAACGAAAAGTAACCGCGTTAAATTTCTTTTTTAGATATTCAGTCGCGGTAGTTTTGCCGGCGGCGTTTTCTCCGACTATTCCGATAATGAGTTTGGCCATAAAATTTATTCTTTCCAATCAGAAATGTATTGTCGACATTTGATACCGGCGGCATCGAGCATACGGCGTGAGGCGATGCAGATATCCGTATCATGATATTTGTCGCTTTCGTAAATTACTTCCACTACGCCATTTTGGATAAGTGTTTTTGTACATTCGTTGCAAGGGAATAGAGTGCAGTAAATTTTTGTGCCGGATACTTTTTGACTGGAGTTGTAAACGGCATTTTCTTCAGCATGACAGACATAGGCATATTTGGTTTCGGTGAAACTACCTTCGCGATCCCAAGGCAAAACATTGCTCTCGATGCCACGTGGAAAGCCGTTGTAGCCCAAACCCAACACGATGTTGTTGTAGTCGGTAATAACCGCGCCGGCCTGAGTGCTCGGGTCTTTTGATCTCTCGGATATGACGTGTGCCATGCGCATGAAACACTCATCCCAAGGAATAGCATTTTCTCTGTCTGTTAACATAAAAAATAGAGTTAAAAATCTTATATGTATTTTAACAAAAAAAGCTATTGTTGCCAATAGCTAGGTTTTTGGGATGGTAGATGAAGTTATTTTTTTATTATTTTTATAATACCTTTGTCGGCATCGATAAAAATTTTTTGTCCATTTTTTATTTTTTGGGTGGCATTTTTTACATGAGCTACGTATGGTTTTTTTAATTCACGACAAATGATGGCAGCGTGTGATAATATCGCGCCTTGTTCGGTGACTATACCTACAGATTTTTTTATATAAGGCAAAAGAGAAAAAGAGGCGGTTTTACAAACCAATATCGATCCTTGGGTAAAAGGCACCTTTTTTTCGTTTATTATTACTGCGTTGCCACGAGCTTTTCCAGGTCCCAGACAAACACCATGTAATAAATTAATTCCATTGGAGACGGTTGTCAGTGCCTTTTTTAGAATTTTGAATAGTCGGCGGTTAAAATCTACAAATAAAATATTTTCTCCTCTTTGAATACATTCAAAATATCCCTGCAAATAATTTTGAGGAGCAACTTCTATTTTTATTTGTTTTTTTAACAATTGCAGTTGTTGATTGTTTTTTATTTTAATTTTCTTGATTACCTGTTTTATAAATTGTTCTGCCCGTGTATTTTTTTTAGAAAATGCCCAAGTTTTGTAATTATAGGAAAAGATTGTGGGTTGTTTTTTGTGGGTACCTCTGGAAAAATTCCAAATTGGTCCCTCGATAATTTCACCCCATATTTCTCTAGAATTACAACAAAAGACTGTCGACATTTTTTCATTTTTATCGATTGGAATGATTTCTATTTTATATTGTTTTGGGTCAATTTTTTGTTTTTTGAACCAATTTATACATTCGGTAATATTTTTATCTCGGATGCGTAATTTGGCTAAAGAAGGGTCGATTGGTAGAAGTTTAAAATAAAATTTTTGATTTTTTGATTCAATTAATAATTTTTTTACCAAAGCGTTTGGTTTAGTAATATCTTGAGGGTTTAATTTTATTGCTTTTAAATAAGGCAAGCCAATAACTTTATTTAACAACTCCAAACGATCACGTTTGGTTGCGTCCTCGTGTCTAAATCTTTTGATTTGTTTGTAATTGATACCGGAAAGCCATTCGGTGATAGACGGTATTGATTTATTTTCAGTTCGCATATGTTTTTTGATTTTCAACTTCCATGATAATTTTTTTGGCCACAGAAAGTGGGTATGCCGGTCTAGAAGAAGAAGCGGTTTCCATACAAAACATAATACCGCTCGCTCCAGATCGGACAATTTCAGTGAGATCCATAATATCTGATCGCGAAGGTATAAAATTGGAAATAGTACTTTCTAAAATTTGAGTCGATACGATTGCTGGTTTGTGAAATTTTTTAGCCATTTTTACAATTAAATCTTGGTAGTATCCAAGTTTTTCAAATGGCTCGTTAGTGCCCAGCTCGCCGCGATCAATCAAAATTGAGCTGTAAAAATTATCGGAAAGGATTGTCTCTAATTCAGCTTCGGTTATGCTGTGTTCGATTTTTATCATCACTTTGGGTTGTATATTTTTTGATCGAATTAGATCTTTTATTTTTTCATTTGTTTCTTTATTAATATAGGACACGGCTATTTTATCCGGATTGATAAAATTTATTTTTTCCAATGTTTCATTATATAAGTTCAGTAACTCACTTTCGGATATTCGATGTTTACAATTAAAAGTTTTTATATAATTTATGATTCCATTGTTGAGTATTCGCACTTTGATTGTGTCGTTGTTCAATATCTCTATTACTTGCATTGAAATTTCGCCATCTCCTATGGTGATAGTTTGATCGACATAAACTTTTTGACCTAGGAATTGAGTATCAACCGGGATGTATTCGTGACAGTTTGGAGAATAGGGCGCGGATTTCAGGATCATTTCTTGATTTTCACGTACTGCAAAAACTTTTATATCAAAATCACCCAACCGTATTTTGTTTAATGGAAAATCAATTAAAATTTTGGCGGAAGAATTCAATTCCTCGATAATTCGTTGGGCGGTAGTAACCAATTCAATATTCGCGCTGATATTACGGTATGCAAAATTATATCTTAGGACATCAGCACCAGCTAATATTATTTTTCTTATACCTTCTTCGGTTAAAGTGGTATAGCCGATAGTGGCGATAATAAGCATACAGATGTTAAAAAAACACCCCTCAATAATGAGGGGTATAAGTTTTAGTTTTCATTAATTCTTATCGACGGCCCCATGGTTGAACAAAGGATTAAGTTTTTTATAAATGATCCTTTGATGGTGGTCGGTCGTGACTTTTTCAATACTTCCAGAAAAGCCAACAAATTTTCTTTTAATTTGGCATCATCGAAACTAACTTTCCCGACGATTTGGTGAATATTGGCGGTATCATCATTTTTGAAAGTGACTTTACCTTTTTTCAATTCTTCCACCATTTTTTTGAGGTTTGGTCCGACAGTTTCAGTTTTTGGACTTGGCATCAAGCCTTTTGGACCGAGCACTTTGGCTACAGCAGCCAATTTTGGCATCATGTCTGGAGTAGTAACGGCTACTTCGAAATCGATTTTACCGGTATCTTTTAACTTTTTTATTCCTTCTTCGGTATAGACAACATCAGCGCCGGATTCCTTGCCTTCCTTTTCTTTTTCACTGGAAACAAAAACGGCTACTTTTTTGGTTTTACCAATACCATGCGGTAATACTACGGTCGCACGGATTAACTGGTCTCCCTTTTTTGGGTCGATACCCAAATGGGCGTGAATTTCGACACTGGCGTCAAATTTGACACCGGAAGTTTCTTTGACGAGCTTGATTGCTTCGTCTAGAGAATAGACCTTGTTCTTGTCTATTTTGGCTGAATTGACAGCCATACGCTTGGTTAACTTGGCCATATATTTTTTTAAACCCCGATTAAATCGGAATCTTAGTGGTACAAACTCTCGAGTGGTCGAGATCCCACCATGAATATACTTTATTTATAGCCTATAATCTTATTTATGTCAACTATTCTGACTTGCACTCCTTATTGGAACACTTTATTTCTCCTTTGTAAGTTTGGGTTAGCAGAGAACCGCATTTTTCACATTTTTCTCCAGTTGGTTTATCCCAGAGCGCGAAGTTGCATTTTGGATAATTGTTACAGCCATAAAATACTTTTCCGCGTTTACTGCGACGTTCGGCTAGATCGCCATCCAAACATTTTGGACATTTTACACCGGTAAGGTTCGCGATATTTTTGGTAGTTTTGCATTCCGGATAACCGGTGCAGGCCATGAATTTACCAAAGCGTCCGGTTTTTATTACCATTGGTTTGCCACATTTTTCACAAACTTCGTCGGTAGTTTCATCCGGTATTTTTTCTTTTTCGGCAATTTCTTTATCTTTTATTTTTAAATTTTCTTTGAATGGATGATAAAAATCCGCGATTACCGGTTGCCATTCTTTTTCTCCGCGAGCAATGGCATCAAAGTTTTCTTCCATTTGAGCGGTAAAAGAAAAGTCGACAATGTTTGGAAAATGTTTGACCAACATGTCATTGACGATAAAGGCCACTTCACGTGGTTTGAGACGCTTTTTTTCATCACGTTCGACATAGCCACGATCTTCGATGGTCGCGATAGTTGGGGCATAAGTAGATGGACGACCGATACCATATTCTTCGAGTGCCTTGACGAGCCCGGCGTCATTATAGCGGGCTGGTGGTTCGGTATGATGTTCCTCGGTTTTTATTTCTTGGCAATTTACATTTTCACCATTTTCCAAATTTGGCAAAGCATTATCTTTGTTTTTATCCGGATATAATTTCAAGAAACCATCAAACACAATAGTTTGACCGGTGGCGCGGAAAATATATTGGTTGGTGGAAATAATGTTGGCGCCGGTGGAAGCAACTTCGGCGGCGGCCATCTGAGTACCCATCGCGCGACACCAAATCAGCTCGTATAGTTTGAATTGATTTTTATCCAAAAACGGTTCTACCAATGTCGGTATGCGTCTGGCCTCGGTCGGACGAATGGCTTCGTGCGCTTCTTGAGCATTTTTACTTTTGTTGGTATAGGCGCGCGGTTTTTCTAAATTATATTTTTTTCCAAACTCTTCGTCGATAACGGTGTGGGCGTCGGTTAAAAATTTTTCAGATAAATTCACCGCATCAGTACGCATGTAAGTTATCAAACCGACTGAACCCTCGGATCCAATATCTACACCCTCATATAGTTGTTGAGCCAAGCGCATAGTTTGTTTGGCTGAAAAACCTAGGCGATTGTTGGCGTCTTGCTGTAAAGTGGAAGTGGTAAATGGGGGAGGTGGGTTGCGTTTGCTGTTTTTCTTTTCAACCGCATTGACGGTGTAGGTGACACCGGCGAGATCAGCAAGAATTTTATCTGCGGTTTCTTTATTTTTAATATCCAATTTGTCCAACTTTTTTTCCGGAGTGGCGGATAATTTGGCATTAAAGTTTATTTTTTCTTTATTTTCAAAAACACCCTCGACAGTCCAATATTCTTCCGGTTTAAAAGCTAGGATTTCTCGTTCACGTTCGACTGTCAGGCGCATGGCGACACTCTGTACGCGACCGGCTGACAAACCTTTGGCGACTTTCCGCCATAAAAATGGAGATAATTCATAACCTACCAATCTATCCAAAATACGACGCGCCTGTTGGGCGTCGACCATTTTGAGATCCAAAGCGCGCGGATTGGCGATAGCATGTTCGATGGCAGTTTTGGTAATTTCGTGAAAAGCGATACGCTGGGCTTTTTCCGGATCAACCCCCAAAACCTGCGCCAAATGCCAAGAAATAGCTTCTCCTTCACGGTCCTCATCGGTAGCGAATAGGATTTCTTTGGTTTTTTTGGCGGCGTCTTTTAGTTCTTTGATTACTTTGCTTTTGTCGCGACTATTGATATATTGTGGCGCAAAATTGTGTTCAATATCAATACCCATCTTGCTTTTTGGAAGATCGCGAACATGTCCAAAAGATGATTTAACAACAAAACTTTTCCCTAAAAATTTGGAAATAGTTTTGGCTTTGGCTGGTGACTCTACGATAACAAGTTTTGACATATTTTTTATTTTTCCTCCTTAAGATAACGGATTTTGACTAAAATGTCAATTATGTGGTAAAATTTATGGGTAAATTATTATATTTTTTATATGGTGGAAAGTGGAAAAGGAAAAGGGAATTGGAGAGATTGGGAGACTACGAAAGACGAAGATGTTGAGGTGGTAGATCCAGTCGGGTCATTCAATTTGGCTGATCTGGGTATCCAGAAAAAACCAGGTGGTCCTAGCTCGGCTGAGCGCCACGCAAGAGCCGACGAAGCTCGTGAGAGAGCGGAAAGACAGAGGATATCCAACATTAGATCAGAAAGCAGTGAACAAGTTTTAAAAAAGCGGGAGTCGAGTGATATTTTTGATGCCGTAAGAAAACAAGACGAGGACTTTATCAAGGGATTGTTGATGCGCGAGTTTGGCAGTGTGAAATTTAGAAATTTAGATGATTTGTATTTTCATTTGGATGAATTTTTTACTGGGGGAGAAGAGCCAGGTCTTGATCTGAGTGATCCCAAAGGCCCTTCTTCAAAAGTTGCGGAAATGGATTTAGTTTTTCGACCACGAATTGGCGATAGCGCCCAGTTTGTTGAATTCAAATTGGTTGACCAAGCGGTGGGGGTGGGAGGAAGTAAAAAAATTACACGCGTTAAGGGTTTGAAATTTCATGAAATGGAACAACCATCTGCTCCATCTGCTCAAAAAGAAAAACCACAAGGGCAGGGTTGGTTTTCCAAATTATTTGGTAAAAAAGAATAAAATAATATTAATAAAAATAATCCCAGTTTAATTGGGATTATTTTTTTATATAATTCATTCCACCCAAATTTTTTATCAAGCCTCTAATTTCCATTAATACCAAAGTGGAATTAATAGTCGGACTGTCCAGTTGACTTTCCAACATTATTTGATTGATGTTTTTTGGTTCTTTGGTCAGGCAGTTTAATATTTTGTTTTCAGTTTGATTGGCACCGGTCGGTTGGTTGGTCGGAGAAGTTTGTTTGATAGTTTGTAAATTTAGCGCCTCCAAAATATCATCCGGTTCCATCACTAACTTCGCTCCCAGTTTTATCAAATTGTTTGGTCCGGCGCCGGTGGGTGAGGTAGTGGCATGGGGCACGGCCATTACTTCACGATTATATTCCAATGCACAGCGAGCAGTGATCAGCGCGCCGGATTTGGCGGGGGCTTCGATTACCAGAGTGCCGAGAGTGAGTCCGGCGATTATTCGATTGCGAGCTGGAAAAGAATATTGTGTAGGCAGAAATCCTGGTGGATATTCCGACATTACCGCTCCACCATTATCAATAATTTTTTGCGCCAAAACTTTGTGAGCTTCCGGATAAATATTTTGTTTGTTTATTCCTGTTCCCAAAACCGCGATAGTGGTGCCATGAACATTCAAAGCGGTAGAGTGGGCGACACCGTCGATGCCCAGCGCCAATCCGCTCACGATCGCTATACCTTGAGAAGCGAGCGGTGCGACCAAATCTTCGCAAACCATTTTTCCATAAGTAGTGAGACGACGAGTGCCTACCACCGCCAAACTTGCTTGTTCGTCCGGTGGTAATTGTCCACGATAAAATAAAGTGTGTGGTGGATCAGTGATTTGAGATAATAAAGCCGGATAATTATTTTCACCGAGGCAGACTGTTTTGATATTTTCTTTTTCCAAACATTCAAAAATTTTTTCCGCCGGATGAGCGTCTTTCCAAGTTAAAAATTCAAAAGCGATATTTTCTTCCAAACCGGCTTTGACAATTTCATCCAACTCCGTTTCCCACAAATTTTCCAAATTAAAAAAATGCGCTTTAAGCCGAGCATAACGCGCATAAGTTATTTTTGGGAAGTGTGCCAACAGAACTTGATGGTTCACAGATTAAAAATTAATCTATTGCCGACAATCTTTTTATTTCAGTCACGGCATTGTCCAGTGCGGTTTGTAAAATTTTAATCTCCTCCTTGGAGAATTTGTTTAAAACAAAATTACTAATGACGTTTATTTTTTCCGGAGAGGTGGTGGTCGGACCAACCCCGATGCGAATGCGAGTAAAATCTTTGGTGCCGATTTGTTCAATGATAGATTTTACACCGTTGTGTCCAGCCGGCCCACGATTGGTCTGCACGCGAATTTCACCGGTCGGAATATCTTTGTCGTCATGCACCACCACAATATCTTTGGCGGTCAGGCGATAAAAATTGATCATGGCGTGAACCGATGTACCGGAATTATTCATGAAAGTTTGGGGCTTGGCCAAAATAACTTTGTTGCGTCCGATTTTATAATCAAAAATTTCCGCTTGTAATTTTGGAGATTTTTTGGAAGTGAGTTTTTCAGATTCGATCAGTTTGTCCAAAGCCAACCACCCGGCATTATGCCGAGTCATCTCAAATTCTTTGCCTGGATTACCAAGTCCAATGATCAATTTCATACTATCTCTTAGTCTTAGTAAGTTTAATAATAATCGGTGTCGCAAAAAAACTAAATTGCGCTCGCAACCGATTTTCCAAATAATGCACGTAAGAAATGTTGAGCGAAGTCTTGTATTTAATAAACAATTCAAAAATTGGTGGATTGACATTGATCTGACGGAAGCCCAAAATTTTTGGATGATGCACACCTTTGCCACGAGATGGCAAATGATCTTTGGTAACATGACGAATAAATTCTTCGCAAACTTCTTCGGACAACTCGGTGTGTCTTTCTTCCCAAGCTTGTTTGATCAAAGGAAATAGTTGGTGGATGCGATAACTGGTTTTGGAACTCACAAACACAATCGGCGCATAATTGATATGCGGAAAATATTTTAATATTTTTTCTTTGACATCATTGCGGAACGAATCGGTATTGTCTTCACTGAGATCCCATTTGTTCACCACGATGATTACGCTTTTGGTACTCTCACGCAACAACCCACCAAGTTGTTGATCCTGATCGGTAATCGGGGAGGAGGTGTCGAGTAAAAACAAAACAATGTCGGCGCGTTTCATGGTTTCGATACTTTTGCCAATACCCATGCGTTCCAACAAACCGGATACCTTGGCTTTGCGACGAATACCGGCAGTGTCGATAAACAAAATATGTTCACCATCTACCTCTACCAGTGTGTCGTGTGGTTCGCGAGTGGTGTGAGGCATGTCGCTAACAATCACTCGGTCTTCACCGATTAGTTTGTTGAAAAGAGAAGACTTGCCTACATTTGGTTTTCCAAGCAGAGCAACTTTGATCGGTTGAATATCCGGTAAAATTTGAGGTTTTTTCAGCGTCTTTTTTAGGTGTAAAAAAATGTTTTCCATCAGATCTCCCAAGCCTGAACCGTTTTGAGCGGAGATGGCAATCGGTTGGCCAAAACCAAGCTTGAGCCATTCGCGTTCATATTTCAAAGAGTGGTCAACCGGACTGTCGGCTTTGTTGGCCACTAAAATGACTGGGCAATTTTTCTTCTTTTGTAATAAAAGTTTGGCCAGCTCTTTTTCTTGAGGTAATAGGCCTTCTTGAATGTCGGTAACAAATACAATCACATCCGCTTCTTTGAGCGCCGCCGAGGTTTGTTTGATGATATCTTCCTCCAAAGGCACATCATCGGAAAAAGTAAGACCGCCGGTATCTACGATGCGCACATGTTTGCCACGCCAAATCGCTTGACCCTCGTTGCGGGTGCGAGTGGTACCGGGGATACTCGAAACCAGCGCTTTGTTACTTTCGGTCAGGCGGTTGAATAAAGTAGATTTTCCAACGTTAACTCGGCCAACCAAAGCGATGACCGGTAATTCGAGGTTAACTATTTTTGCAGATGTAGCCATATTATTCTTTATTTATCAGTTAAATCAGATCCTAATATAATCAGTATATCGGCTTCTGTGTTAAATTTCAAATTTGGGTTTGTCTGGTCAGTGCTGGAATTTGTGTTAGTACTACCACTTTTTATCCATTCTGGCAAGCCTTTCTCGATCTTGGCGGTAATTTCTTTTTGGAGGGCTAGTACTATATCGTTGGAAATTTTGGTATTTACTACATATATAGTAGTGGTGTCGATCGGACGTTTTGGGCTATTGGCGGCCGGTAATGTGGAGAATCCTTTTTCTTGTAAATTTTGTTGGTATTTTGCCGCCAGTCCAGCGCGCCAGGTGCCGTTTAAAATTTGAATTTTGCCACTAGGGAAAATAGATTTGTTTTCAGTAGATAGATTTTGGGCGATTTTGGTGTGAGAATTGTCGAATACGTCTTGGATGGCGAGGTTGATATTGTCAAAATTGCCGGTGACCGGTGCCAAAATATATGCGCCACTATCTGCAATGTAAGATTTTAAAAATCCGGTTTCAGAATTATCCAATACCAACATTTTAATATTTTTGTCGGCGTCCTTGGCGAGATTGGCCAAATACATAGTCTGACCAAAATTTAAATTGGTGGTGATGTGAGAGGATAGGGATTGCAAAATATTTTGAACACGTACCGGATTGGTATAAGTTCCAACCGATAATAATTTTTCTTTCAAAGCGGAGATCATTAGCTGTTGACGGCGAGAGCGCGCGAAGTCTGAACCTTCGCCATTGTTGCCATGACGAGAGCGAGCAAAATCCAGAGCGCGTTGTCCATCCATGGATTGGACGCCGGTATCAAAAGATATGGTGCGATAAGAAAAATTCGCGCCCGGAAATTCATAATCAACAAACGCGCGCGGTACATTGACCGTCACTCCGCCCACTTCGTCGATAATTTCTTGAAAAGCGGTAAAATCTACGCGAGCATAATAGGGGATATCCATGCCAAATGTTTTGGCAAAAATTTGACGCGCATATTCTCCTCCGGCACCAGGGGTCTGTGCTTCGCCAAAGGCATCGGCTGAATTTATTTTTCTCACACCATGATCATCGATAGTTACACCCAGATCACGTGGTATGGAAATCATCGCCACTTCTTTGGTGCTAGGCTTGATGCTTAAAATAATATTGGTGTCGGATAAATAGGGACCATCATGTCCGGCTCCGCCTATACCCAGCAACAAAATATTGATGCGGTCGTCTTTTTGTCCGTCGAGGATATTGTCGGAATGAAAAATAAAATTTTTGACGGTTTGTAAGATGCCGGTATTTTTGGGTTGTAATGTTTTGAGGTCATAGCTGGTCGCCTCATTTGGCCATTGGGCGAGGGAGTAATTGCGATATACATTACAACCCACTACAAACAATATTCCGATAATAATAAAAAACAGCCAAAATAGTTTTTTTCTTTTTGGCTTAGGTTCGTCCAGTTCCAAATGTTGTGGTTCCAATAAGTTTATTGGTTCTTGTGTCGACATATAGTAGGAAAATTGTATCATAAAAAATCATAATAGGCAACTTCGCGGGGTTGATTTTGTTTTTGGTTTGTGGTAGAGTAATTATGGCCTCTAATCAAGGATGATTAGCTCAGCTGGTTAGAGCGTTGCATTCACATTGCAAAGGTCACTGGTTCAAATCCAGTATCATCCACGGGTTAAAAATTTTTTATGCCAAAAAATATTTTAAAAGAAGAGGTAAATATTGGAGAAGTCCAGTATGAGTGGACTGTCAAAGAATATGAACAGCACGAAAGAGGACGGAAATGGTATTGGGTGATGGGAGTGGTGGGGATAGCCCTGGCAATTTATGGAGTGTTGTCCGCCAATTATTTATTTGCGCTGATCACTGTCTTGTTTGGAATAATTTTATTCATGCAAGATATGGTATCACCGATGGATGTATATTTTGCTGTTACTAATACCGGAGTGGTGATTGGGAAGAAATATTATCGTTATAGTGAGTTATCAAATTTTTGGATAATTTACAATCCGCCATTTACCAAAAATCTATATTTCGCGCAAAATAATGTTTTACATCACCGCGTTCAAGTGCCACTGTATGATTTCGATCCGATGCCGATTCGTGAATATTTAGCTCAATTTTTGGATGAAGATTTGGATCAAGAAGAAGAACCGTTGAGTGAGCGAATGGGTAGAATATTGAAAATTTAGTTGAAAAAGTTCCTGCACCCATCGTTCAATGGATAGGACATTGGCCTGCGAAGCCGAAAATTTAGGTTCGACTCCTAATGGGTGCACCAAACAAAAAATAGCCAAACGGCTGTTTTTTTAATTTATAAAAAAAAGTACAATCATTTTGCCTTTATTTTTTTATTATGTTAAAATTTCTCCATGAAAAATAATAAAATAAAAATTATTGTCTTGGGCTCATCGGCCAGTTCTCCTTTTCCGCGCACGCAGACCAACCGTTTTGGAGATTATTTGGATATTGAAAATTATCAGAAAAAATTTCCTTTGCATGATGATCCACTTTGTTTGGCCGCCCAACACAACACCAAAGATTGTCGCACTCGTTCGTCGGTCGCGATAGTTACGCCCGATCAGACTATTTTGCTTGAGGCCGGACCGGATGTTCGTTATCAATTAAATAAATTTAAAATTCACCCCGATGCGGTCTTTATTACGCACAATCATTTTGATGCCAATTATGGTTTGAAATATTTATCCGGAGTAAAAGTTTACAGTGAGATAGAAGGAAATGTTAAACCGGGGAAGGCGATTAATTTTGGTCAGATTGCGATCACTCCATTTCGCGTGTTGCATGCTACCAATACCACTTGTGTCGGATATGCTATCGATTGGTTGTCTGCCGGCGAGCCAAAACGTTTTGTGTATATGACTGATTTGGGCTCGTTGCAGGGAGTGGAGCGCTATATAAAAAATTGTGATATTTTATTTGCGGATGGCTCTACTTTGACACAAAGTATGCCTAGTCACTTATCTATAATAAAACAACTGGATTTTTATCGAAGTTGGAAGATTAAAAAAGTATTTTTTACCCATATCGGGCATTCGACCATGCCATATGCCGATTTGCGTAAATTTTTAAAAAATAAATATGAAAATGCGGATGTGACTTATGATGGTATGTCTATTGACTTTTTGCTATAATTATGCTAGTATACGTCGTCCGAAGCGTCGCTGATCCATGCAGGATTGGCGGTGTGCCTTCGGCAACATAGGAGGTCTGCCATGAGGCGGTCCACGTTCATTCTGATTCATACGCCGATTGCGATACTCTACTTTGTGGTTGGCATGATGACCAAAGGGCCAATCAGTGCATTCGTCCTGGCGATGGCGCTGATTGTTCTCGCGGTCATGCTCCTCACGGAGCAGGGGGAGTGCTTGGCCAACGTCATCCGGTTCAAGCCTGAACCGGAAACGGAGGAGAAGTAGCCCATGGCGACCAGCGTTCCACCCGAGCAAAAGCGAAGCTCGGGTGGACGCACACATACAAATTTGACTATTTTAATCTGCCTGATATAATGGATGCGTAAACCATTATTTTTTTTATGCAAAATAATCAATTGGATCGTATTATTAGATTAGTTCGTCGTACCGGAGATAGATTTGTGATTATGGACAAGGAAACAGACGAAACCATGGTGATGATGAATTTGGATGAATACGAAAATTTACTAAACGACACTTCTTCATTTGAGGAGTTGGAAGAAGAGGATATGTTAAATAAATTAAATCACGACATTTCTCGTTGGCAGGAGCAAAAGAGTCGCCAGCCAGTGCCGGAAGTTGTCGATGAAATCGAAGATGTTGAGGATAGTGAGTTGGAAGAAGTCGAAAAACCTTTGGAACCTACCGAGCCACTCGAACCACTAGAACCAAGCAATATTCCGCTAGAAACCGGTCAAGTGGAGCAAGTTTTCGGTGAAGAAAGTCTGTCTGGATTGCCAGAAGGCGAGGAAGAAAAGTTTTATCTGGAGCCTATTGAATAACGATTGTATTCATAAAAAAATTATCCACAATTTACACCCCCTTGCAAAATTTTTAAAACCTGTTATAATGCCCACGCTAATCACCTCTATGGTTAGCGTGTTTGTTTACATTTTTATTAAAAATTTAGCGGCTGGACAAAAATCTATCTCGACCACTCGAAGATAGTGCCGTGAACGTATAATCTTATGGCTGAGTTTAGTAGAACAAAGCCCCATGTTAACGTTGGTACCATTGGTCACGTCGATCATGGCAAAACCACTTTAACAGCTGCAATTTTGCAGGTATTAAACGCCCGCGGTGGCGTTGCCCAAAATAAGGGCGTAGGTGATTTGGACAAAGCTCCAGAATCAAAAGCTCGTGGTATTACTATTTCCACAGCTCACGTAGAATACGAATCCGAAAAAAGACATTATGCGCACGTAGATTGTCCAGGCCATGCCGATTATGTAAAAAACATGATCA
This sequence comes from Candidatus Magasanikiibacteriota bacterium, assembly GCA_041666745.1. Classification (GTDB taxonomy): domain Bacteria; phylum Patescibacteriota; class Patescibacteriia; order Magasanikbacterales; family GWA2-37-8; genus CAIOJG01. The sequence continues at coordinate 33,448 of JBAYGI010000002.1, forward strand.
CTGGTGCAGCTCAGATGGATGGTGCTATTTTGGTAGTATCAGCCGCCGATGGTCCGATGCCTCAGACTCGTGAACATATTTTGTTAGCTCGCCAGGTAGGTGTGCCTTATATCGTTGTTTTCTTGAACAAATTAGATATGGCCGATCCTGATTTGGTAGAGTTGGTAGAAGTAGAGGTTCGTGATCTTTTGAATAAATACAAATTCCCTGGCGATACCACTCCTATTATCCGTGGTAGTGCTTTGAAGGCTTTGGAAAACCCAACTGACGAAGTTGCCACCAAGCCAATTATGGATTTGATCAATGTCTTGGATACTTATATCCCAGATCCAGTTCGTGCTATTGATAAGCCATTTTTGATGCCTGTAGAAGACGTGTTTTCTATTGAAGGCCGTGGTACAGTAGTAACTGGTCGTATTGAACGCGGTCAGATCAAGATCAACGATGAAATTTCTATCGTTGGTTTACGCGAAGAACCGATGAAGACTGTTGTTACCGGTATTGAAATGTTTAATAAATCCTTGAAAGAGGGTCAAGCTGGTGATAACGCAGGTATATTGTTGCGTGGCACCAAAAAGGAAGAAGTAGAGCGTGGTATGGTTTTGGCCAAACCGGGTTCTATTACTCCTCATACTGAATTTGAAGCCGAAGTATACGTTTTGAGTAAAGAAGAAGGTGGTCGTCATAAACCATTCTTCAAAGGCTACAAACCACAGTTCTACATTCGAACTACTGATGTAACTGGTGATATTCTCGAGTTACCAGCTGGTGTAGAAATGGTAATGCCTGGCGATACTGTCAATTTGAAGGTCAAGTTGATTAACCCAGTAGCTATGGAAGACAAGATGAACTTCGCTATCCGCGAAGGTGGTCGTACCGTTGGCGCTGGTGTAGTAGTAAAAATTATCAAATAAGATTTTATAGGGGGCGTTTTAAACAACGCCCCCTTAAAATTTGTTCTTTAATTAGCTCTTTAATTTAATAAATAACATGACAACCACAAATCCTACAATTAAACCAAAAGAAGACAAGGTCAAAGAAGAAGCGGTTACTCGTATTCGCGTCAAGATTCGCGCTTATGACAACCGTATTATTGATCAGGCCACTCGCACTATCATTGAAACCGCCGCTCGTAATGATGCCAAAGTAGTTGGTCCGGTACCTTTGCCAACCGAAAAGACCAAATTCACTGTGAATCGCTCTACTTTTGTACACAAAGACGCTCGCGAACAGTTTGAAATGCGTGTTCACAAACGTTTGATCGACATCATGGGTGCTTCTGCCAAATGTGTAGATGCCTTGATGAATTTGAATTTGCCAGCCGGTGTAGATGTGGAAATAAAAATGTAATCGCAGGGCTTGACAGGGGGAAAAGTTTCTGCTATTATTAGCAACACAAAGCCAATCGGTGCCAAGTAAATAAGATTCACACCCGCCTGCGCTAAAGCTACGGCGAGGCAATGAAAAACATTTACACAGCAAAAATTTGGCTAGGAGAATAAGATTTTTACAAATAAAAAACCAAAGCCATCTATAAAATTCACCCATTGGGGGTGAGTCGTGTGCAACCAAAAGTTGTGCACAAGAAGGCTAGAAGCCAGAGCACTGAAGGAATGGGTTTAAACAGTGTTATTGCTTCTAGTTTTTTGTTAAATAATTAATTCAGTTATCTTGTTTATCTCTGTCCGCCTACGCTGAAGCTTCGGCGAGATAAAAAAGCAATGACAACAATTTTTATGAAATTCATTTTAGGAAAGAAAATTGGAATGACACAAGTATTTTTACCATCCGGTGAGGTGGTGCCGGTTACTCGTGTAATAGCTGGTCCGTGTACTATTGTTCAAGTTAAGGAAAAAGAAAAAACTATTCAGCTTGGTTTTGGAGAAAAGAAAGAATTTCGTTTAAACAAACCAGATGCCGGTCATTTGAAAGATTTGACACCAGTAGCTTGGTTGAAAGAATTTGCAATTGAAAAAACTGACAATATCACTCGTGGTGATTTGGTGACCTTAGAAACTTTTGCTATCGGTGATGAAATCGAAGTAACTGGTGTTTCCAAAGGAAAAGGTTTTGCCGGTGTGGTAAAACGTCATCATTTCCGCGGTGGTCCTGCTAGTCACGGTCACAAAGACAATTTGCGTGCCCCAGGTTCCATTGGTGCCGGTGGTGTACAACGTGTTTTCAAAGGTATGCGTATGGCTGGTCGTATGGGTGGTGAACAAGTAACAGTAAAAAATTTGGAAGTAGTGGAAATTCATCCAGAGACCAATGAAATTTATATCAAAGGTGCGGTTCCGGGTGGTCGCAATAGTTTGATTGTGATCCAAGGTGAGGGTATTTTAAAGATTCAAAAAAATGAATCAAAAAATGAACCAAAAGAAGAACCAAAAACAGAACAGGTTGAGGCGGTTACTGTGAACGAATAATTTTAAAGAAGATATACTTATTATGAAAATTAAAGTTTACAATTTAGCTGGCAAAGAAACAGGTGAAATGGAAATATCCGACACTGTGTTTGGCGTAAAAATTAAACCGGAGTTAGTTCATCAAGTTTTTGTACAGCAAACCAACAACCAGCGCGAACCTTGGGCTGATACCAAAAATCGCGGTGAAGTGCAAGGTGGCGGTAAAAAACCTTGGCAACAAAAAGGTACCGGTCGTGCTCGTCATGGTTCTATCCGTTCTCCAATCTGGAAAGGCGGCGGTGTCGCTTTTGGACCATTGACTGACCGTAATTATAAAACAAAAATCAACAAAAAGACTCGTCAGAATGTTATTCGCATGTGTTTGTCTGACAAAGCCCAATCCGGCAATTTGTTGGTTGTAGAGGATTTCAAATTTGAACAACCAAAAACAAAATTATTTGCTAGCTTTTTGAAAAGTTTACCAACTAAGTTAAAAACCTTTTTGGTTTTGACCGCTGAAAAAAATGCTGAAGTGATGCGTATGACTGAAAATCTGAAAAAAGCCAAGACTTTGCGCGCGCAAGATAGCAATGTGATGGATTTACTTTCCAAAGGTGTAATCTTAACATCCAAAGATGGAATTAAGAAAATGGAAGAAATTTTTGGAAAATAATTTACTAATAAGATAGGTTTCCACTTTTGTGGGAATGACAAATAAAACTAATATGGGATTACTTGATCGCTGGTCAAAAAAGAATCAAACCAAACGTTTAGAAAAAACTTCTGAGCCAAAAGCTGAGGCTGAATTAGTCGAAGAAAAAAAAGTGAAAAAAACTACTGCTAAAAAAGTAACCAGTACAGCCGCGATCGAAGATGGTCATGAAGGTCACGATCATTCAGCACACGCTCATACTGCTGACAAAAAAGTTAAAAAAATTATCAACAGCATTTTATTACGCGCTTTGGTCACTGAAAAATCTGCGGTCAAACAAAGCGAAAATAAATATAGTTTTGTAGTGGCCAAAAATGCCAATAAAGCTGTGATTAAAAAAGCGATCGAAGAAGTTTACAAAATTAAACCACTAAGTGTTAATATTATAAATGTTCAAGGCAAAGCAATGCGCTTTGGCAAACATTCAGGTAAGAGAAGTGATTTCAAAAAAGCGATTGTTACTTTACCAAAAGGCAAAACAATCGTAATTCATGAAGGCGTTTAATTACCGAAAATATTTTAAATTATTATGCCGATTAAAGTTTACAAACCAACAACCCCAGGCCGCAGAAAATCCAGTGTGGATGCTTTTTCTGATATTACAAAATTTGAACCGGAGAAATCTTTGGTGACAGTTTTGAAAAGACATTCCGGTCGCAATAACCAAGGTAAATTGTGTGTTCGCCATCAAGGTGGTGGTGTGAAACGTTTTTATCGCTTGGTGGATTTCAAACAAAAGAAGTTTGATGCTCCAGCTACTGTGATCGCTATCGAATATGATCCAAACCGTGGTCCACGTGTGGCTCTGATTGAATATTTGGACAAAACTCGCGCTTATATTTTATGCCCACAAGGTTTGAATGTTGGCGATGTCGTGATGTCATCTGACAAAGCTATTGAAGCCAAAGTGGCCAATCGCATGAAATTGGAACATATTCCAATCGGTTTGTTTGTTTATAGTATTGAAATGACCCCAGGTAAAGGTGGTCAACTCGTGCGCGGTGCCGGTTTGTCCGCTCAGTTTACCGGTATTGAAGGTGAATATGCTCAACTACGATTACCTTCCGGTGAAACTCGCATGGTTCCAAAAGCTTGTTTTGCTTCTATCGGTATGGTTGGTAATGCTGATTATCGTTTGATTCGTTGGGGCAAGGCCGGTCGCATGAGATTGCGCGGTATTCGTCCTCGCGTTAAAGGTAAGAACATGAATCCGGTAGATCACCCGCATGGTGGTGGTGAGGGACACTCTCCAATTGGTCAAAAACGCGGTCCACGTACTATCTATGGAAAAGCCGCTCGCGGTGTGAAGACTCGTAAACCACAGAAATGGAGCAATAAATTTATTATCAGTTCACGTAGAAAAAAAATCTAATTAAAAAATTATGACAAGAAGTTTAAAAAAAGGTCTTTACGTTGATCCACGCATCATGAAGAAAGTGGTCAAAGTAAAAGACAGTGGTAAAAAAACCCCTATCAAAACATGGTCTCGCGCTTGTGTGATTTCTCCGGAAATGGTTGGCGTGACTTTCTTGGTACATAATGGAAAAGATTTTATTAGTGTTTTTGTAGATGAAAATATGGTTGGACACCGTTTGGGTGAATTTTCTCCAACCAAGAAGTTTGTTCGTCATGGTGGTAAGATGGCCAAAGAACAAGAAACAGCCGCTACTGCAGCCGCCGCTCCTAAATCCGCCGATGCTAAGCCGGCCGCCCCTAAAAAATAATCAAAGATAAAAAGATTTTTAAATTTTTTATATGAATCAGGCAGTAACTGCAAAATTAAACTTTTTGAGAATGAGTCCACGCAAAGCGCGATTGGTGGTTGATTTGATTCGCGGTCGCAGAGTAGCCAAGGCTTTGGAAATTTTGACATTGTCCAACAAATTGGCCGCTAGACCGATTATGAAACTTTTGAATTCCGCTATCGCCAATGCCAAACACAATTTTAAGCTAGGACCGGAAAATTTGGTTATATCTACTATTATGGTTGATGGAGGTCCAATGTTGAAACGCTGGATGCCAAAAGCTCATGGCCGCGCTACACCAATTCGTGAACGCACTTCACATATTAGTTTAATTCTTACCGAGGTTGCCAAACCAGTTAAGAAAGTGAAAAAAACATCATAATATAATTTGAATACTATGGGACACAAAGTTCATCCGAAAATTCATCGCACCCCATTCATTTTTGCTTGGGATTCAAAATGGTTTGCTAAAAAAGAGCAGTATCCTAATTTTATCGAACAAGAAATTAAGATTCGAGATTTTTTGGCAAAAAAATTAAAGGAGGCCAGTATCGATGCAGTTAGTATCGAGCGTACTCCTAAAGAATTAGTAGTTACCATTTTGGCCGCTAAGCCAGGTGTGATTATCGGAAGAAATGGTCAAGGTTTGGAAATGGTTCGCAAAGAAATTGAAAAGAAAATTTTACAGTTTAAAACCAAAGTAAAACTAAATATTCAGGCGGTGAATCAACCGGCTTTGTCCGCTCAGATTGTTGGACAGAGTATGGCTTCTGAAATTGAACGTCGTATTCCTTTTCGTCGTGTTATGAAACAAGCGATGGAAAAAGTTATGACTGCTGGTGCTCAAGGTGTGAAATTCGCTGTAGCTGGACGTCTCAACGGTGTAGAAATTGCTCGTCGTGAAGTGATGGGTGCCGGAAAAATGTCCTTGATTACTTTGCGCAGTGATGTAGATTACGCCATTGTTGAAGCCAACACTATTTACGGAAAGATCGGTGTTAAGGTCTGGATTTACAAAGGCGAAGCTTTTGGACGTCGAGATAAATTTGCAAAAAAAGAAGTTGAAAAAGAAAAAACTAAATAAGATTTTTGAAACTGTATGTTGATACCAAAAAAAGTTAAACATAGAAAATGGCAAAAAGGACGCGGTCGTTTTCGTGGTGTTGCTACTCGCAACAATGCGATTGCTTTTGGCCAGTTTGGTTTAAAAAGCACAACTGCCGGTTGGATTAACAGTCGTCAGATTGAATCCGCTCGTCGTGTATTGACTCGTTATGTTCGACGTGGTGGTAAGATTTGGATTCGCGTTTTCCCAGATCGTCCAATTACCAAAAAAGGCAACGAAGTACCAATGGGCGGCGGAAAAGGTTCTCCGGATCATTATGTCGCTGTTATTAAGCCGGGTACGATTATGTTTGAAATGGGTGGTATCACTCGTGAGTCTGCCAAGATTGCTATGGATTTGGCCGGTTACAAATTAGGGGTACGTACTAAATTTATTGAAAAGGCTTAATCTTAAAGATTATATGGAAAAACAAGTAATTAAAAAAATAAGTCGAGAGTTTAAAGGTATAGTAACCAGCGCGGCAATGACTAAAACCATTACTGTGAAGGTTGATAGTATCAAAAAACATACAAAATATCCAAAAAGTTTTACTGTTAGTCGCAAGTATCATGTTCATGATGAACAGCAAGTGGCTAAAGTAGGGGATAAAGTTCGTTTTGTAGAATGTCGTCCGCTATCGGCCACCAAACGTTGGAGACTGGTAGAAGTTTTAAAAGTTAATGGTTAATCAGATTTTTATATGATGCAACATCGCTCAATGTTAAAAGTAGCAGATAATACCGGTGCCAAGAAATTGCAATGCATTCGTGTTTTGGGCGGTTATAAAAAACGCTACGGTCAGATTGGTGATATTATTACCTGCGTAGTAAAAGAAGCTACACCACACGGTATGGTAAAAAAGAGTGAAGTGGTTCATGTAGTAGTGGTTCGTCAATGCAAAGAGATTCGCCGTTCGGATGGTACCTATATTCGTTTTGATGAAAATGCCGGTGTGATTGTGGATCGAAAAACTAAAGAACCAAAAGGCACTCGTATTTTTGGACCGATTGCTCGCGAGTTACGTACCAAAGGTTTTCAAAAAATTATTTCTTTGGCGCCGGAAGTGCTCTAAATTATATATAAGTTTCTGCGAAACTTGAAATTACATCGAGTTTCGCAAAAAGAAATAAATTTCTTTTTAACTCAACTCTAGTAATTATGAAAATTAAATCAAACGACAAAGTAAAAATTATTAAGGGCAAAGATCGCAACAAAGAAGGCAAGATTATTCAGGTTTTTCCAGTTGCCGGTAAAGTTGTAGTAGAAGGATTGAACTTAATGAAAAAACATTTACGCACTCGTAAAGCTGGAGAAAAAGGACAGGTAATTGAGTTGTCCGCTCCGGTACGCGTAGAAAATGTTTCATTAATTTGTCCAAAATGCAATCGCACTACTCGCGTTGGTTTTAAATTAGATGGCAAAGATAAAAAACGCGTTTGCCGCAAATGTAAAGAGTTTATTGATTAATTTTATGACACCTAATTTATACCAAAAATACAAAACAGAAGTAGTGCCGGCTTTGAAAGCTGAACTCAAATTGAAAAACACCATGCAGGTGCCAAAAATTACCAAAGTGGTGATCAATGTTGGTGTTGGTCGTTTTGTAAAAGAAGCAAGTTATATTGAAAATGTAGAAAAAACTTTGTCCAAAATTACCGGTCAGAAACCGATTCGCACCAAAGCTAAAAAAGCTATTTCCAATTTTAAAATTAGACAAGGACAAGAAATCGGTGTGGTAGTAACTTTGCACGGAAAACGCATGTATCAATTTTTAGAAAAATTGGTCAATGTAAGTTTTCCTCGTATTCGCGATTTCCGCGGTATTACCGACAAAGCTTTTGATCGCCAAGGAAATTACACTCTGGGCTTGAAAGAAAATACTGCTTTTCCAGAAGTAAAAACCGGTGAAATTGAAAAAATGCATGGTTTGCAAATTATTATCAACACTACCGCCAAAGATCGTGTTGCCGGAAAAGCATTGTTAACTCATCTAGGATTTCCTTTTATAAAATAATATATGGCAACAGAAGCACAAATTTCCAAATCAAATAAAAAACCAAAATTTTCTACTCGCATTGTCCGACGTTGTTGGAAGTGCGGACGCAAACGCGCCTTTATTCGTCATTTTGGTTTGTGTCGTATTTGCTTTCGTGAATTGGCTAACGCCGGTAAATTACCGGGTGTACGAAAGTCAAGCTGGTAATTAATTTTTATTTTATAACATTAAATAATCAACTGTATTTATGATGACTGATCCAATCGCTGACATGCTCACCCGCATTCGTAATGCATACAAGGTGCGCAAACAAGAAGCGACATTTCCATATTCCAAACTAAAGATGAAAATCTGCGAAATTTTGGTACGTGAAGGATATTTGGAAAAAGTCCAAACTAACGAAGATAAATTTCCACAGATTGTGGTTACTTTGAAATATTCCGGACGTCAAGGTGCTTTGGAAAGTATCAAAAGAATCAGTAAGCCGGGTTCACGTTGTTATGTACAGGCTGATCAACTCACCAAAGTACTCAATGGTTTTGGTGTATCGATTGTGTCCACTTCCAAAGGTATTATGACTGGTAAAGAGGCCCGTGGAGCCAAACTAGGCGGCGAATTAATTTGTGAAGTATATTAATCAGACAGAATTATTAATAAAAACATATGTCTCGTATCGGTAAAAAAATTAGAAAAATTCCACAAGGCGTAACCGTGGAAGTGAAAAATGAAGAATTGGTAGTAAAAGGACCAAAAGGTGAATTGCGCCTAAAATTACACCCACGTATCACAGCGTCTATTGCTGATGGTCAAGTTTCTGTTAGTGTAGTTAGTCCGGAAAATACCAAAGACAAAGCGTTGTGGGGTACATTTTCCAGTATTATTGAAAATATGTTGGATGGTGTGACTACCGGTTTTAAAAAACAACTGGAAATTAACGGTGTCGGTTATAAAGCTTCCTTGAAAGGTGCGAATTTGGTTTTGGAAGTTGGTTTTTCTCATCCGGTAGAATTAATACCGGCTGGTGGTATTAAATTTGAAGTAGAAAAAAATGTGATTACAGTTAGCGGAATTGATAAGCAGATGGTTGGAGAAATGGCCGCTCAAATTCGCAGTACTAAAAAAGTAGAACCTTATAAAGGCAAAGGTATCAAGTATCTTGGTGAAATAGTACGTCGCAAGGCTGGTAAGACTGCCGCTAAAGGGGCTGCATAATTTAGTTTAAAGAATATATAAAAATATGCGTAGATTGACTCAAACAAATAAAAATGAATTACGCCAAGTGCGTCATGCTCGTGTGCGCTCTCATTTGAGTGGCACCAAGTTGAAACCACGCTTGTCTGTTTTTCGTAGTCTAAGAAGTATTACCGCTCAATTGATTAATGATGAAGCCGGTAAAACCCTTGCTCAGGCCAGTGGAAAAGAAGTCGGCAAAGAAAAGGTAGAAGGTTATACTGGAAAGATTTTGACTGCTTTTTTGGTTGGTAAAAAAATTGCTGAAAAAGCTAAAACGGTTGGAATTACCAAGATAGTATTTGATCGTGGTGGTTACCAATATCACGGACGTGTTCAGGCTTTGGCTGATGGTGCTCGCGCCGGTGGCTTGGAATTTTAATTTGTTTTGTAATGTATTGATTTAAATTTATGCAAAAAAGTTTCAAGAGACCAGGTAGACAACAAGAAAAATCCGAGTTTGATTCCAATATTTTGGATTTGGCTCGCGTAACTCGTGTTACCGAAGGTGGAAAACATATGAGTTTTCGTGCTTTGGTAGTAGTTGGTGATCGCAAGGGTCGCGTTGGTTTTGGTGTTGAAAAAGGCAAAGATGTACAGATTGGCGTGGATAAAGCCACTCGTCAAGCCAAAAAGAATTTGATCAAAGTGCCGATTGTTAACGAAACTATTCCACACGCAGTTTACATGAAGTTTAAAGCAGCCAAAGTAATGTTGAAACCAGCTCCAAAAGGTTCTGGTATTATCGCTGGTGGCGCAGTTCGTGTTGTGTTGGATTTGGCCGGTGTTCCAAATGTTTCTTCCAAGATTATTGGTAAAACAAAAAATAAAATTACTATTATCAAGGCGACTTTCGAAGCTTTAAAAGCCTTGCGTTCCAAATAAAAAAACTAAAAATAATTTTTATATGAAATTAGCCATCCATACTCTCAAGGCATCCAAAGGCTCACGCCATACCGCCAAAAAACTTGGTCGTGGTAATGCTTCCGGTCATGGAAATTATTCCGGGCATGGTGGTAAAGGACAAACCGCTCGTTCCGGTGGTAGTCGTGGTTTGAAATTGAAAGGTTTCAAACGTTTGATGCAATCCACTCCAAAATTACGTGGTTTTACCAGTATTGCTACTAGACCATCCGAGGTTTATTTGAGTGATTTGGAAAAACACTTTGCGGTTGGTGAGATCGTAAATTTGATAACTTTGAAAGAAAAAAACATCTTGTCCGCTTCAGTAAAAACTGCTAAAATAGTAGGGACAGGAGAATTAAAGAAAAAATTGACAGTTGAAGGTATCAAAACAACTGCCAGCGCCAAAGTCGCTATCGAAAAAGCCGGAGGAGAAGTTAAATAACCCTTCACTTTATGTGGGAAAAAATTGAACAAGTTTGGAAAATTAAAGATATTAGAAAAAATATCTTATTTGTCTTGGCCATGTTGGTAGTATTTCGTTTGGCTTCACATGTGCCGGTTCCGGGAGTAAATGTCGCCAATTTAAAAAATTATTTGGAAGGCAATCAGATCATGGGGTTGTTGAATGTGTTTTCCGGTGGTACCATGTCAAATTTTTCAGTGATCATGTTGGGTGTGGCTCCGTATATTACGGCTTCTATTATTTTTCAGTTGTTGGCGATGATTGTGCCGGCTTTGGAAGAAATGACTAAAGAAGGTGAATCCGGCCAACAGCGCATCAACATGTATACTAGATATCTGACAGTACCTCTAGCATTTTTGCAATCTTTTGCTATGATCCGTTTGTTGCAAAATTCCTCTCGTCCGATTTTATCGGATTTGACTCCTTTTAGAATGATTACCATTATGGCCACCATTACTGCCGGAACAATGTTTTTGGTGTGGCTCGGTGAATTGATTTCAGAAAAGAAAGTTGGCAACGGGATGTCCTTGTTGATTTTTGCCGGTATCGTTTCTTCTTTGCCAACAATTTTACGCAATGCTTTTATCAACTATACTTCGGCTGATTTTTATACTTTTGTTCTGATGGCCGGTGTAGCGGTTTTGACTGTAGTTGGTGTGGTATTTATCAATGAGGGACAGAGAAATATTCCGGTCAATTATGCCAAACAAATGCGTGGCAATCATGTTTACGGCGGTTCTTCTTCACACTTGCCAATTCGTGTAAATATGTCCGGTGTAATTCCGATTATCTTCGCGATTTCTTTGGTGTTATTTCCACCGATGGTTGCTCAGTTTTTCGTACATGCCCGTAGTGCTTGGTTGTCTGTAATGGCAGTGAAGACTATCGCCTTGTTTCAAAATCAATTATTTTATGGTTGTGCTTATTTCTTGTTAGTATTTTTCTTCACTTATTTCTATACAGCCGTTATTTTCCATCCTCAAAAAATTGCGGAGAATTTGCAACGTCAGGGTGGGTTCGTGCCAGGTATTCGTCCAGGTAAAGAAACTGAAAAATATTTGGGCATGACTGTAAATCGTATCAATTTAATCGGCGCTACTTTCCTAGGTTTGATTGCAGTGTTACCATTGTTGGTCCAAGGGGCTTCGGGTACGACCTCGTTTCAGATTGGTGGTACTAGTTTGTTGATCGTAGTGGCAGTGGCTATCGAAGCGGCCAAACAGATTGAATCTCAGGTGACAATGCATGAGTACGACCGTATTTAAGATTTAATTCTTTATCAAAAAAACACAGGTTACAACCACCTTTTCGCTTTTTTTGCCCGCGAGGGCAAAAGGATGAGCCTCGGCTCATAACCCGCTCAAAGGTAATTGTAACCTGTGTTTTTTTCGTCAGTTTGCAATTTCTGCTGTAAATCGGTATTTTTTTATTCTTTGAAATGGTATATAATTGGTGGTATGAATTTAGAATCTTCAGTATCATCTTTAAATAGGGTGGGGGAGGCGGCGGTGAAGCGATTGGATAAAATCGGTATTCATACTATTGAGGACCTGATTTTTTATTTTCCATTTCGTTATGATGATTATTGTGGAGTTTTGAAAATTAAAGATTTGCAAGAAGGGGCGATGGTTTCGGTGCGTGCTAAGGTGGAATTGATTGCCAATCGTCGTAGTTTTAAAACTCATAAAATTTTGACTGAGGCTTTGGTGTCAGACGATACCGGAAGTTTGCGAATTATGTGGTTTAACCAGCCGTATGTTATCAAAAATATTAAGCCGGGTGATATTTTTTTGTTTACCGGTACTGTCAAGGCGGATATGTTGGGATTACAATTGATTGCCCCCAACTATGAACGCGCTGTTAGTTCAGAAAATGTTTTGACCGCCAAATTGGTGCCGGTTTATTATCTTACCGCCGGTTTGTCGCAAAAACACTTGAGATTTTTAATGAAGCAGGCTCTTTTTGTTGCGCAAAGTTTACCGGATTATTTACCATCTGAAATTTTGGAGGAACAAGATTTTTTACCATTAAATTTGGCTTTGCAAAGAATTCATTTTCCAGAAGATGAAAACGATTTGGCTAATAGTCAAAAGAGGTTAAAGTTTGACGAATTATTTTTGATTCAATTAAAATCTGAATTATCACGACAAAAACGCCAGTTAGAGCAGGCGTCAAAAATTCAATTTAAAGAAAATGAAATAAAAGAATTGGTAAAAAGATTGCCGTTTACCTTAACAAAATCCCAAAAAATATCCACTTGGGAAATTTTGAAAGATTTAGAAAAAAATAATCCAATGAATCGGTTGTTGTCTGGCGATGTGGGGTCGGGCAAGACGGTAGTGGCGGCGATTAGTATGTATTGCGCGGTTTTAAATGGCTTTCAAACAATAATGATGGCACCGACGGAAATTTTGGCCAAACAACATTTTGAAAGTTTAGCAAAATTGTTGGGTAAAAATTTAAATATCGCGTTGTTGACGCGATCGCAGTTTTTGGGGTCAGTGAATAATCAAGTGATAGAATTTAAAAAGAAAAATTTAATTCAGTGTATCGGTGAAGGTCAATTTGAGGTGGTGCTTGGCACGCATGCTTTGTTGTCTGAAAAAATAGTTTTGAATAAATTGGCTTTGGTGGTGATAGATGAACAACATCGTTTTGGAGTGCAACAAAGAAAATTAATAAAAGAAAAAATTACCGGGCTGAATGGTTTGTCGGCGCATTTTTTGAGTATGACTGCGACCCCGATTCCGCGTTCTTTGGCGTTGACTATGTATGGTGATTTGGATTTATCTGTGATTGATGAAATGCCTATCGGTCGTAAGGCGGTGACTGCTCGTTTGGTGGAATCATACAACCGACAAAAGGCCTATGATTTTATCGCGGCACAGGTAAAAAAAGGACGTCAAGCTTTTGTGGTTTGTCCTTTGATTTTGCCAACAAACAATTTAACCGGTGATGATGTTGGTCAGTTGGCGCTGTTTGATTCCGCGAATGAAAAGAAAAGCGTAATGAAAGAATACGAATATTTGTCCAAACAAATTTTCCCAAATTTGAATATTGGATATTTGCACGGTAAGATGCCACCAAAAGAAAAAGATGCGATTATGGAAAAATTTAAAAAAGGTGAAATAAATATTTTAATTTCTACAGCGGTGGTGGAAGTGGGGATAGATATTCCCAACGCCAGCGTGATGATGATTGAAGGGGCAGAGAGGTTTGGCTTGGCGCAACTGCATCAATTTCGTGGGCGAGTGGGTAGAGCCCAACATCAATCATATTGTTTGTTGTCTACTACCAATGAAACCAGCGGTGTCACTTTGGAAAGATTGAAGTTTTTTGAAAAAAATAACAGTGGATTTAAATTGGCGGAAAAAGATTTGGAAACTCGTGGACCGGGCGAAGTTTATGGTACTTCACAAAGTGGTCAGGAGATGTGGCGGTTGGCTCGTCCTACTGATTATGAATTGATAAAAATAGCCAGAACAATGGCAAAAAGATTTGCCATGAAGTTGAAAAAATATCCAAAGTTGAAGGAAAAAATAAAAGATTTTATTACAGAAACCCATTGGGAATAAAGTAAAAAAACCAGCCAAAGGGTTGACTTTTGGCTGGTTTTTGTTTATAATGTCGACGTTTGGTGTTTGTCTGCAAAGTGTGGCGGAAGTTCCGTCGCTTGGTGTGGCTGCGCTAGACCAGAGGAGTAGAGAATGGAAATCTGCTGTATCAAGTTGCCGCGTTTCGCGGTATCTACGGTGTCGAACGGCGAACCAGACCAGCTCATACATGTGAATGTGCGAGCAGGCCGGTATACCAAACAGGTCATCGTTCGAAGGGATGACGCGATTTCCCTGTTGAAGGGATATGCGGGCAACCGCACCATCGATTTCTACGACGCGCTCGATTCGGAAGTCCCGGCCGGACAGATTCTGGCCAAGGATATTCTCGCCGTCAATTTGCCACGGACATCAAGGAAACGGGACGGACTTTACCTTTGTGGCCGTTAGGCGGCGGCTTCTCTGCTCGTAGGCCGCGGATCTCTCGATCCGCGGCCTCAGCATTTATTTAGGCGCTAAAGACGTAAGTTTTTTTCTCCGGATTTAATTTGTAAACTGTCCACGGTCCACTACCATATATTTTATCCAGTTCTTGTAACAAAGAACTTTTTTCATTACTGTGCACTACCAACGTACGAGTGGTTTCATCGGCGTGGGCGACACTGTATGTTAAATCGATGGCTATATAATAACCTTTGTTGTGATTGGCCGGATCGGGTATTTCCAACAGTCCAATACTGTGAAATTTAAAATGAGCAAAAGCGCCTTTGGTTGGATTTTCATTTTCCAAATCAGAATATTTGGCTTGAGGGTATCTTTCAAAAAATTTTTTATCATCATCGTCGGTTTGGTTGACGAGCATTTTGCCAAAATCTTGGGTAGCACTACGACAATTGGCGGCATATTCTTTTTCGGTACCACGGTCGCCTCTCAAAGCAGTTCTATTTTTTGAACGATAAAATTGAGTAATTACTTCGTCGATATCAAGCATAATATTTTCTTTTTCCGGTCCTAGATCCAGACGGACTTTTCCTTCGCGATCCAGATGTTGGGTAACCACTCGTGGTTTGTCTTTTGCTTCGATAGCTGTTCCATGTCTACGTTCGAAAGGCATATGGTTTGGTAATAAATTATTTTTGAATTATTTTTTCTACCACTTCCTGAACATTTTTTATCGGTGCTATTTTTAAACCGGTAATTTTTGGTAATTTTGAAGATAGTGGAACGACCGCTATTTCCAGTCCTAGATTTTTTATTTCAGTTAATCTTTTTTCGGTATGGTTGACCGATCGAACCTCACCGCTTAATCCTACTTCGCCAAAGGCGGCCAAACCGGGTGGTAGGGTTTTGTCTTTTAATCCGGAAGCAATCGCCAATATGACCGCCAAGTCAGCGGCCGGTTCATCTGCGGTTAGACCACCAACAACATTTAAAAAAACATCATAACTGTCCAGTGGTAGTCCGGCTCGACGAGATAAAACACCAATCAGAACTTGTAATCGGTTCAAATCAAAACCGGAGGCGCGACGTTGGGGGAAACCAAAATTGGTTTTGGTAACCAGTGCCTGAATTTCGATGAGCATTGGGCGAGTACCTTCCATGATGGCGGTGATAACTGTGCCGGACACCGGTTCTTTTCTTTCAGAAATCATGACAGCGGACGGATTTTTCACTTCGACCAATCCGTCTTTTTCCATAGTAAATACACCGACTTCATCGGTTGGTCCAAAGCGATTTTTTGCCGCTCGCAAAATACGAAAATCATGGAAGCGGTCACCTTCGAGATAGAGGACAGTGTCCACTAAATGTTCCAAAGTTTTTGGTCCGGCCACACCACCATCTTTGGTAACCTGACCGACCAATATAAAAGTGATATTATTTTTTTTGGCTGCTTCCATGAGTTTCACGGTGCAAGCTCGCACTTGAGATACATTGCCAGCCTCGCCTTCAACTTCGTCAGAATAAACTGTTTGAATGGAATCAATAATCGCCAGTTTGCATTTGCTGGATATGCTGGTAACAATAATACTTTCAATATTTGTAGTGCTGGCCAATTGTAAAGTAGAGGAAGTGATATTCAAACGTGAAGCGCGCATTTTTATTTGTTGGGTAGATTCTTCTCCGGAGAAATATATTGTTTCTGCAATAATATTGGCCAGTTGTAAAGCGAGGGTAGATTTACCGATGCCGGGTTCACCGCCAAGCAATATTAAACTCCCAGGGACTATGCCACCACCCAACACTCTATCCAATTCAGAAATATTAGATTGAAAGCGTTTAAAATTTTGATTGGAAATTTCTTGAAGTTTTTCGGTTTTTATCGGGGAATAATTTTTGGAAATGTCAGCCGTTTCTTTTTCTTTGTTGGTTGGCGCGTTCGTTTTTTCTACCGTGCCCCATTTTCCACATTCCAAACAACGCCCGGTCCATTTTTGGAATTGAGCGCCACAGTTGGAGCAGGTGAAAATAATTGGGTTATTTTTCATGTGATAATTATTTAACCGGACATCGTTCTGCGCCTTTGGCTGGTGGTATACATGGAGACAACCCTGTATAACCGGTAATACGACAATAATTTCCAGCTTTTTGTGCTTCAAAATGCCAATTTTCGGCGCCATATCTTACAAAACCGGCGCTATACATAATAGCAGAGAGGGCGGATACTCCTTGTAGATTGGCGTTGCATTGTTTTGATGCACTGAAAGCGCCATCAGAAAATACTTTACCATCTTTCATTAATACTAAATCTACCGCATATCCGGTACCATGTGGAGAATTACCCGGTTTAGCGACACTACCGGATTTTACTCCTCCGGGTTCTTTATCCGCCAATGCTTTTTGAGAAGCTATACTCCTACATTTTGATCTTACTGAAATTACATATCCTTGAGCTGCCGCTTTTTTACCAGCGTTCATTAATTTATCGGCCGTTATTTTTAAAACAAAATTTTCTCTTAGATCTTTTTTTGCGACTACTGATAACCCCGGACATTTATTGTTTTTGCATGCAGCCACCATGTCAACCCAATTTGATGGGGGAGCGGCGGGGTTGATTTTATCACAAGCACCTTTTTCGCCTTCTACCACTCCGCCAGCCATACCGGCCATGCCAGCTTCCATATCTGAGGTGTCAACGTCGTCAGGAAGATCTTGTTGTTCGATATATTGTACTTTCAACGCCTGAAAATTCACCAAATCCGGATTGATGGTATATAAAATTGTATAAGATCCCCACGCAATCAGTAACCCTACCACAATTTGCCCGATTTTTTTAAAACCGTTGACACGTTCTTCACCACCCATAACTGTTATTTTTACTCCTACTACAATTATCATTATCACCCCAATAATACTGATAGCCACCATGGCTACTTTGTAAATCGCCGACATGTATTCACCAATGTATGGGAGATGGAGAAACCCCTCATCGTCCACACTATTTTCTACATCACTAAATTTTAGTTGAGGAATATTTATTTCTAGAACCGGTTTTCTGATTTGCAAATCGGCTGTGACACCAAAAAAAGATATCGAACTTTTATATTTTTTCATTGAAGCTTCATCTAACCAGCAATAATTATCTTTACAAATACCGATTCCATCAAGACCGCTACAGTCGTTATCTACTTGGCATTTTTTGTCACTTTTTGTGCAGGTAGTTGAACCGCAATTCATCATATCAGCGAAAGAGGTAACGTTGTCGGAATCTTTATAGGCACACAAATGGTAACTACCATCCAAAAAACAAGCACCAGCTTTTCCACTAGCCTGGCAGTCGGAGTCACTCTTACACTCACCAATAATGGTTAAAGTTTCTTTTGGATAGCATATTTTATTTACACATATGGATGTTATTATTATTTCCCCAGATGAACAATCAGATTGTTGCGTACAGGTTTTAGTTTTTATATTTTTTATACATTCATCGTAAGTTTTATACAAAGTATTTGATCCGCAGTCATCAATTTTATTAGAGATACATTTATCGTCTACTTTACAAAATTGTCCCGTAGAAACTGTGGTTTTTTTAGTTTCGCATTTTTCTGATGTCAAAGTAGATGAATCGCCAAAATTAGTTACACCAGCTTTATTAAGAAAGAATTTATTTATCGTTGCTGAACACCCACCACCTTTTTCTACTGGTACAGGTGTACAAGAAAAAGCTTGGTTAGTTTTGTTGTATGTTAAACAGTAAAATTCTTCTATAGTTAAGGGGTCTTTTACAAATTCGCCATTTCCTAATAACATTTTTGTGCTTCGGCAGTAGTGCAAATTATAATCAAATGATTTGAAAGGAGATTTTTCACATTTCCAATCGCCACCATCTTTTGGTGTACCATACTCTGTGGTGCAATCCTCGTCTTTGTAGCAAGTACAAAAATACTGATTTTTTCCATCTTTTGTTAAGGTGGTTTCTTCACAATCTAGGTTGGCTCCTCCATATTCGCAATCAGTGTTGAGAATATCACTTACGCAAGGATCCCCAATTTTACTTTTGGCGGCCATGGCGCTATTTGGCAAAAATACCAAAGCGAAGATTATTGCAAAAAATATTTTTATGATATTTTTATTTTTTGTCATATCATTTAACAATAAACTTCGTTAGCATCTCCGTAATATTTATGTCGTTTTCCAGATTGATTTTTTTGTTGTTCACATAAATTGTCGGAACTTGATCGATGCCGAGTGTCGTGGCCAGCGCGGTGGTGCGAGCGATTTTTTGCGTGGCTTCATCGGAGTTGGCGCATTGCCACCAACTTACCGTGTTTATTTTTAAACCGTCGGCAATTTTTGTGAGATCAGATTCGCTGGAAATATTTTTTTGAGTATTTAAAATATCCGTATACTGCCAATATTTTCCTTGTTTGCCGGCACAAAAGGCGCTACGGTGAGGAAGGTCGTTGATTTTGTAAAATAAATTTTTGCGAGGCATATCTTTTAAAAACAATCGGACATCTTGCGGGTGATCTCTGACAAATTTGGTGATTTCGTAGTATTTAAGTTTGCAGACCGGACAAGAAAAATCACTAAACAACACTATCGTGAGTGGGGCACCCGGATTCCCAAGTATTTGATCATCGTTTTCTATTGGGATTTCATAAAAACCCTCGCTTAATATCGGAGTCGCGTTTGGTGTGACGGTAATTTTTTTGGTTTTAATTATTTGAGCGGCAAAAATTGAACCGGCGATGATTACCGCTAACAGCAATAATAAATAAAATTGTTTGGTTTTGTGCATATTAGCGATAATTAAAATTATAATTTAATTTCAAAGACACCATTTTGTAAAGTGTCGGTGAAGAAAACTTTATTTTTTGCTTGATCGTAATTAATATTTTTTATACTATAATCACCACCCAAAGACACGTTGGTTTTCAAGCCGGTTTTCAAATCAATTTTGTACATGTCATCGTTGTTGTAGGTAGCCACTTCCGGCATTATACCAGCTCCTTGTGGCAGGTCGCGTGGTACGGCGCAAAATAGGGTACTATCACCGGCAAAAGTACATTTGTCTGCCCAAGTATTTAGTTTTAACATTTGACGGTTATTACCAATGCTATCACCGTATGAGTCTGTTATCCAAAGCTCCGGTTTGAAATCACTGCGAGTGCTGTACACACTATACAAAAGTTTTTGACCAGTCGGTGACCATTGTGGTTGGAAACCCAACCCTTCAACAACTGTAGATTTAAAATTTTCTCCGTGTAGTCCAACAAACAATACTTCACGTCTTTCGCCACCAAGCGCTTCACCGGTTTGAGAAAAGGCGACAGTCTGTCGGCTAGGCGACCAGTCAATCTGCACTTTGTCCGCGTTATTTCCCATTGGTTCTACCAGTGTGGTGCCACTACCATCATCGTTGACTGTGACTAACCAACGATTTTCCGGGGATAGGCCGATACTTTTGGCGGCGATTTGAGCGCCGTCAGGTGAAAAGGAAAATTCTTGCCAATGTTTTGGGAGAGTAGTTTGTTTTTGTTTTTCAAAATCATAAACAATTTTGGAACCATCCGGATATTCCAATACTGCTTTGTCGTTTTTGCTTGCCCAAGTAGCGTTGCTGACATTATAAAAAGTCTGATCAGAAAGTGATTTGATTTGTCCATCACTGGTGAGACGATAAAATTTGCCATCGGCAGAATTGTAATAGCGCATATTACCAGCTTGACTGAATCCAGGATAGGTCACAAAATCCGAAGTCAATTTGTTTACCGGTGCGGCTTGGAAGTAACCACCAGGAGTGACTTGAGGAATTGGTAGTGGAGCAGTTTCAACGCCCCGTTCCAGTTGTCCGCCTTCTCTTTTTTCAGCGGTAGTGGTCATGATTCTTTCGCCAGCCCCCGGAAGTTGTCCGGCTTGTTCTGGTGTGATTTCAGCCGATGGAACCGTAGGGGTGGTCGCTTTTTTGAATAATGTATATAGACCAAAACCAATCAAGGCGGCTACGACTAGTAGGGCGATGATTAAAAGAATGCGTTTGAGAACTGGATTCATATATTTAAATTAAATTAAGTTTTTTGTGGTTGATTTTCAGTTTGTTGTTCCTGATTTTGTTGATTTTCTTTGGCTTTTTGTTCATCCAGATATTCTTTTCGAGATCTTCCGGTAGCGGCCATCAGACGGTTTATGGTCAATATTTCTTTTCTCTTTTTTAATCGTTCTTTGGTCGGTTTCAACACTTCCTTTAATTGATCTATTATTTCAGTTACTTCTTTTTCTATTTTATCTACTGCGGCTGTTAACCTGTCTTTTATTATGGCGAAGTTTTTGATCAATAAAATTAAGACTATAAAAGGTGATACAACAATCAACAAAAGTCCAGGAATTACCGCCGCGGCAAAACCGGCCGCTATTATTCTTCCGGTACCGACAAGCGCCATGGATAAAGCAGTGGTAATTTTAGTTGCCTCCAAGGTTACTTTGATAGTTTGCAAAGTAATTAATTTTGTTTCCAGTATAGTAATTTTGGCTTCATCTTTCGCGTTTGATATACCCATGGTCACGCCCATGATGGCACTATAAATTGTTGGTAGAAAACGTCTCAACAACCACATTGCGCCACTAGATTTAACTCCATCCATTTTATTTTCCAATTTTCTCAAATCAGATTCTAGGTCTCTTCGTTTTTTACCAAGTTGTTTCAATCTTGATCGATCACTTTGTAAGCTATTTTTTATATTTTTGCCCAAATTTCCCGGTGCATTTTTAACAGCCTTTACAATATTTTTTGGCGCATCTTTGATCGCCTGTGCGCCACTTTTTATTTTATTAACTCTATCGGTGATACCACCTTTGACACTATCTTTCATTCTTCCACCCAAACTTTTTTTCTTTGCTTTGTCGGAAGCCATATTGGAAGCGGCGGATTCCTCACTGCCAGGAGGTACTTTTTCAGGGGCTTTATCGGTAGTTGGGTGTGGGCCGGTTTCTTCGAGAGCTTTGTCCGGGATAGTTTTTGGGGGAGTGGTGTCACGTTTTGTATCGGTTGGTTCAGGAGGAATTGGTTGCTCGTCCGCGGTATCTTCAGTAGGAGTGGGTGGGGTTTCTTTTTCGGTACCTGGCGGAGGTGTTTGTGGAGATGGGGTAGGAGGTGGAGGAGGAAGGGGTTGAACGGGTTGTTGTTGTGGCGGTGTTGCATCAGGCTGTGGTGAAGTTTCTTCTGGAACAGGCGGAATAGTGGGCGGAAATTTTGGAGTCGGCGGAATTTCTTCCGGAGGTGTGATTTCAGTTTTCGGAGTTTTTATTACCGGGGTTTCTAAACCTAATTGAATTTTTTCATCTTTGATTTTTGCACTGTTAACGCCGGATATACCTGTTATTTCAATATTATTATCGGCAACTAGACCATTTCTTTCTAATTCTTGTCTAATAAGTTTTTGTTCGTCTGGCGTAGCCATACATATTATTTAACAAACAATTGTTTATCCGCAATATCCAGAGTGTATTGTTTTTTATTTTTCTTTTTTAAAATCTCGCTAGTCATTAGTTTTTCCATTTCAGTGCGGAGTTGGCGACGGATAGTGCGGGCATTGGCATTGGTGTTTGGCAACGAGGCGATATATTCGGATAATATTTTTTCTTTGGTTTCTATTTTGGTGTGATACTGTGCCAGCTGTTCATTGAATTTAGTTATTTCCAATTCGGCAATTTTTGCCAGATCATTGGCAGTTAGAGAATTGAATAAACAAACTTTGTCCAGACGGTTTATTATTTCAGGAGAAAAATATTCTTTCAGTTTCTCGCTGATTTTTTTGCTGTAGGCTTCGCTTTGGGAAGCTGTCCCGCCAAAACCAAAATCCGCACGTTTGGCGTCTTGAGCGCCTAGCGAAGTCGTTAGTATTATTATAGCATGTTTTAAAGAAATTTTCTTGCCCGTGGAGTCGGTGATTTCCCCATTTTCCAAAATTTGTAATAATAGCTTGGTGACATCTTTGTGGGCTTTGTCTATTTCGTCAAATAACACCACACAATGTGGGTTGTTTTTTATTTTATCGGTAAAGTTGTTGCTTTCTTTGTAGCCAATATAACCGGCGGGAGAGCCGAGTAATTTGGATACGCCAAAACTTTCGTTGAACTCGCTCATATTTAATTTTATAAACGAGTCTTTGTTTGGATAGAGAGTTTCCGTGATAGTTTTGGCCAATTCAGTTTTTCCCATGCCACTTTGCCCGACAAACATAAAAGA
This sequence comes from Candidatus Magasanikiibacteriota bacterium, assembly GCA_041666745.1. GTDB lineage: Bacteria > Patescibacteriota > Patescibacteriia > Magasanikbacterales > GWA2-37-8 > CAIOJG01. The sequence goes on from JBAYGI010000002.1 coordinate 56,250, forward strand.
GGCCAGCGGTCTGTCCGGGTGGTTTAATCCCAATCGGGCGCGATTGATGGTTTCAGCGACCTCGTGGATGACATTGTCTTGACCGATTACCAAAGTTTTTAATTTTTCTTCCAGATCCAATAATTCATTTTTTTCTTCCATGATTAGTTCACTTGGTTTGGATCCGATAATTTTGGCGATTTGTTCCAACACATCGTGGTCGGTAATTTCTCCCAAAAATTTAGCTTGTTTTTCTTTGGCGATTTTATTTTCTTTTTCTATTTCTTTGCGTAATTTTTCTTCCTGCATTTTGAGTTTTACCGCTTCATCGAATTTGTCAGATAGGGCGGCGGCTTCTTTGTCTGAAATAATCTTTTCCAATTTTTGTTTTAGGCGTTCTATTTTTCCAATCCAAGAAGAACTTTTGGAGTTGATTCGTTTGGCGGCGGCGGTCTCGTCCAGGATGTCGATCGCTTTGTCCGGTAAAAATTTGTTGGTGATATATCTTTCAGAAAGGCGAACGGCGGCTTCGACGGCTGATTTATTAATTTTAATATTATGGAAAATTTCGTAATTGGTTTTGATACCTTCCAATATTTTGACCGAATCTTCAACTGATGGTTCTTTGACAAAAATTGGCTGAAAACGGCGTTCTAGAGCGGAATCGCTTTCGATGTATTTTTTAAATTCATTTAAAGTCGTAGAACCAACACAACGAATTTGGCCACGCGCCAAGGCCGGTTTTAAAATGTTGGCGGCATCCATAGTGCCTTGGTTACTGCCGGCGCCGACAATGTTGTGTAGTTCGTCAATAAATAAAATAATATTGGGGTTGGCAATGACATCGTCGATTACTTGTCGCAGTCGTCCTTCGAATTCACCGCGATAAATTGTGCCGGCGATCAGCAGTCCCATATCCAACGCGTAGATTTTTTTGTTTAATAAAATATCCGGAACTTTGTTTTGCAAAATACGTTTGGCCAAACCTTCGATGATTGCAGTTTTGCCCACACCCGGATCACCCAGTAATACGGGATTATTTTTGGTGCGACGACAGAGAATTTGGATTAGACGTTCGATTTCATTTTCGCGACCAATAATCGGGTCGATATTTTTTTGCAATTCCGGATTGGTCAAATTGGTGGCAAAAAAATCCAAAGCGGTTTCTTTTTTGTTGTTGCGTTTGTTGGTTTTTGGTAGGGGGGTATTATTATGTTCCGGACCAAACATATTTTCTTGCATTTTGTCTACTGCTTCCATCACCTCGTTTATTTGCGGAAATTGCGAGGTGTTGGTGAGTACCGCGTTTAATTGTTTATAAATATCCGCCAAAGTAAGATGGTTATTTTTCAAAATTAAATTAATAGTAGGATTGTTGAGATCCACAATTCCTTTTAATAAATGTTCGGTACCGATATAGTTGTGGGCATGTTCTTGGGCAATCACCATGGCTTTTTCAATAGCGGTTTTGCAATCCGTAGATATTGGCGGTATTTGCAATTCGGCTGTGCCGGAAGATTTTTTCCCTGTTTTGGTGGCAGTCGGTAGTTCTAAAATTATTTTTTCAACATCTTTCAAGTCTACTTTTAAACGATTCAAAATTTCGGCCGCTACCGAGCCTTTTTGATTCTGCAAAATAAAAAACAGATGGATTGGTTCCACTTCTTTATTTTCCAGTTTGGCGGCTAATTGGAAACTTTTGCTAAGAACGTCTTTGAGGTGGGTGGAAAATCTATCTAATATGGACATAATTACCCAGTTTAGTTGCTTTAAGAATAGGGATATTATATAATAAAAGAGTCTAATTTACAAGCTAAAAAAAGATAAAAATATGTTTCCAAAACAGGTATTTAAAGTCTATGATATCCGCGGTCTAACAGAGGGTGAGTTGAGCGAAGATTTGGCCTATCGGATTGGCAGAGCGTATGGAGTGTTTTTGCGAGAAAGTAGCACTGTCATTCCGATCCGCCAGTCGGCGGGCGAGGAATCCCTCAAAGTGGTGGTCGGGCAAGACATGCGCGCCACCAGTCCGAAATATGCAAAAGAAGTAATTCGCGGGCTAAATGATGAAGGTCTAAATGTGGTAGATATCGGTTTGGCCAGCACGCCACTGTTTAATTTTGCTTGTACTTTTTATCCTGAACATTTGGCTGGTATCATGGTGACTGCCAGCCACAACCCGGCGCAATACAATGGTTTCAAAATGACCCTGCACGATGGTACGCCAGTCGGAGGAAAAACCGGTATGGATACGATTCGCGATTTAGCAGAAAAAAATGAGTGGACATCGGCGAACGCAGAAAATGTCATTCCCGCGAAAGCGGGAATCCAGGCATCAATCACCCAAAAAGATGTCTTCCCAGATTACCTAAACAAAATTTTATCCATTGTAAAACCGGAAGAAATAAAACCATTAAAAATAGTAATTGACGCCGGCAACGGTATGGCCGCCGTCACATTCGTGGAATTATTAAAAAAGTTACCGGTGCAGGTTGAATATTTGTTTTTAAAACCGGATGGAAATTTTCCGAATCACGAGGCCAATCCGTTGAAAACTGAAACATTAAAAACATTGCAGGAAAAAGTAAAAGCCACCGGCGCGGATTTTGGTTTTGCCTTGGATGGAGACGCGGATCGTATGGGTTTAGTAGATGAAAATGGGGAAGTGGTGGAAGCGTCTTTTGTTGGGGCTTTGGCTGGTTTAGAAATTTTACGAGAACACCCTGGTGTACACATGCTTTATGATTTGCGCTCCAGTAAAATTCAGAAAGAAGTTTGGGAAGCCAATGGCGCTACGACCGGTATGTGTCCGGTGGGGCATGCGAATATAAAAAAGATGATGAAAGATCAAAAGGCAGAGTTCGCCAGCGAGCTGTCTTTGCATCTGTATTTTCACTCCATGTGTGATGTGGAATCCACCGATTTGGCCCTGTTATATTTCTTGCGATTGTTATCTCGTAGTGGCAAAAAATTGAGCGAGCTGATCGCGCCGTTGAAAAAATATTTTCATTCCGGTGAGATAAATTTCAAAGTGGCCGACAAAGAAAAAGTGTTGAACAATTTACGTGTTCAATATGGCGATGCAAAAATAACCGAGTTGGATGGATTATCTTTTGAATATCCGACTTGGTGGTTTAATGTACGCGCGAGTAATACTGAGCCGGTTTTGCGGCTGAATTTGGAGGCGGATACCAAGGGTGAAATGGAAGAAAAATTGGTGAATGTGAAAAATATAATCAATGGATAGAATAGTATTATTCAATCACTATCCTAGCATCCAACACTTTTACACCCCTGCCTTTTGGCAATACGAGCAGAGGATTGATATCCAATTCTTTAATATTTGGGAAATCAATCAGTAGTTGAGAAAGACGTCCGAGACAATCTATGAGTGCCTGAGTATCCATTATTGCTTGTCCACGGGCGCCATCTAATATCTTTTTGGATTTTAATTTGTTGATCATTTTTTGGGCGTCGTAGGCGGTGAGAGGTGCCAGTCCAAAAGTTACATCTCTAAAAATCTCCACATAAGTTCCTCCCAGTCCGACCATAATAGTGTTGCCTAGTCCTTGGTCTTTGACACTACCCAAAATCATCTCGACTCCTTTTTCTTTGATCATTTCCATTATTAAAATTCCATCAATTTTGGCGAGGGGAAATTTGTGTTTAATGTTTTTAATCATCTCGGTAAATTTTGTTCCCGCTTCATTTGGCGCAACATTCAGCATCACCCCACCCGCATCGGTTTTGTGTAAGATATTTTGAGAAACAATTTTTAATACGACCGGCTGGCCGATTTTTTTTGCTATTTTTTCGGCCTCGCTGGCAGTTTTGGCGACTTCACTAAGCAATAAAGTAAAACCATAATCTCGTAAAATTGGCAGAGCGTCGGCTTCCGGAAAAATAGTTTGTCCGCGTTTTTTGGCTTCGATAAAATATTTTTCAGCCGCTTTTTTGTTGGTATTTTTAAGATTAAATTTGGTGTTACATTTATCTTTTCGAATATTGGCAAAGTGGGTGAGAGCGTCTAGCGCCTTGGCCGCTTCTTCTGGAAAATTAAAAGTAGACACACCGTTGGCGCGTAGCATTTTTATACTTTTTTCAACCAATTTTCCACCAATGAAACTAGCGACGATTGGTTTTTTGGATTTTTTCTTGGCGTTAATAATCGCTTGAGCGGTCAGGTCAAATTCGGTCATGGATTGAGGTGTCAGTACTACAATAATACTATCGACATTTTTGTCTTTTTCCAAAATATCTATTACTGCTTTGTATCTTTCGGCTTTGGCATCTCCCAAAACATCAATCGGATTATGAAAATTCGCATAGGCTGGTAAAACCTTTCTTAATTTTTTTTCAGTAACCTCAGAAATTTTGGCCATCTGTAATCCACTCAAAACTACTTCGTCGGTAGTTAGTACACCTGGTCCACCCGCATTGGTGATGATTGCCACATGACCGCCTTTTGGTAATTTATTGTGCGTAAAAATTCGTAAGTATTCAAAAAGTTCTGAGATTTTCTCGGCACGAATAATGCCGGCTTGGGAAAATAGTCCTTGGTAAGCACTGTCGTTGCCGGCCAGCGCGCCGGTATGCGAGGCGCTAGCGGAAGCACCGTCGCTAGTGCGTCCGGATTTGATGGCGATGATTGGTTTGGGATTTTTTCCGTGAGTAAGTTTTTTGGCGGCCGCAATTATGGCTGGGGCGTTGGTAAGTTCTTCGACATACATGGCAATCACTTTGGTTTTTTTGTCTTTGGCCAGATATTCAAAAAGATCAGCTTCAGACAACAAAGCTTTGTTACCAACACTGACAAATTTGGAAAAACCGATATCCAGTTTTTGAGCATAGTCCAAAATTGCTGTACAGAGCGCGCCACTTTGGGAGATAAAAGCAATATTGCCAAGCGGGGGCATGATATTGGCAAAAGAGGCATTCATTTTATTTTCCGGATTGATTATTCCCAAACAATTTGGGCCCACCAGAGCGATATTATTTTTTTGGCAGATTTTTTTTATCTGGTTTTCCAAACCAACATTGCCCACTTCTTTGAAACCGGCAGAGATAATAATCACCCCTTTTATTTTTTTCTTGGCAACGGTCTCTAGTACGGTTGGGACGATACCGCTAGGTACAACGATGATAGCCAAGTCTACTTTTTCTTTGATGGCCAACACAAAAGGATAACATTTGAGATCGTAAAGTTCAGTCGCTTTGGGATTGACTGGGAAAATTTTGCCCTTGTATCCTTGAGTAATTAAATTTTTCACAATATCATTACCGACATGGCCAACTTCAGTCGAAGCGCCGATTATGGCAATAGATTTTGGATAAAAAATTGAATTGAGATCCATAAAAAAATCCGTGATAATTATTCACAGATTTATTTTAGCATTTTTTTGGGTTTTTGTATATAATTTTTTAGTTTGTCTATTTTTAGTTCTCAAAAAATTCATCCAAAGATATTTCTGCTTGGCGCAATATATTTCTTAATGTACCGGGCGCTAATTCAGAGTGGTCTGGCACTATTACTGTGACGATTTTCCCATCTATGATTTTCCTTAATTTTTGGTGACTGCCTTTTTGCGATATCAAAACAAATCCTTTTTTATATAAAAAACTTAATATTTCTGATCCTGAAAAGTTGGCCAATCTGTTCATATTAGGCCATCTCAAAATCCAATGTCTTAATCATTGGGTGTTCTTGGTATTGGTCTAAAAATTCTTTTGGCGCGTCTTCTAAATACAGTTCTATTGCTTCGCGTAAATTAGCTTCGGATTCCTCCAAGTTTTTTCCTTGAGAGGTTACCCCTAATTCGGCGCAAAAGGCAACATAGAATTTACCGTCAAAATGATAGGTTGTTGTTAATTTTAAAGTCATAGTATTAACTTGTATTAATAAAGTGATTATACCATAATTCAGCAAAAAGTAAAATTGAATTTTACGCCATCCCACGTAGTTTTTTTATTCTATCTTCAATCGGTGGATGAGTGGAAAAAATTCCAGATAATTTTTTACCGGAAAACGGAGAAGAAATAAATAGGTGCGCGGTGGCTTGGGAGGTACGCGCCATTGGTATATTTTCTGCGCCAATTTTTTCTAATGCGCGTGCCAACCCTTCGGGGTAGCGGGTGAGCAAAGCACCACTGGCATCGGCCAAATATTCACGACGACGAGAAACCGCCAATTTGATAAGTTCGGCAATAATAGGAGATAAAATAGCCAACACAATTCCAATAATCGCAAAAATAGCAAACGCATCGCCACCCTCGCGATCACTACCGCGTCGGCGAAACATTCCACCGCGTAGAAAGATATTGGCCATAATGGAAACCGAACCAACCAAAACCGCGACCAACATCATGAAACGAATGTCGTAATTTTTTATATGTGAAAGTTCATGCGCCAACACACCTTCCAATTCTTCGTTTTGTAATTTTTCAATCGCTCCGCGCGTAATGGCAATAGAAGCGGTGGCCGGATTGCGCCCGGTGGCAAAAGCGTTGATCGCACTTTCTTCCATGATGTAAATTTTTGGCATCGGCACGCCGGCGGTAATACAGAGATTTTCTACCAGATGATAAACATATTTATTGTCGTCGTGTTCCAACGGTTTGGCACCACTGGTCCAGAGGGCGATTTTGTCTCCTTGGAAATATGAAATAGAGGTTATAAAAAGTGAAATAATCACGCCCAAAAAAAGCCCGCCATAGCCATCGCCACCATAACCGCGGTCAAAAACATAGCCCAAACCAACCACCAATCCAGCGGCGAGCATGAGTAAAAATATGGATTTTCGTTTGTTTGAGTCAATTTCTTGGTAGAGCATAGTAATATTAATTTAACCATAAAAAAAGGGGGTTGTAAAGGTGTCGGGTTGACAAAATCAATTTTTTATCATAAAATAACATCACAAATAAATTACCAATTATGTATAAAAACAATTTACAATTTTCCGTTGTTTATCAACAAGATGAAGATGGTGGGTTTATCGCCACTGTTCCGGCATTGCCGGGTTGCCATACTCAAGGTAAGGATTTACCACAAACAATATTGCGTATAAAAGAGGCGGTAGATTTGTATATAGAAAGTTTGAAATCAGACAAATATATCCGTCAGGCAGCGCAAAGACAGGTATTAGTCGGCACTGTAATGGCAAACGGTTAATATGGTAAGTTTCAGTCAACTTCCAAATTTAAAAGCCAAGCAACTAATACATATTTTGGAAAAGATAGGTTTTGAAGTCGCAAGGCAAAAAGGCAGTCATGTAATTTTAATACACGAAAAAAGTAAATTACGCACGGTGGTGCCAATTCATTCAGGTGAAACAATCAAAAAATCTCTTTTGATGGAGATTGTAAAACAGGTAGGTTTATCAGTGGAAGATTTTTTGGAGTTGTTATAAAAATTGTTAAAATCTATAAAATAAATTTGCGGACAAAGTTTAAAAAACACCGACTGCCAAGCCGGTGTTTTAAATATGTGGACAAAAATTTGACCAAATGCTTCGGGGGGGGGTAGAATAGATGTGTTAAATATTTTTTTATTTTTTAATTAAATTATATGGTAGAAGGGTACAAACACAAACCATCATCAGTAGGAGATAAATTAAGAGGAGTTGCTGGTAGAATAGCGATGTTAGGAGGCGCGGCAGGTTTGCTTGGTGGCGTTGAACAGGTTGGTGAACACAGAGGAAAAGAGACTGCTCAAGAAAAAATTATGACAGGAAAAAATAAAAAAGAGGATAATACAAAAAATTTGGAGCAAGAAGTGGAAAATCGTCAGATGCATGTGATCAAAGAGATAGATCAATGTATACATGAATTAGAAAAAATCCCAAAAAATTTAAGTGTATCAGAATTGTCTGATGTGACATTAAAAATGGAAAACATTCTTGATAATTATATTCAGTGGGCTTTTGATGATACTGGAGAACAAACAGATAATACAATTTTGATTTTAGGGAAAATACGCGAATTTGCTACAAAAATTGCCGAAGGACATGTTGATGAAGAAGATGAAAAAAACCAATTTAGAGCATTTATCACAGGAGATGGTGTGCTGGCCTACGAGGCAAAAAAAAGTCCGGATTTTAACATAATGGTTAATGAAGTAATAGCCAAAAAACGACTTGAGTTGATGGAATTTAAAAGATTATTTCTTACAGCTTTTAATAATAGGGATTTTCAAAGAGCAACAATTTACAGTCGTGATATTATATTCCTTGCGGAACAAATTTCGGGTTTGACTGCTAGTATGTACTATGAAAAAGCAGACAGAGCAAAGTTTGGTAGTTATTATAGAAAAAGTGGAGAATTAGGTTTGGGAAGGGGTTTGGATTTGCATAGAGTCAGAGAACATGTTAGTGAAATATCACAAGGTTCTCCAGAAGATTTTACTCGACCAGAATTTCTTACACCCCATGAAATAGATACTTTTATTGATATGCCAAAGTCAGGTTCGTCAAGAAAAACAGAAGAAGAAATCAGAATGCAAAAACAAGCCGATGAAAATAGTCGTGGCACGAGTCCGGCATTTGATTAAAAAATAAAGCCGGCTTACAAATAGCCGGCTTTATTTTTCATATTTTATAGAGGTTTTAAAGTACTAAATCTACACCTGCACTCCCGTCATAATTTTCAGGGTGAAATCGTTTATCATTTTCTAAAACTAATTCTGTATCTTCCTCATTCCACAACCATCCAGTCGCGGTTAAAATCCAGTCTGGTTGAGCTGTATCTTCCATTAGTAGACTGGCATATTCTCCGCGTTGTAAAACGGTATGCTTATCAAATGTTATTCCATACTGATCAATGATCGTCTGTAATTCTTCAAGTATTTTTTTATCGTCCCCATCCAAATTAGTAGTATTGGTTTGAAATTTTATTTTTTGTTCAATGTATCGTTTTAATAAAAAATCGGCAACAGTCAAACTTCCTGTCTTGATCTCCTGCAAAAAGTCAAAAAAAAATTTCTTAGTTAACAAAAAGCTTTTTAATAGCTCTAATTTTTGTGTATCGTTTGCTGTCGTTTTTAGAAGATTAACAATTTTTTGACGGCCATCAAATTTACTGTTTTCAGTTTCTGTTTCCGTTTCAGATTGTTGACCAATCATGTAATTTTTTGCTATCCTGATTTCATCTGCATCCAAATCATTCTTTGAAAGGATTTGATTTAGAAAATGTTCTCTTTTTTTATTAATAATTTCTCCTATAACCCCTGCCCTTTTAAGACGCATCGCCGGCTGATTATGTGAAGGATCGGTTTTTTTGATAACATCTTTCACTAATTGGTAATCAGCTGGGGCCAATTCTTTTTTTGGGTCTTCGCTGGATAAATAAACGCGAGCGATTTCTGCCCAGTATTCAGTGGCTCTTCTAAGTTTCACATTCACATGGGAGTAAGATTCTTTAAAAATTTTATCCCAATCCACGTGTTCAACACGCTCAACATCATTGGATATATATCTATCTGGTGCTTGGCTACGCTCTATTACAGTTTTTTTAAAATTTTCTTTTTCTTCTGTGGTCATGCCGTTATTTGCTTCCCAATCATTGGCATGTGCAATTTCATGTAAGAGAATGTTATCCCACAAATCATAATCGTTGTGATAGTGTGAATTTGATAAAATATAAATTTTACGTATATCTGGTGTGCTTAAATTCGTTATATCGCGTATATGGATAGCTCTGGCACCTTGAGTAGATTGAGATAATGTTCCATAAGAACCTTCAAATCGTAATACAAAAATTTCTCCCAACCAACCTTTTGGCACAGTACTTAAAATAGATGTTACCTGATCCTCTGTGACAGCAGCGTCAAATTTTTTTAAACCTCTCAAACAAATTTCTGGTCCTTCAATTTCTGGTTTTACAATGTCAGGGGTTTCTAAAGGTTGTGTTGGTTTAGAAATGTGACTGTCAATATTTTGTGGTCTGCTTGTCTCGGGCATATTGTTAAAACTTCACCTGCACGTTCTGTCTCTCACCCTCGGCTGCTTGGAAAAATTCGTATTTAGCAAATTTCAAAAAGCCGGCAAACATATTGGTCGGGAATGTCTGAATACTGGTATTGAAGTCGCGCACATTGCCATTGTAAAATCTGCGACTGGCTTGTATTTTATTTTCCGTATCCGAAATTTCATCTTGCAATTGCAAAAAGTTTTGGCTGGCTTTTAATTCCGGATAATTTTCTGTAACCGCAAACAAACTTTTTAAAGTAGAGGACAGAGCGTTTTCCGCTTGTTCGCGTTGTGCCAATGTCGCGCCGGAATTGTCGTGTACCGCCATCGCCGAGGTGCGTGCTTCGGTCAATTTTACCAATGTCTCGCGTTCGTGGGTCATATATCCCTTCACGGTTTCCACCAAGTTTGGGATAAGGTCGTATCGGCGTTTGAGCTGGACATCAATATCAGAAAAGGCCTCGTCCACGCGGTTTTTCCCGCGCACCAGACCATTAAAAACGGCAATTATCCAGATTAGCACTATTGCCAGAACCGCTAAAATAATATAAAGTATAGGCATAAATAAAATGTTTATTAACTGGATTCCCGCGTTCGCGGGAATGACAGTGTGGTTGGGCCGGTGGACGGCTCCGTTTAGTTATTGTATCTAATTTTTTAATATAAATCAAGCCATTATGGCCTCACTCATCTTTTTCATCATCGTATTGGCAATTTTAGTCTTGTCTCACGAGTTCGGTCATTTTATCGCCGCCAAAAAAACAGGCATGACCGTGCACGAATTTGGCTTTGGTTTTCCTCCGAGATTTTTTGGTATTCAATTTTTGAAGGTGAAAGAAATAAAAAAAGTGGCTGAAGTTGAAACAGTGGATGTAAAAGATGAAATGGTGCCGACCGCGGATGGCGGGGAAATTTTGAAAGAAACTATTACCGATACAATTCAAGAAATAGATGTAGTGGAAGAAAAAAGAAAATGGCGTTTTGTGTGGGGCAATCGTGAATTAAATGAGACCGATGAAAATTATGGCACAGTGTATTCGCTCAATTGGATCCCAATGGGTGGGTTTGTAAAAATTAAAGGTGAAAACGGTGAAGAAGAAAATGATCCGCACAGTTTTGCCGCCAAAAAGAATTGGCAAAAAGCGGTAGTGTTGTTTGCAGGCGTGGTGATGAATGTACTTTTGGCCGCCGTGCTTTTGAGTTTGGGATATATGATCGGACTGCCACAATCTTTAGATAAAATGGCGGATGTTTCCAATATAAAAGATAGACGAATAGAAATTTTGGGAGTATTGTCCGGCAAACCGGCAGAAAAAAATGGAGTGTTGGCGGGTGACGCGGTGGTGCAAGTGGGAGAAATGCAAAATCCGCGTCTGACGCAAATGCAGGAATATATTAATGCTAATAAAGATAAAGAAATAGTCTTTAAATTTTTACGCGACGGACAAACAATAGAGAAAAAAATTACACCGTTATATAGCGAGGAAACAAAAAAAGCCGGCATCGGAATTTCCATCGCCGAACTCGGCACGGTAAAATATTCTTTTTTCCGTTCTATTTTTGAAGGAATAAAAGCGACCGGAATATATTTGAAAGAAATTGTTTTGGCGTTTTATTATTTAATCGCCGGTTTGTTTGCCGGAAATGGCGCGGGAGATGCAGTATCAGGCCCAGTGGGAATCGCTGTGATGACCGGCCGAGTGGCGCGCCTTGGTATAATTTATCTCATCCAATTTACCGCAATGTTATCGTTGAATTTGGCGGTGTTTAATGTTTTGCCAATCCCTGCACTTGATGGTGGTCGTCTGCTGTTTCTCGCCATCGCCGCTATTCGCAGAAAACCGGTTTCGCAAAAATTAGAAAATATTTTCCACACGGTTGGTTTTGCTTTGTTGATGTTGTTGGTAGTAGTAGTCACTGTCCGCGACCTTTCAAATTTCAAAGTTCTGATAATTAATTTTTTTAAAAGATTGATGTAATATGTCACGCAAAGGTGAGCCATTTTTAACACCGGAAGATTTGAAAATTAGGGCAAAAGTATGGAAAGAGGATATTGGCGCAGAAGAAAAAGCAACCGCAGATTTATCTGCTGTTGTAGATAATGTTACCAACACCATGACCTTGTCTAATATTTCTGCTTTACAAAATAAAACTGGTGAAAAGGCAGGCTCACGATTTTCTCCCTATGGTTATCAAGCGCGCCGTGTTGAAGGTGGTAGTGTTAGTGGGCTTAGAAGTATAGAATCCAGTCACCAAGAGTCATTTATTAAAAGAGTGGCAGAATTATTAGAAACGAAGAAAAAAGTTAAAATTTTAGATATTGGCGGTGGCGCTGGTTTATATGCGCAACAATTGCGTGATACTTTTGGCGATAAAGTGGATGTATTTACCACAGGAATACGAAAAAGAAATGCTAAATTAGTGCGTCAAGAAGTTGGACAAAAATTGCATAAACAAGATTTAAAATGGCGTTCGGTTTTACAACTTTCAGATTATCCGGAATTTGATTTAATCATAGACACTTTCGGCGAATCAATGTATGGCATGAGGAATGTTAATGAAAACGGCGAATATGATACGGGTTTAAGGATTAAAGACCAAGAAAAATATTTTTCTGCTGTTGCTAAAAAATTATTGCCGGGCGGGTATGCCAGTTTGTTTGGAACTATTGACGCCATGGATTATGATCCGACATTTATGAAAATGATACATCGAGTAGAAAATGAATGTGGTGTAACAGCCAAGGTATATAATTCCGGTATGGTAAAAATTTCAAAACCATTAGAAAATAAATAAAAATGTAATATGCAATCCAAACTTGAACAACTCAAAAGCGAGGCCTTGCTCGCGATAAAATCCGCCAAAGATAAAATGCAGTTGGAGGATTTGGAAAATAAAATATTGGGACGCAAAAGCGGGGAGCTCACCAATTTGCTAAAAGGCCTAAAAGATTTGGCCGATGACGCGCGCAAAGTGGTGGGGCAGGTGGCCAATGAGGTGAAAAAAGAAATTGAAACCGCGATGCAAGATAAGAAAAAAGAATTACAAAGCGCCGATTGGGGCAGTGCTTTGCAAAAAGAAAAAGTAGATATCACCCAGCCGGCTTTACCGCCAACTGAGCGTGGATATTTTCATCCCAATACTATTATTCAAAAGGATTTGGAAGAACTTTTTACTTCCATGGGTTTTATGGTTTTGGACGGTCCAGAATTGGAAAGCGAATATTACAATTTTACCGCGGTGAATATTCCGGCCAGCCATCCGGCGCGTGATATGCAGGATACTTTTTATATTAAAAATCATGGACAAGAATCAGATTCACCCTGGGTCATGCGCACTCACACTTCTTCAATGCAAGTGCGAGCCGCGCAAAAATATGGCGCGCCTTTGCGAGCTATTGTGCCGGGGAAATGTTATCGCAACGAGGCAACCGACGCTCGTCATGAACACACATTTTATCAACTGGAAGGTTTTATAATAGACAAAGAAATAACCTTCGCTCATATGAAAGGTATATTTCAGGCCGTAGCCGATCATTTGTATGGCAAAGGCACCAAAATTCGTTTAATGCCAAAATATTATCCGTTCGTGGAGCCGGGAGTGCGCGGAGAAGTTACTTGTTTCTTGTGTAAAGGAAAGGGTTGTAGAGTTTGTAAAGATAGTGGTTGGTTGGAAGTAATGCCGGGCGGTATGATTCACCCCAATGTTTTGCGCGAAGGAAAAATTGATCCGGATGTTTACCAAGGTTTTGCTTTTGGTTTTGGTTTGTCGCGTTTGGTGATGTTGAAATATGGCATTGAAGATGTTCGTTTACTTGAAAGCGGTGATTTAAAATTTCTAAAACAGTTTTAATATGTTAATCTCATACAATTGGCTAAAACAATATATCAACCTGCCGGATTCTGTGTCTGCGCAAGAAGTGGGAGATAAATTGAAAAATGCGGTGGTGGAGGTGGAAAAGGTGGAAGCGCAGGGGGCGGATTTGGATAAAATTGTGGTTGGCAAAGTGACGAGTGTACAGAAACATCCCAATGCGGATAAATTAAATATTTGTACCGTGGAATTTGGTGAAAAATTTCCAGCGCAGGTGGTTTGTGGTGGAAGTAATGTAGTTGAGGGAATGTTGGTGGCGTTTGCTCCGCTTGGCGCCAAGGTGCGTTGGCATGGCGAGGGTGAATTGGTGGAATTGAAAAAAGCCAAGATTCGCGATATTGAATCTTATGGTATGATTTGCGCTTCTACTGAAATTGGTTTGGGTGCAATGTATCCGCTTAAAAGCGAAAAAGAAATTTTGGATTTAACAGATAAAAATTTAAAAGTGGGTATGCCATTGGCCGAAGCGCTCGGACTTAATGACGCCATTTTTGAAATAGACAACAAATCCCTTTCCAACCGTCCCGATCTATGGGGGCATTATGGTATCGCGCGCGAAGTGGCGGTGTTGTATAATCGCGATTTGAAAAATTATGAGACGAAGAAAATTGGCAGTGGAAAAGGTTTTAAATTGAAAGTGGAAGTGCAAGACAAAAAATCCTGCCCGCGGTATATGGCTGTGGCGGTGGAAAATGTGGTTATCGCGCCATCGCCGGCTTGGTTGCAAAATGCGTTGGTGGCGATTGGTCTGCGCCCGATAAACAACATCGTGGACATTACCAATTTTGTGATGATGGATTTGGGTCAGCCGATGCACGCCTTTGATGCCAAAAATATTGATGGAAAAATTATTGTGCGCAACGCGCAGAACAACGAAAAATTTATTACATTAGACGAACGTGAACATATTTTAAATGAAAATGATTTGGTAATCGCCGATGACCAAAAAGCGATCGCTTTGGCCGGTGTGATGGGTGGTTTGCAAAGTGGCGTAGAGGATAACACCAATACCGTTATTTTTGAATCCGCCAATTTTGATTCTTCCACTGTGCGTAAAACCTCGGTGCGTTTGGGTTTGCGAACAGATAGCGCTCAGCGATTTGAAAAATCTTTGGATCCAAATATGTGCGAGCAGGCGCTGTGTAAAGCGGTGGAATTAACTTTGCAATTATGTCCGGAGGCGAAAGTTGCCAGTCCGGTGTCCGATGTCAAAAGTTTTTCATTGCCGGTTGGCCCGATAGATGTGCCAAAAAATATTTTTGAGAAAAAATTGGGTGTGGTGATTCCGGAAAAAGATATTTTAAACACATTGACTCGGCTTGGTTTTGAAGTGAAAGCCAAAAAAGATATTTACAAAATTACCATTCCAACCTGGCGCGCTACCAGAGATGTCGGTATTGCCGAAGATATTGTGGAAGAAGTTTTGCGTTTTTATGGTTATGAAAATATTGTGTCCGCTTTACCGAGTATGCCGATCACTCCACCGGAGAAAAACCATCTACGCGCGTTGGAACATACGGTCGGTGATGTGTTGGTAAAAAATTTGGCCTACACCGAAACATATAATTATTCTTTTGTCAGTGAACAGCAAATTTTGGCTTTGGGAGATGATTTGAAAAAATATATTGAGCTGGATAATCCGCTTTCCAAAGAGCGACCATATCTGCGTCGCAATTTATTGCCGAATTTGATGGAAAATGTAAAAAATAATATTGCCGATACGGCGGAAGTAAAAATATTTGAAATTGGAAAAGTTTTTTCTACCAATGAAAATGGTCTGCGCGCCAATGCCAATGGAGATGAACTTTTGCCGGGTCAAGATAGTTGGTTGGCCGGTGTGTATGTCGCCAAAAAAGTAGAAACACCATATTGGCAAGCCGTGTCGGTATTGGAAAATATTTTTGCGGAGTTGAAAACGCGCTATGAAATACTACCACCGGATAAAGCGATGGCGTGGGAACATCCATCGCGTTTGGGTTTGGTATCGGTGAAAGGGAAAACCGTTGGTGTTGTTTGTGAAATCAATCCGTTGACAGCAAATAATTTGGGTATTGACCAGCGAGTCGGTGTGTTGCAATTGAATTTATCCGCGTTGTCAGATATTTTGGAAGTACAAAATTTTCAATCACACTACAAACACACGTCAATATATCCAGAGGTAGTGCGCGATTTGGCGTTCTTGGTGAAAAAGGAAATCAGTCACAGAGAAATTAAAGAAGCATTGAAAAATATTGATCCATTGCTAAAAAAAGTGGAGCTGTTCGATGTTTATGAAGGGAAAAATATTGGTGAAGGATACAAAAGTATGGCCTACCACCTGACTTTGGGAAGTGATGATCGCACTTTGACCACTGCCGAGGTTGATACTGCATTCGTCAAAGCGCAAGAAAAGTTAAAAAAACAGTTTGATGTCGAGGTGAGGAAGTGATTATACACAGAAACTCCGCAAAACAACTTGCGGAGTTTTTTTATTTTTCAAATTTGTGGTATAATTTCTATAGTAAGAAACTCGTTTAATATAAAAATTTATCATATGGAGGAAATCAACTACCAAAAAGCGTTAAAAGATCTGGAAGCATCCGAAAAACGCTATCGTCGGTTGTTTGAAACAGCGCAAGACGGTGTTCTTATAATAGATTTTAATACGGGGATAATTTTAGATGTTAATCCATTTTTGGTTGATATGCTGGGCTATTCCAAAGATGATTTATTAAAAAAATATCTTTGGGATGTTGGCTTTTTGAGAGATGTGGTCGCTTCCAAGGAAAATTTTATGGCCTTGCAGACTGAAAAACTTGTTCGTTTTGAAGATTTACCATTGGAAACCAAAGACGGAAAAAGGAAAGACGTAGAATTTGTCGCCAATGCTTATCAGGTAAATGGAGATCATGTGATTCAATGCAATATCCGCGATATCACCGCTCGTAAAAAAGCCGAAAGCCAGTTGAAAGAAAAAATGGAGGAATTAGAAAAAATGAATCAAGCGATGATTGGCAGGGAATTGGAAATGGTAAAGTTGAAGGAAAAAATAAAGGAGTATGAAAATAAAAAGTAAAATCTTTTTAAATTTGTTTTTAATTTCCATTTTTTCTGTGGCAGTAGTGTCCGGCTCTATTTATTATTTCGGTCGTCAAATAATTATAGATAATATTGCCAGTTACAATTATATTTTGGCGCAAAATGATATTGACGCGGTCGATCGTTTTGTTGATCGTCGATTGGAACGATGGCAGTCGTATGTTTCCAGCAACACAGATTTATGGAATGCTTTGCATCAGTCGAATGATAAATTTGCAAAAATGGATGGTCGTGAAGTGTTTATAAAAACTGAAGATGATGCTTGGAAAAAGGAAGACAAAAATACAATCACTCCATTCATGAAAACTATTTTGGAGAATCCTATTTCCGATGGTTTGCGATTGCGTACGGCTTTTTATGAAAAACAATCCGGTTACAAAATCTTTCCTGAATTTTTTGTTACCAACAAATATGGGGCGTTGATAGCCACTACCAATAAGACCACTGACTATCTCCAGTCCGATGAAGATTGGTGGCAAAAGGCCGAAGATGAGGGTGTGTGGGTCGGTGACCTATCTTTTGATGAGAGCAGTGGTGTAAATGGCTTGGAGTTTTGTATTCGCATTGATGATAACGAAGGTAATTTTGTGGGGGTGGCTAAAATTATCTATAATATTAAAGATATTTCCAATATTATTGATAGTGTTATAAAACCACTGGCGAGCGGTGTTGAAATTACCAGTTTAGGTTTTACTCGCAAAACAGTTAATGTTAGTTTGCTCACCAAAGATAGGAAATTAATTTATTCAACGAAAAGTGGTTTTGGTAATTTAAAGGATTATCCTTTTTCTTCCATATTAAATACAATGATTGATAGTCGCAAGCCATATTTGGTGGCTACGGTGGATGGAACAGAAAAACTGTTTAGTCATGGCGATTCTCTCGGGTATAGTGATTTTAAAGGATTTGGTTGGTCGTTGATGGTAGAAAAAGATACACAAGAAGTATTGGCGCCTCTGGGGGTATTGTTGAATTGGTTATTTGTTTCTATTTTGGTAGTTTTTGGTCTCGTAGTTATATTGGCGCTGTGGTTGTCTAGTTCTTTTAATAAACCGATTAAAAAATTAATGCAAAAAGTGGAGCAAGTGGAAAATGGTGACCTAGACATTAAATTAGAATCGTTAAGTCGTGATGAAATTGGTCAATTGGCCAAATCATTTGGAGATATGGTGGTGGCGGTAAAGGAATCTCGTCGAGAAATAAATAAAAAAGTGGAAGAGCAAACCGCGGAAATTAGACAAAAGTCTTCAGATTTAATTGATAAACAAAAAGCCATTTTAAATATTTTGGAAGATGTTAAAACTGAGAAAGAAAATGTTGAACGCGAACGTGACAAAGTGAACGCGATTTTGCATGGTATTGGTGACGGAGTATTTGTGGTGGATAAAGATTATAAAATTACAGTATTCAATTCAGTGGCGGAAAATATTTCCGGTTTTAGCGTGAAAGAAGTGATCGGAAAGCGTTATAATTCGGTATTAAAGTTTGTGTTTGAAAAAGATGAAAAAGTTCAAGACGAATTTGTGCGTAGCGCTATGGAGAGTGGTAGGGTTAAACAAATGTCCAACCATACTGTGATGGTGCGTAAAGATGGTCAGCATATGCCGGTAGCTGATTCGGCGGCTCCGCTAAAAGATGAAAAAGGCAAGGTTGTCGGTTGTGTAGTGGTATTTCGCGATGTTACAAAGGAAAGAGAAATTGATAAAATGAAATCCGAGTTTGTTTCAGTAGCTTCGCATCAATTGAGTACACCGCTTACCGGTATAAAATGGTTTACCGAATTGTTGTTGAAAAATAAATTAAGCCCAACCGCCAAAGATTATGTGAAGCAAATTGCTGTCAGCAATGAGCGCATGGTGCATTTGGTGGATGATCTATTGAATGTTTCGCGCATAGAAACCGGACGAAAGTTCGATATATTACCGGTCGAAGTGGATGTAGTGTCTATTTTAAATCAAGTGATAGACGCCCAAAATGTATTGGCCCCTCTTAAAAAATTAAAAATCGAATTGGAAAAATCTTCTCCCCAAAAATTAATTTTATTGGTGGATGGTGAAAAAATGCGTCAGGTATTTCAAAATCTCGTCAACAATGCCTTTAAATATTCCAAAGAAGGCGGTCATGTCGAAGTTGGTATTAAAGAAGATAAAAATGCGGTGGTTTTTTATGTAAAAGATAGGGGAATTGGAATACCAGAGAATCAACAGCATAGATTATTCGAGAAATTTTTTCGAGCCACCAATGCTTTAACCGCGCATACCGATGGTACCGGTCTAGGTTTGTATATCATAAAAGCGATTGTCGAGGGTCATAAAGGAAAAGTTTGGTTTGAATCAAAAGAAAATGTAGGAACAACTTTCTTTGTTTCTTTACCAATTTTGAGTAAAAAATAAAATATGCCAAAATCAAAATTAATCAGCAAGTGCATGGCCGAGCATGAAAGCGGGCAATGTCACCTTTTTCGTCTGTTTTTTGAATACAGTCCGGATCCGATGTTTATCGAAACTATCGATGGAAAAATACTAGACTGCAATGTGTCTGCTTTGAAAATGTTGGGCTATACCAAACATGAAATGTTGAGTTTGAATGTGGAGGATTTAATCCCAAAAGATAAAAGAAAAATTTTGCCGGAAATAATGAAGAAAATAATTCATGTCGGTTCCGCTGTTTTGGAAAGTGAAAATATCAAAAAAGACGGTTCAGTTGTCCAAGTAGAAGCGCATTTAAAACTGATTCATCAAGAGGGGCGACCACTAATATTTGCGGTAGTTGTAAATATTGGGCACCATAAAAAGATTGAAAAAGATTTAAAAGATAGTGAGGAAAAGTATAGAACTTTGTTTTTGCACCAAGATGCGATCCTTGCTTCTATTCCGGATATTATCATGGAAGTTGATAAAAACAAGGTATATACTTGGGCAAACAAAAAGGGTTTTGAATTTTTTGGAGCTGACGTATTAGGTAAACGAGCGTCTCATTATTTTATAGGCAAACAAGCAACTTACAAAATAGTCGAGCCTCTTTTTGTTGGTACAAAAGATGCTATATATGTGGAAAGTTGGCAAAGAAGAAAGGATGGAGAAAAACGATTGCTGGCTTGGTGGTCCAGATCGTTAAAAGATGATCAAGGAAATATTATTGGCGCAATTTCTACAGCGCGTGATGTTACCGATTATAGGTTGATGGAGGAAAAATTAATAGAAAACAAAAAAAGAGATGAAATCGTCTTTAGTTCAATCGTAGATACAATTTTTGTTTGCGATAAAAAGGGTAAAATTTTAAATTTTAACAAAGCGGCTGAGAATTTGACTGGTATTTCTGCGAAAGAAGCAATCGGGAGTCATTATCACAGAGTGTTTAGTTTTGTTGAAGAGGTTAGCAATAAACCTAGCTATGATTTTATAGTTGAAGCGATAGAAAAAGAAAAAATAATAAAAAATATCAACCACATGATGCTTGTTTTGAAAGATGGGAGAAAGATATCGATATCCGGGTCAACCGCGCCAATAAAGAATACTAAAGAAGGGACGGTTGGATGTGTGGTGACATTGCGAGATATAACAAAAGAAAGAGCGGTGGATAAAACAAAATCAGAATTTGTTTCCGTAGCTTCGCATCAGTTGCGTACACCACTCACTGGTATTAAATGGTTTGTTGAATTGTTATTAAAAAATAAATTAAGTCCAACCGTAAAAGATTATATTGATCAAATCGCTATCAGCAATGAGCGTATGATACGTTTAGTGGACGATTTGTTGAGTGTCTCACACATAGAAACAGGGCGAAGGTTTAATGTGGTTGCAAATGTTGTAGATGTAGTACCTGTTTTAAGACAGATTATGGATGAACAGCGTTTGTTGGCCAAGTTGAAGAAAGTGGAATTAGTGTGCAGTAAAACCGCTCCATTGGAATTAATACTGAAGGTGGATGTAGAAAAAATACGGATAATATTTCAAAATTTAATCAGTAATGCTGTTAAATATTCAAAAAAAGGCGGTAAGGTGGAAGTGGGTTGCGAACAGCAAGACAAACAGGTGGTTTTCTATGTAAGAGACTTTGGTTTTGGTATACCGGATAGTGATAAGCATAGAATTTTTGAAAAGTTTTTTCGTGGTGAAAATGCTTTGTTGGCCAATACCGATGGTACGGGGCTGGGTCTTTTTATCGTGAAGGCGGCCGTAGAAGATCATGGAGGTGAGATTTGGTTTGAATCACAAAAAAATAAAGGTTCAACCTTTTATTTTTCTTTGCCGACGGTGAATAAAAAAAATTGATTTGATTTTTTGTCAGTTTTTTATTTTCGTGATATAATAGTCATAGGTAATTATTTAAAAGAGGGGTATATGTTTACAAACTCAAAAGATATTTTATATTTAGTTATTTCGTTTTGCGTGCTGTGGGTGACTTTTTTCTTGTGTTGGATGTTTTATTATTTGATGCGTTTGTTGCGCAATGCCAATGAGATCGTCGAGGAATTTCGGGTGCGACTGCAGACTTTGACCGAGGCTATAAATTATATTCGCGGAAAAGTGGAACACATGTCCGGTTTGATGACTTTGATTACTGACGGCGCTTCCGGTTTGATTCAAAAAGTAATCGCCAAAAAAACCCACGAATGGGTAGAGGATGGATCCGAAAAGATAAATAAAAGCGCCAAAGAGGCGGTGGCTAGGGCAGTGGCTGTGACTGCTAAAAAAATGAAGAAAGCTACTAAGGCGATCAAAAAATAATAAAAAATACGCACATATAACCACCTTTTCGCTTTTTTCAGCCGCGAGGCTGAAAGGATGAGCCTCGGCTCATAACCCGCTCAAAGGTAATTATATGTGCGTATTTTTTATTATTTTTTTGACTGTGGATAAGGTTTGGAGTATGATTAACAATTATATTTAATTTTTAATTGTGAATATGCAAAATCCGTTCGAAAATGCGTTGGTTCAGTTGGAAAAAGCGGCCAAAATCATGAATCTGGATAAAAATATCTATGAGATATTGAAACAGCCGGATCGTATTTTGATTGTATCAATACCGGTAAAAATGGACAGTGGTGAGGTGAAGGTGTTTACTGGTTATCGTTCTCAATACAACAATGCCATGGGGCCATATAAAGGTGGTATTCGTTATCATGAAAATGTGTCGATTGATGAGGTGAAGGCGTTGTCTTTTTGGATGATGGTCAAGTGCGCTACCGTGAATATTCCGATGGGTGGCGGAAAGGGTGGTATTATCGTAGATTCCAAGAAATTGTCGGTGGGTGAGTTGGAGAGGTTATCGCGTGGTTATATCCAAAAAATTTGGCGTGAAATCGGGTCGGACAAGGATGTACCAGCGCCGGATATGTATACCACTCCGCAAATTATGGGGTGGATGAGGGATGAGTTTGAAAAACTTTTGGGTCAGGCTGATCCGGGGGTAATTACCGGTAAAGCAATCGCGGATGGTGGTAGTGAGGGGCGTGAAACAGCCACGGCTCAGGGTGGGGTTTATGTGGTGCGTGAATTGGCCAAAAAATTAAATTTAAATCCGAGTGAAGTAAAAGTGGTGATCCAGGGCATGGGCAATGTTGGTGGTTTTATGGCCAAATTACTGAGTGCGGATGGTTATAAAATTATTGCGA
Organism: Candidatus Magasanikiibacteriota bacterium; assembly: GCA_041666745.1. Classification (GTDB taxonomy): domain Bacteria; phylum Patescibacteriota; class Patescibacteriia; order Magasanikbacterales; family GWA2-37-8; genus CAIOJG01. The sequence goes on from JBAYGI010000002.1 coordinate 78,759, forward strand.
TTAGTGACAGTAAAGGTGGAATATACAATGAAAACGGTTTGGATGTGTCAGCGGTATTTGAACACAAAAAACAAACTGGATCGTTGGTTGGTTTTGTGGGTGCTCAAATTGTTTCCAATGAACAGTTGTTGGAATTGAATACGGATATTTTGGTGCCTTCAGCTATGGAAAACCAAATCACTTCTCAAAATGTCAATAATATCAAAGCGAAAATAATAGTTGAAATGGCCAACGGTCCAACCACTCCGGAAGCGGATGAAATTTTGGCTGGGCGCAATATTATCGTGGTGCCAGATGTTTTGTCCAATGCCGGTGGGGTGACGGTCAGTTGTTTTGAATGGGAACAAAATATTAAAAATGAAAAATGGACTGAGGCGCAAGTGTTTGCGAAGTTAGAGCCGATGATGGTACAGTCCTTTGGTGAGGTTTGGGATACCAAAGAAAAATACCAGATCACTATGCGCGCGGCGGCCTTTGTAAAAGCGATTGAACGAGTAGCCAACAAAATGATTGTTTAAGTAAAATTCGGTTATGTTAGGCAGAGAGCGAATAAAAAAATGGTCACCATATATTTTGGTAATACTTTTATATTCGCTCTCTTTTTTTATCTTAACATATCCGCTGATAAAAAATTTCGGTAGTGGCATTATTGGCTATCAAGGGAGTGACGCGCCGATATTTTTTTGGAATGCTTGGTTTTGGAAACAAAAATTATTAAACTGGGATTGGTCGTATTTTACCAATCTTATTTTTTTTCCATTGTATCCATCAGTACTGTTGCATACCAATACTCAGGTGCAAGGGCTATTGGCGACGATAATCGGATTGGTAACCGGTAATTCGACCTTGGGCTTCAATTTGGTTTTTTGGTTTTCCACGGTGGCGGGCGCGTTTTTTGCGTTTTTATTTTTTAATTTAAAAACAAAAAATACCATCGCGTCTTTTTTGGCCGGACAATATTTTGGCTTTCAGCACTTGTTTGGGATATATAGTTTATTTGGCACCCAAAATGTATTAAGTTTTTGGTATCTTCCGGCTAGTCTTTATTTCTTTGAACTATTTTTAATTAAAGCGAAAAAAAATTATCTGTTTTGGTTGGCGGTAATATTAAGTTTGGCATTTTATAATGAGCTGATAGTTTTTTTATTTTCCATTGCGACCATTTTTTTGTATGGCTTGGGAGTGATGGTTTTGGAAAAAAAGAAAATCAAAACATATTTGATTCCCGCTTTATTAGTCGTTGTTATATTTTTTGTTTTGTCTTTGCCAAAAATATTGGCCATAAATTGGAAAGCCGGTGGAGCAGGGGATACTCCCACACCCACCTTGATGGATGTGGATTATTATCACAGTGATATTATAAATTTATTTCGTCCATCGGTGCATCATTTGATAGGTGATCAACTTGGCCGGTTGGGCGGTAACTTTGCCCTATATAATGGCAACGCATTTTTGGGTTTTTCTTTTTTCTTGGTGTTGTTTATTTGGTTGTTGTATTACAAAAAACATAAATCGTCATCAGAAGATAAAAACAGTTTTTTAATATATAGTTTTGGAGCGGTGATGATATTTTTGTTGGCCTGTGGTCCGTATTTACATTTGTTTGGTTATGCTACCGGTATAGTGATGCCCCACTGGTTTATATTCAAGCTCTGGTCGGGGATAAACAATTTGCGCGTGCCACCACGCTGGCTATTTGTGTTTATATTTTTCATCGCCGGAATTTTGTCGTTGTGGTTAAAAAATATCTTTGAGCATACAACCAAACAAATGAAAATATTTTTAAGTTTAGTTATTTATTCGTTGTTGATTTTTGATTGTTGGTTTGTTCCCAAAAATATTATTTTTACCACCCCTGATTCGCCGGTATTTGAAAAAATCGTCGCGGACAAAAACGGCAGTGTGCTAGAGGTTCCGGTTTTGATTGCGAGCGGTCAGTTCAATTTGAATGGTAGTGAATATTCATCATTGTTGCGCCAAACTTGGCACCAGCACCAACAACTCGGCGGGATGCTCAGTCGTTTGCCGTTTGCTTGGCGAGATTATTATCAACAGGCTCCGGTATTAAAATATTTTATAAATTATGAAACCACACTGGCGGATCAAGCGGATTTGGAAAAAGATAATATAAATAATTTTGTAAAAGTTTATGATTTGCGGTATATTATTTTGGATAAAAGCAAGTTATCTATATCAGATAAAGCGGGAAAAAGTTTGTTAGAATATATTAATAATAAATTAAAGTTTAAAGTTTATTTTGAAGATGATAAATATTTGGTATTTATCGTCAAATAAATTTATAATAAAAATATGCCTGAATTACCGGAAGTAGAAACAATTCGCCGTGATTTGGAAAATAAAATTACCGGTGAAAAAATTAAAGATATTAAAATTTTGGCTACCAAAAGCATTCACAATAAATCTTCGGATTTTTTAAAAGTTTTGGTGGGTAATAATTTTAAACATATTGAACGCCGTGGTAAGTTGTTGATGTTGGCTTTGAGTAAAGTGGATAAATTTGCCTATCTGTTGGTGCATTTGAAAATGACCGGACAATTAATTTATCGTAACAAAAAACAATTGTTGGTTGGTGGCCATAGTCAAACTGGCATGACTACTGGGGTACCCAACAAATTCACACGCGCCATCTTCGTGTTTAGTAATGGTGGGCAGTTATTTTTCAACGATTTGCGTCGGTTTGGATATTTGAAATTGGTGTCGAAAGAAGAAAAAGAAAAAATAGTGACTAACAATTTTGGTATTGAACCGTTAACGCCGGATTATACTTTGGAAGCGTTTGCCGATTTATTCAAAAAGCGTCAGACCAATATCAAGGCACTGCTTTTGAATCAAAAATTAATTGCCGGTATTGGCAATATTTATGCCGACGAGACTTGTTTTGAAGCTCGGATTTTACCGTTTAGAAAAGTATCAAGCTTGACTGGACAAGAAATTAAAAAACTTTATCGAGCGATTGAACATGTTTTAAAATTATCTATAAAAAACCGTGGAACAACCTTTAATAATTATGTAGATAGTGATGGTAATATCGGTAGTCATATTAATTTTTTAAAAGTGTATGGACGAGCTGGTCAAAAATGTAGGCGTTGTCGGCATATTATTTTAAAGAAAAAACATGCCGGGCGCGGTACGCATTATTGCGCTAATTGCCAGAAATAATTTATGAATTTGCCCGGCTGTACTGTTACCCTATGTACTTATAATCGTTTGGCATCTTTGAAAAAGAGTTTGAGTTCTTTGTTGTCTTTGGATTATCCGGAATTTGAAATTGTGATTATCAATGATGCTTCTACCGACGGCACTGCCAAGTATCTAGCTACTTTAAAGGATCCAAAAATAAAAATAGTCAATCATCAAAAAAATCTCGGTTTAAGCGAAGCGAGAAATAGCGGAATTAAATCTGCTCATTATGATTTTATTGCATCGATAGATGATGATTGTGTAGCCGATAAAAATTGGTTAAAAAATTTAATGACCGGTTTTACTTCCGACGAAATCGCTTTTGTGTTTGGACAGGTTTTTTATATCTCAGAAAATTATCACGGATATTTTCCGGAAAGATTGGTGCAAAATATCGGAGCTCGTTGGCCGATGGGAGGTAATATCGTTTATCGTAAAAAAGTTTTTGATAAAATCGGTTATCTAAATTCGGATTTTTTTTATTTCAACAACGAAGACAGTGAAATTGCTATTCGAGCGGTGGCCAATGGTTTTGGATATGCGCGCGCTAGCAACGCGATTATTATTCATGAGTCGGCCAACTGGAATGTGCAATCACTGTGGCGCTCAGCTCGTAACGGGGCAGTGTGGCCAAAGCTAAAAAAACTCTACCCCAAACATTATTTGCATTTCCGCCCAAAAATATTATGGGGGTTGGTTGTTTTACCATGGGATTATTTTTTTATTCTTACTTTACCGGTCTGCGTTCCGATATTATTGGTACGTTACGTGGTTCATGGTAAACGTGATTTTAAAATATTTTTTGCCAAGTGGCCGATTTTGCTGTTTTTGCGTCGCTATTATATTTGGAAGGAAGCGGTCAAAAATAAAGTTTGGATGTTTTGAGTTTGGTGACATCCTTGCAATTTCTGCCTATTTTAGATAAGATAGTTGGGTATTTATTATCATTATGAAAAAGTATAACCATCAGGAAGTTGAAAAAAAATGGAAGAAAAAGTGGGAGGATAGTGAAATTTACAAAACAGCGGATACTTCGGATAAACCAAAATATTATGTTTTGGATATGTTTCCGTATCCGTCTGGCGCCGGTTTGCATGTTGGTCATCCCAAAGGATATATTGCTACAGATATTATTGCGCGTCAAAAAATGATGCAAGGTTACAATGTACTTCACCCGATGGGTTGGGACGCGTTTGGTTTGCCGGCAGAAAATTATGCCATCGCGAACAAAGTGCATCCGAGTGTGGCCACGGCCAAAAACATCAAAACTTTCAAAAAGCAATTGGGTTTGCTTGGTTTTACCTATGATTGGAATCGCGAAGTGAATACTACCGACCCGGCATATTACAAATGGACACAATGGGCATTTGTTCAAATGTTTAAAAAAGGTTTGGCTTATGAATCTTTTGAGCCGATCAACTGGTGTCCGAGTTGTCAGACCGGTTTGGCCAACGAAGATTTGAACGATGGAAAATGTGAGCGCTGTGGTAGTGAGATTGAACACAAGCCGATGCGCCAATGGGTTTTGAAAATTACTGATTATGCGGAGAGGTTATTGAAAGATTTAGAAAAATTACCACAATGGCCGGAACATATTAAAAAAATGCAGAGTGATTGGATTGGAAAGAGTGAAGGGGCGGAAGTGGATTTTACGATTGTCATCCCGAGCGAAGCCGAGGGATCCCTCCACTCGTTGCGACACTCAGTCGGGATGACAACTCTCAAAGTATTCACCACTCGTCCGGATACTTTGTTTGGTGCGACCTATATGGTAATAGCGCCGGAACATAAAATTTTAGAACAATTAAAAGAAAAAATTTCCAATTGGACAGAAGTGCAAAAATATATTACCGATGCGAATAAAAAATCCGATTTGGAACGCACGGATTTGGCCAAAGAAAAAACCGGCGTGCGAATCAAAGGTGTGGAAGCGATAAATCCAGTCACGGAAGAATCGTTACCAATTTTTGTAGCTGATTATGTTTTGGCCGGTTATGGTACCGGAGCGATCATGTCTGTACCAGCGCACGATGAACGAGATTGGGAATTTGCTAAAAAATATAAACTACCGATAGTAGATGTAGTATTGCCAATGGATAAAAACGGCGCTGTTCTTTTTGATGCCAACAATTTAAGTGAAAGTGCTTTTTGTGAAAATGGTGTGGCGGTGAATTCGGACTTTTTAAATAATTTACCTACCGAAGAAGCCAAAGAAAAAATGATTGGATGGTTGGAAGAAAAAGGAATAGGCAAAAGGAAAGTACAATACAAATTACGCGATTGGGTTTTTTCTCGTCAGCGTTATTGGGGTGAGCCGATTCCTTTGGTAAAATGTGAAAAATGTGGTTGGATCCCAGTTCCGGAAAATGAATTACCGCTTGAACTTCCAAAAGTAAAAAATTACGCACCTAGTGGTACCGGGGAATCACCGCTCGCCACTATCGACAAATGGGTAAATACCAAATGTCCGCAGTGTGGTGGCAAAGCCCAACATGAAACCAACACCATGCCACAGTGGGCGGGGAGTTGTTGGTATTATTTACGCTATGAAGATCCACACAATGAAAAAGAATTGGTAAACAAAAACAAAGAAAAATATTGGAGTCCGGTAGATTTGTATGTTGGTGGAGCCGAGCATGCCACGCGTCATTTGATCTACGCGCGTTTTTGGCATAAATTTTTATTTGATATCGGTGTGGTGCAAAACGACGAACCGTTTACTCGTTTGCAAAATGTCGGTTTAATTTTGGCCGAAGATGGACGCAAAATGAGTAAGCGCTGGAACAATGTGATCAACCCCGACGATGTGGTAAAAGAATACGGTGCCGACGCCATGCGTTTGTATGAAATGTTTATGGGACCATTTGATCAGCCATGTGCTTGGAATACTCAAGGGTTGGTAGGTATGAAAAGATTTTTGGAAAGAGTTTGGGGGTTGTTGGGGAAAAATACCGGATCCCCGATCGGGTCGGGGATGACAAGTGGTGCTATAACTCTATTACATCAGACAATAGAAAAAGTTTCAAAAGATATTGAAACACTTTCTTTCAACACCGCCATCGCCAAGATGATGGAGTTGGTGAATGAGTTTAATAAACATGAGCAAATCACCACAAAAGATTTGAAAACTTTTTTACAATTACTCGCTCCCTTTGCCCCTCATATTAGTGAAGAATTATGGGGCGTGTTGGGAGAAAAAGAAAGCATATTCAAGTCAGTTTGGCCAAAACATGATCCGGAACTGGCAAAAGATGTTGAAATTACTCTGGCTGTGCAGATAAATGGTAAATTACGCGACACCATCACCGTGTCTGCTGATATTTCCGAAGAACAAGCCAAACAAACTGCTTTATCTAGTGAAAAAGTAAAAAAATGGCTGGAAAACAAACCCCCTCAAAAGGTGATTTATGTTAAAGGGAAACTGATCAGTATAGTAGTGTAAAAGTTAATCACAGGTCAACAGCCTGTGATTTTGTTTTTTCCAATAATATGTTATAATATACTCAAGCTTAAAAAGGTGGGGCTGTTTTTATCTTAGTTCGGTTTTTTTATGTTTGGAAGAAAAAAAGTTATATCTAAAAAAATATTGATCGTAGAAGATGATTCGTTATTGGTCAAAGTTTTGTCCGCTAGTTTTTTAGAAGAAAAATTTCAGGTAGTTACGGTTGAAAATGGTTTGGAAGTGATGGAGGCGGTAAAGAAATTTTCTCCCGATATGATTTTGTTGGATTTGATCATCCCCGGCATTGATGGATTTGCCGTTCTCAAACAACTCAAAGAAGATGATGCTACCAAAAATATTCCGGTAGCTATTATGTCCAATTTGGGTTCAGTTAGTGATGTGAAATCCACCAAAGCGCTTGGCGCCGATGAATATTTCATCAAGGCCAATACCGAGATGGAAAAAATAGTTAAATATGTTAAAAATAAACTAAAAATTTAATATGCCAAAATCAGAAAAAAAGACGATACTAATAGTAGAGGATGACGAGGTGTTGTTGCGCGCTTTGTATCTGATGTTTCACAAAAGTGAATATACGATTGCGTCGGCTACCGATGGTGATACCGCTCTCAAGATGACACAGCGCTTGAAACCGGATTTGGTTCTGCTTGATTTACTGTTGCCAAAGATGAATGGTTTTCATTATTTAAAGTTTTTAAAAGATCAGCCGGATATCAAAAATATTCCAGTTATTGTTTTGTCCAATTTAGGAGATAAAGAAAACATAGAAAAAGCAAAGGCATTGGGAGCCCTTGACTATTATATCAAATCAGACACAGATTTGACTGTGTTGGCCGACAAAGTAAAGAAACTTTTAAAAGGTTAATTTACCCTAAAAAACAAGGAGATGAAAAATAGATGGTTAAACTTAGTGTTGCTTTTAACCAATCGGATTTACACCAAGAAACAGCTGATAATAGAACAAAGCGGGTTGGGGGCAGTTTATAATATTTTTCTTTTGATCGTCCTAGAAATAGTGCTGGCGGTTATTTCTTTACCTCTTTATATCAGTCTTCGCTCCGCTTCGGTCACGGCATTTTTATCTGAAAAGGGGAGTTATGCCAAAGTAGATTTCGATTACAATATTCGACGTATTCTCACTTTGACCGGTGTTGGTATCGTGGCGTTGATTTGGGTGATTAAATTATCGCTCATTATTTTGTTACCAAAAATTTATGGCCCATTACCGCTTTATGTGGTGACTGATTTTCGACCGGCGGATATTTTGTCCAAAGAATTGGTGATGGCTGAGACGGGCATCCAGACAGCGCGTATTATGAAAACAATGCCCAAACCGGAAGTGACCGGAGTAACCAAATTAAAAGGCGGTGATTATACTTTTTTGGGTACCGGCCAACCAAATTCCACAGTGATTTTGTTATTGACTGACAAACAAACGGCCATTTATTCAGGTTTGACTGATAAGAGCGGTAAGTGGGAAATAGACTATTCTCAGAGTAAATTCAAACTCGGTCCGGGCAATCATTCGGTGATCGTTTTTGGTTATGATCAAAAGCTCGGAGTACGCAGTGAAACCGGTTTGGAGCAATTTTTTAAGGTGCAGACTTCTTTGATGGACAGTTTGGTTGCTAATGTAGATGTGCTGGCCAATTGGTCCGTGGTAATTATTATTTTACTGGGAGTATTTTTGACTTTTTTAACTTTATAATATGGCCACTCGTTGGCTCAATTTTTTCTTTCGTTTTTCCGGATATGTTTTTGGTTTAAAACAAAAGATTGTTAAATCAGATAGTTTGTGGAAAGTTATTCCCGAAGCCATTTTTTTGCTTTTGTTAGAATTTAGTTTTGCGATAGTTTCTTTGCCGATGTATTTACTGGTGCCACCGGAAAAAGTACAAGAGACCGGCGCTATTTTTCCTAGCGCAAATAAAGAAAAACCTCAAATTAGCACCTATGTTGTCAGACGAAAAATCAGTTTGGTCACTACTTTGAGCGCGGCTATAATATTTTTTTCTAAATTAATTTTTGTTGGGATTGTTTCTTTTTATTTGTTGGGCGCGCAACAACTTTTGGCGTCTACCCAAGATTGGGATTTTACCACTTCTTCTCAATATATTACCAGCAGTTCATCGATTGAATTTGTTGGCGGAACTGCGCAATTAAAAGATTTAGGGGCTACTGTTACCGGTTCTACTATCAACGCCGGCGTTACTACCACTGGTAATAACTGGGCATATAATGATTGGACAGACCCATCAAATGTGGTCGTGGGTGGAACTAGGCAGACATCCAATGGAAATCCGGGACCATACTTAAATGTGAATATTGCGATCACCGGTTCGGCAACCCAAAATAGAACAGGCGCCGGCTATTGGACGCAATCATTTGTTACTACGGTCGCCTCGCCAGACACAGCCACTTTGAATTTGGATTGGAAGTCCATTACCTATACATCACCAACTGCTCCAGCCACTTATCGGCTATATGCTTTTATTGATACATCTCCCACTACGACTCCACCCTCGTCCACCAGCACCGCGGTTTGGAATAGTGGGGAAATCACCGGTACTACCAATTGGGCAAGTATTTCAGCAGTGAATATCGCCAGTAAAGTTCCAACAGCCGGTACCTATTATTTAAAAATTGCCGCCTATGCCACTAGTCCAAAAGTGGCTACAAGTTTTTCCTATATTTCCGGTTTTGACAATATTATTGTAAATTGGTCAAAGGTTACCCATGTTTATGATTCTACAAAACCAACTGTTACCCCGAGTAGTTCGTTGACCATGGCCAAGACGGTGAGTTGGAATTCTTTTGCTGAAACAGCGACAAAAAATGGTGGTGAAATTTATTATCAATTAACCGGAGATGATGGCAGTACTTGGAAATATTGGAATGGTTCGGCTTGGGCTACGGCCAGTGCGTCAAATTATAATATTGCCACCGATGTAAATACTTATATTGGTAGTTTTGCGACCAGTAGTAACCAAATTAAATTTAAAGCATTTTTATCCAGTAGTGGCAGTCAGCAGGTGATTTTGGACAATGTGGCGATTGGTTACACGGAAAATTTACCACCGACAGTGGCAAATTTAGCGCCGGCGCAAAACATACAAAATGGGTATGTATTTGTAAATTATAATTTACAAGATACCGAAAGCGATCCGTCCAGTTTAGTCAATTATGAATATTCATTAACCGGTGCGTTTGCCGGTGAACAGGTGGCGATGACCGCCTCGACGACTGACCCGGCACATAGTGGTATTTCAAATTTGACCACATCACCGGCAGGGGTGGCGCATACTTTTGTTTGGGATGCCAAATCACAGTTGGGGGCAGTATACAACACCAGTGTATATGTAAGAATGCGCGGTAACGACAGTATCCAAAGTGGCGCCTATACGACTTCGACGGTATTCACGGTAGATTATGTAAATCCAGTAGTAACAAATGTTTCGGCGACTCAACCTTTGAATACTACAACCGTGCAAATCAGCTATGATCTTTCTGACAATACAACAGATAATTTATTTACAGATTTTCAAGTGTCTGGTGATGGTGGATCTACTTGGGCGGTCGCGACTTCATCCGCCAGCGGAGCGGTTGGTAGCGGAGTAACCGCTGGAGCAGGCAAAATAATCTATTGGAATGCCGGTACAAATTATGGTGGTCATCAGCAAAGTAATATGCAGGTGCGTGTGCGAGCCAAAGATAAATGGCAAAATATTGATGGGTTTGTTACTTCGACCAATTTTTCATTGGATACTTTGGCGCCAGCGACTTTGGTAACTGCGGATTTAAAAGCTCAACCAAATGCGGGCGATACGACGGTTTTAATTGGTGGCAGTTTCACTGAAGTAAATCCAAGTACCAATACTTTTTATGCGGCAGTGACCGGTGGCGCTTATGATGGCGCTACTATCGGCACTCTCAATTCCGCCAGTCCTTCGAATCAAGCGACAACGGTAACGACATCTCTCAAAGGCAATGATTATATTTCCAAAGTAAAAATCACCCATACGGATAAATATGGACAATCTTTTGATAATGAAAATACATCACCAAGCACCACTTTTAAATTTGTAAAACCATACACACCGGCCGCACCAACTTTATCTAACCCGATAACTACTCATTTGGATTTGGTGGTGAATTCAAATGTAAACGAAGCTAGTGGTTTGGAATATGCTATTTATGAAACCACGACGGCGAAATATGTCCAAAGTAATGGGACACTCGGTGTGTCGGCCGTTTGGCAAACTTCCGTGGCTTGGGGCACCAAAACCGTAACTGGTCTATCTTCACCGGTTTCACAATATATTTTTCAAGTAAAATCTCGCAATACTTCAGATGGCGCGCATGCTGTTTCGTCTGAATCGGCATTTTCGGCGACCGCTCAAATTCCGAACACAGCTCCGTCAATCGCTTTAAATACTTACGCTCAAACTACAGATGGCACTGATTATGTGACGATTGCCTACACCGGTACCGATGGTCAAGGTGATATTAGTGGTGTACCGACCTACCAATATTCTACCGATAATGCAACGTGGCATACTATGACACAAAAATCCGGTGTGGGAAGTAGTGGAACTTCCAGTTTGGTATTTTTACCAACCGGTAGCGCTTATAATTTTGCTTGGGATTCAAATGCTGATTTACCGACTGTCGAAACTTCCACAACAAAAATCCGTTTGAAACCAAATGATTCTTTGATTGACGGTAGTACGGTAACATCAAACGCGTTTACGGTTGATCATAAGGCGCCGGTAATTTCAGCCGTGACCGCATTGCAGGGTGCAGGTACACGCACGGTAACTTTTTCATATACTCTAACAGATGCAAATACTTCTTTTGTAGATTTACAAGTTTCAAATGATGGCGGTATGACTTGGGCGATTGCAACTTCAACTGTGAGTGGAAGTGTAGGGGCGGGTGTAACACCAGGGGCAGGGAAGATAATTACTTGGAATGTGGCAACAGATTTCAACGAACAGTACAATACCAACATGAAAGTGCACATTCGGGCGCGCGATAGTTTTGGTAACCAAGGTGTATATGATCCATCTTCCCCGTTTACTGTGGATACTCATGCACCGGTGATTTCCAATATTACAGCTGTTCAGGACTCATCCGCTGACACCTTTACTTTTCATTATGATATCAGTGAGGATGCCAGCAACTCGACTTTGGTGCTTGCCATTTCATCCAATGGCGGTTCAACTTGGGTGGTGGCCACTTCTACCGCTACCGGAGATATTGGTTCAGTCGCGAATGGCACGAATAAAACTATTACTTGGAACGGCGCGACCGATTTCGCCGATCAAGAAAAAACCAACATGCAAATTCGTTTGACTGCGAACGATCAATATGACAATAGTAGTAATTTGGCTTCAGGTAATTTTAATTTGGATACTTATGCGCCACGCGTGACGGCGGTGAGTGGACTCCAATCTACTGGAAATACCACTGTCGGTTTTTCTTATACTTTGACCGATCAAAATAGTTCTTTGGTGCAGATAGATATTTCTTCTGATGGTGGTTCGACTTGGAATGTGCCTTCTTCCAGTCTCACCGGTGATATTGGCAATGTCAGTCCGGGTTCAAAATCTATCACTTGGAATGCGAAAACAGATTTTTCAAATCAACAAATCAGCAACATGCGCGTACGCGTACGCGGTAAAGATATTTTCAACAATCAATCCGGAAATACAACCTCGACAAATTTTTCTTTAGATACTCTAAATCCGGCTTCATTAGTAATAACAGATTTGAAAGCTCAGCCATTGGCTGGTGATACGGCGGTTTTAATCGGCGGATCATTTACCGAGGTAAACCCGAATACCAATATTTTTTCTGTGGCTATTGATGGTGGGTCCTATGGTTCCGGTGTTGCCGGTACCGTAAATACCGCCTCTCCGTCTGATCAATCAACCGCGGTGGGTGTTACTTTAAAAGGCAATGATTATATTTCCAAAGTAAAAATTACTCATACTGATGATTATGGTCAAGCGACCGATAATGAAAACACCTCACCAAGTACAACTTTTAAATATGTAAAACCATATACACCGGCCGCTCCAACCGTGGACAACCCAACAGTTGGTACGGTTGATGCCTTGATTAATAAAAATGTAAATGAAGCGGATGGTTTGGAGTACGCGATTTATGAAACTTCACAAAGTAAATATGTTCAAGCCAACGGTACTTTGGGAACAGGAGCGGTATGGCAACCGTTGGGTGTGTTGGTAGGACAGTGGGGAGAATTTTTATCAGTGTCCGGAAAAGTGCGAGTAAATAGTTTGGCTACTCATTCTTATCTTTATCAATTTGAAATAAAATCACGCAATAGTAGTGATGGAGCGCACTTGACCAGTAGTGAGAGCGCATTTTCTGCCGGCGCATCGTCTGCCAATCAGTCGCCGGTGATTACGATAAATTCGGCCAGCCAAACCACTGACGGTAGTAAATATATACCAATTAATTATACCGGTTCTGATTTGGAAAGCGAAACAAATGTTTTGGTAAAATTTGAATATTCCACTGATAATTCCAACTGGCACACAATGACTGAAAAATCCGGTGTGGGAAGCAACGGTACCACCGGCTTAGCTTTTGTTTATACCGGCACCGCGCATTTATTTGCTTGGGATGTTGGCACGGATTTAGCCAACACTGAAGACAACACAGTATATGTACGTTTGCAAGCCAACGATGGTACAAGCAGTGGCAATGTTGCAACCGTATCGGCATTTACCGTGGATACCAAAAACCCATCGATTGCTTCACTGACCGCCAATCAAGTCTTGGGTCTACATAATGTATCCATCGGTTATAATCTGACAGATTTAAATACATCCACAGTGATATTAAATATTTCATCTGATGGTGGTTCGACTTGGAATATTACTTCTTCAACAGTGAGTGGGGCGGTGGGAGTGGGAGTGACACCGGGTGATGGCAAGAGTATTACTTGGAATGCGTTGGCGGATTTTGCCAATCAGGAAAGTTCAAACATGAAAGTGCGTCTGCGCGCGACTGATAGTTTTGGTAATCAAGATATATTTGTAACATCATCTGCTTTTATCGCCGATACCAAAGTTCCAGTGGTTAGCAATGTTTCAGCAGTACAAAATAGCGGTAATAATTTTGTGACTGTGGGCTACGATCTGTCTGATGCCAGCACGTCAACGGTTTACTTGGAAGTTTCATCTGACAGTGGGTCGTCTTGGACGGTTACATCTACCAATGTTAGTGGAAATGTCGGCGCGAACGTGACACCGGGAAGTGACAAAACAATTACTTGGAATGCCGGCATAGATTTTCCAAGTCAACAAGTAGCTACCATGAGAGTACGTGTTAAAGCTACAGATGTTTATAATAATGCCGGTGAAAATACGGAGTCGGCAGATTTTGCCTTGGACAGTAAAGCGCCACTTTTGACAAACGTATCGGCCGCGCAAGTAATCGGTTCAGACAATTTTAATTTTACGTATGATTTATTTGACAGCGCAAATGTAATAATTTCTTTGGACATTTCTTCCAACGGCGGTTCTACTTGGACAGTGGCGACATCTAGCTTGTCTGGAGCAGTTGGATCCGGTGTAGCTCCCGGTTTTGGAAAAACTGTTTCTTGGAACGGTGCGGTTGATTTCAACAGTCAGCAAAAAAATAACATGAAAATTCGAATTCGGGGTACTGACATTTTCAATAATACCAGTATAAATTTTGAATCAGATGTATTTAATTTGGATACTTTGGCACCAGCTACCGCAATCGGTGTTGATGTAAAATCTCAACCCAATGCCGGAGACACAACTGTATTGGTCGGTGGATCATTTACTGAAACAAATCCATCTGCCAATATTTTTGTAGTGGCGATTAATGATGGTGCTTATGTCGCTTCGACTACCGGTCAGTCCGGTACTGCCACCCCAGCGGATCAAGCAACCGGGGTTGGGACAACATTGACCGGCAGTGATTATATTTCCAAAGTAAAGATAGTGGAAACTGATAATTTTGGTCATAATTCTACCAATGAAAATACCTCACCAAATACAACTTATAAATATGTAAAACCGTATACACCATCCGCGCCGACTGTAAATAATCCACAAAATACTTCTCTTGATGTGACAGTAAATGCAAATATTAGTGAATCATCCACGGTTGAATATGCAATAATGGAAGTTTCTACCAATAAGTATGTTCAAACCAATGGTACTTTGGCCAGTAGTACAGTTTGGAAAACTTTGGGCGTTGGAGCCGGTCAATGGGGGAATACCAGTGGAGTATCGGGAAAAATTACTGTCAGTAGTTTGAATTCTCCGGTAGCAAATTATAGTTTCAAAGTAAAGTCGCGCAATCCTTCTGATGTGGCGCATGCTATTAGTAGTGAAAGTGATTTTTCTAATATTACTACTATTACAAATAGTGCGCCAACAATTTCGATTGTGTCTGCTAGTCAGTCCAACAATACCAATTATGTTGTAATTAATTACACCGGTACGGATGGGCAAAATGATACCAACAATTTAACCGGTTACCAATTTTCAACCAACACTACAAATTGGTTTACAATGACCGAAAAATCCGGTGTGGGTAGCAGTGGTACAAATAATTTAATTTTTAGTTCGACCGGCACCGCCTTTAATTTTGCTTGGAACATCGCGGTAGATTTACCAAATACGGAAGTGCCGACCGTTTATGCGCGCTTGCAATCCAGCGATACTTTGGCTAGTAGTAATTTGGCAGTGTCCTCAGCTTTTTCAGTCGATACTGTCGGGCCGGTTGTTTCCAATATTCTTGTTAGCCAAACTCCAAATACAAACAATGTCGTGATCAATTATGATTTGTCAGATAATTCAGGAAGTAACAATACGGTAATTTTGCAAATTTCTTCAAACGGTGGTTCGACATGGACAGTACCTACCACAACTTTGAGTGGCGAAGTAGGAACCGGAGTTAGTGTTGGTACCGGTAAGACTGTAATTTGGAACGTCGGTGTAGATTACAACAATCAAGAAAACGATGTGATGAAAGTGCGTATAGTTGGTATTGATCGTTTTGACAATATTGGAAGCTTTGTTTCTTCAGATGATTTTACAGTGGACACCAAAGCGCCAGTCGTGAGTATTGATTCCATTATACAGGAGGCTGGCGATGGGGTAATTGACGTCTCATATGATATTTCTGATCATACCATGTCGGGAAATTTTGTAGATATGCAAATTTCAGATGATGGCGGTGCTACTTGGAATGTAGTGACTACTACTGTAGGTGGTGATATTGGTGCCGGTGTGCCATCGGATGGTGAAACTTTTGATTGGAACGCTAAAGTTGATTTTCCAAATCAAGAACAATCCGACATGAGAGTGAAAGTAAGAGCCAGAGATTACTTTGGCAACCAAGGTGTATTTGTTTCATCAGGAAATTTTTCAGTGGATACCAAAGGACCGGTGGTTTCATCGGTGACCGCTTCACAATCTACCGGTACCTCCACTATTACTATTAATTATAATTTAACTGATTTAACCGCCTCAAATTTAGATGTTATTCTTGATGTTTCAGATGACGGTGGATTTTCATGGACGGTGGCTACCACCACTCTCGCGGGAAATATTGGTGGGTCACAAACAACCGGCAGTGGAAAAACAATCACCTGGAATTCAAACGTAGATTATCCTGGAATATATAACACGGCAATGCAGGTACGCGTTCGTGCTATTGATACTTGGAATAATGTTGGCAGTAATGAGGCTTCTTCAAACTTTACAGTTGATACAGCAGTTCCTTCTATTTCCAATATTACCGCTTCACAAACAGTTGGATCCAATAGTGTAACAGTTCATTATGATCTTTCTGATGACACCACAACCAATCTCACGGTAGCTTTGGATATTTCTTCGGATAATGGATCTACATGGACAGTCGCTACTACCACATTATCCGGAAATATTGGCAGTGGTCAAACGACTGGTGTAAACAAAACAATTACTTGGAATGCCGGAATTGATTTTGCTAATCAATACAATACTGTAATGAAAGTTCGTGTCCGAGCGCTTGATTATTATACCAATTTTGCCAGTGCAATTTTGGGAACTGCTTTTACTCTTGACACCAAGAATCCGGTTGTTTCAAATGTAGTCGCGGAACAAACTGTGGGTACGACCAACTTTGTGATTAACTATGATCTAAATGATGATAACATTTCCAATCTGACAGTAGCTCTGGATATTTCTTCGGACAATGGTTCTACCTGGACAGTCGCTACTAGTACATTGTCCGGCAATGTCGGTGTAGGTCAGGATGTGGGTACAAACAAAGCAATCACCTGGAATGCTGGAACGGATTACAATTCTCAATATAAAACACAAATGAAAGTGCGCGTGAGAGCGGTTGATAACTATTCCAATTCAAGTGGTAATGTTAATTCAAGTGCCTTTGGGTTGGACACCAAAAATCCTATCATCAGCAATCTCACTGCCATACAAAATGTTGGTTACAATAATGTGGTGATTGGTTATGATTTAACAGAGGACACTACTTCAAGTATTGTGGTTGCTTTGGATATTTCCAACAACAGTGGTTCTACTTGGACAGTGGCGACTACCACTCTGACTGGCAATATTGGAAGTGGTCAAACTGCGGGTAACGGTAAAAGTATAATCTGGTATGCGGATACTGATTTTGACAATCAATACAAAACCGGCATGAGAGTTCGTTTGCGAGCTATTGATATTTTCAATAATCAAAGTGGTGACACAGAAACTTCCGACTTTACTTTGGATACCGCCAATCCGGTTGTTTCCAATGTCATAGCCGGTCAAACTTTGGGTTCGGATAGTGTTACAATAAATTATGATTTAGCTGATAATTCTACAGACAATGTTTTGGTCGTTTTGGATGTTTCATCTGACAATGGTTCTTCATGGACGGTAGCTACTTCTTCTTTGTCCGGTGATATCGGAACAAGTCAGACGACCGGTTCAAATAAATCAGTTACTTGGAATGCCGGAGGGGATTTTGGTGAGCAGTACAACAACAACATGCAAGTTCGTGTGCGAGCAATGGATAAATTTACCAATTGGGGTACTTATGTAAGTTCCTCAAATTTCATGGTTGATACCAAAGCGCCGGTTATTTTAACTTTAGCGAATTTGAAGGCTCAGCCTAATGCCGGCGACACCACAGTTTTGATCGGTGGAAACTTTTCTGAAGATAATCCGGACACCAATGATTTTTACGTGGCAAATAATGGCGGGAGTTACAGTGTGGCCACGGCAGGAGATAATAATACCGCCAACCCGTCTGACCAAATCACTGCTGTCGGCTCAACCTTGAAAGGCAGTAGCTATATTTCTAAAGTAAAGATATTACATACGGATGATTTTGGAAATATAAAATCAAATGAAAACATTAATCCTGCCAGTGGTTATAAATATGTAAAACCATACACACCGGCAACTTTGACAGTAAATAACCCTACTTCCAGTTCGGTAGACGTCGCAGTGAATAAAAATACCAACGAAGTGTCAGGTTTGGAATATGCGATTTATGAAAATTCAACCGGTAAATATGTGCAGACAGATGGCACGCTCAATACTGATGCCGTTTGGCAAACCGGAGCAAGTTGGGGTACAAAAACTGTGATCGGTTTGAGTTCACCTGTGTCCGTTTATGTTTTTCAAACCAAATCCAGAAATAGCGCCGATACTGCTCATGCCACATCCAGCGAGAGTTCTTTGTCCGCTGGTGCTTCGGCCGGTAATAATTCACCGGTAATTTCTATAAATTCTGTTGTCCAAAGCGCAGGCTCGAATTATGTGATGATCAATTATACCGGTTCAGATAATGAAAACGATGTGGTAAATTTGGTCAACTACGAATATTCATTAAATGATGTCGATTGGTTTGCGATGACCGAAAAATCCGGTGTTGGCAGTGATGGTAAAACCAATTTGGCCTTTACTTCCGGTGGAACGGCATTGGTATTTGCTTGGAATGCAGGCGCTGATTTATCTAATGTAGAGGATGCATCGGTGTATATTCGTCTTAGAGGTAATGACGGTGTCCTTAATGGCAATTTGGAACAAAGTTCCGCTTTTGCGCTGGATTTGAAAGTACCAACCATTAGTAATATTAGCGCGAGTCAAGTAATTGATAGTAGTACAGTCGCTATCGCTTATGATTTATCTGATCTCACCGCTACAAGCAATACAGTTGTAATGGATATTTCTTCAGACAATGGATCGACTTGGACAATAGCGACTACAACCTTATCCGGTAATATTGGCAGTGGACAAAATGTTGGGGTTGGAAATACCATTAGTTGGAATGCGGGAGTAGATTTTGCTGATCAATATAGTACACAAATGAAAGTTAGAATACGAGCGGTTGATTATTATGGAAATCAAAACGGCAGTGTTGTTTCAGGAGCCTTTACGGTTGATACCGCCGCTCCAATAATAACCAATGTATCAGCTTCACAAATTTCCAACACCAACAATGTATCAATAACTTACGATTTGGCTGACACAAATAATTCAACCGTGGCAATTGATATTTCAGAAGATGGTGGGTCAACTTGGGCAGTAACCGATATTTCAGTTGCCGGTAATATTGGAGCGGGTGTTGCGCCGGGTACCGGTAAAACAATTGTTTGGAATGCCGGCACGGATTTTGGCGGGCAATCACAATCGGATATGCGTGTGAGAGTGAGAGCTACTGATACTTATGGAGAAACTAGCGCCAATGTGTCATCGGCAAATTTCTCGGTTGATACCGCTGTTGCTTTGTTGACAAATGTTTCGGCTACTCAGTCTATTGGATCAACCAACGTGATAATAAATTATGATTTAGCAGATTCAAATAATTCAACCGTTGTGATTGATATTTCTGATGATGGTGGATCAACATGGACCGTCACGGATACTTCTGTTTCCGGAAATATTGGCACCGGTGTCACACCTGGCAACGGTAAATCTATAACTTGGAACGCTGACACGGATTTTGATTATCAATATCAAACAGATATGCGTGTGAGAGTACGCGCGACTGATGTGTATGGCAATCAAACCGCATATGTTGAATCTTCCAATTTTATTTTGGACACGGATAATCCGGTAGTAACAAATGTGGCTGTGGCGCAGACGGTTGGAACAAAAAATGTAGTTATTACATATGATATCGCGGAAAATAATAATTCAACTGTGGCGATTGATATTTCAGAAGACGGTGGATCAACATGGACCGTCACGGATACTTCGGTTTCCGGAAATATTGGCGCCGGTGTCACACCAGGCACGGGTAAATCTATCACTTGGAATGCCGGCGCTGATTTTAATGGGCAGGCACAATCCGACATTCGAGTTAGAGTTCGAAGTGTAGATATTTTTGGTAATCAAGGAAATTATATCGAATCAAATAATTTTGCTCTGGACACTGCCACTCCGGTGATATCAAATATTTCAGCCGGTCAATCGGCAGGTAGTAATAATGTAACTGTGGTCTATGATTTATCTGACGACAATACTTCCAATCTCAATGTTGCGTTGGATATATCTTCAGACAATGGGGTTACTTGGACGGTAGCGACCAGTACGGTGAGTGGCAATATTGGCGGTAGTCAAACCGCCGGTTTTGGAAAGAGTATTTCCTGGAATGCCGGTACAGATTTTTCGAATCAGTTTAGTGAAAATTTCCGAATACGTTTAAGAGCCTATGATATTTTTGGCAACCAAAGTAATAATTTTAGTTCGCCATTATTTACAGTAGACACACAAGCGCCGACTGTTTCTGGTGTGGTCGCTTCGCAGTCCGGCAATGGTGTAGTGGTGGTGAATTATAGTTTGGTTGATAATTCAGCCTTTAACAATTCTGTGACAATTGGTATTTCCGATGACGATGGCATTTCTTGGAATGTGGTAACTACTTCTGTAAGCGGGGATGTTGGAGTCAACCAAAATACGGGTGTGCGTACTTTTGTTTGGGACGCGCCAATTGATTTTTACAGCCAACTTAATTCAGGCATGAAAGTACGTGTGCGAGCCACGGACACCTTTGGTAATCAAGGAAGTTTTGTTCAATCATCTGCCTTTAGTTTGGATACCAAAGCTCCGGTGATTAGTAATGTTGCTGTCACACAAACTCTCAGTACGGATACAATTGTTGTTCATTATGATTTAACTGAAAATACTACGACATCTACTGTATCAGTGGAAGCCTCAGATGATGGTGGTTTGACATGGAATGTGACTATCACAAGTTTGACCGGCTCCGTTGGCAATGTTACAGCGGGTAGTAAAACCATCAATTGGAATGCCGGCGCGGATTTTGTTAATCAGGAAAAAAATAATATGCGTGTTCGTTTACACGCCTCGGACACTTTTGGTAATCTGAGCAGTAATTTTAGTTCAAGTGATTTTGTGCTCGACACCAAGGCTCCGGTTGGATTAGCTACAATCAGTAAATTTAGTTCAGCCACCGGCTCGGTTACTTTAAATTGGTCTGCGGGAGTGACTGATATCAATTTCAATCATTATGAAATTTGGCATGGAACGAACCAAAGTGATGTAAACAATCGCACCAGTTCAGCTTTGAAATGGAGCACGACCGACGATTCGGGATTGTCCAATATTTTGACCATTTCCACAGTTATTACCGGTATTCCAACCGACGGAGATTATTTTGTGAAGATATTTGCTGTTGATGACTATAATCACGAAGCTACTATTCCAAGTATTGCGGTGTTTCAAACCGCAGTTACACCGGTGACAGTAATTACCAGCGGTGGTGGTGGTGGCTTTGTCGCTCCGATAATTACTCGTTTGAGTCGTCCGATTTTAGATCCGATTGTTCCAATGGAAAAACAAACCAAAGTAAAAGTTTCCGGTTTGTCTGATCCACGAAGCAAAATTGATATTTATGATAATAATACATTTTTAACTCGTCTTGATTCAGTCGCGGACAATAATGGTATGTTTAGCCAAGATGTTACCTTTGATGAAGGGTTTCATTCTTTGACAGCGCGCGCGGTTGATTTCAATAATAATGCCAGTAGTTTTTCCGATGCGATTAGTTTTTCAATTATTATTACACCGCAGATTGTTCCAACAGTAATCAGTCCGATTGTAAATCCAACTCCAACATCGGTAACAGTGGTACCTTCGCGAGCGACCACTCCATCCGCGCCGACTGTGTCTACGGTTGTATCGCCGGCTGTTCCTCCCGCTTCTTTAATACGTGTCAATACAGAGGCGGTGGAAGTGCCTGGTTTACCAGTGCCACAGGTGAGTAGTGTAGTGGTTCCTCCAGCCAATGTAGCCGGAGGCGCAGTTAGTGTGACACCGGTTGTGCCGGCAAATGCGACGGTCAATGATGTGATTAGTTTTTCCGGTGTAGCTCTTCCAAATCAAGATGTGGTGGTTTATGTTCATAGTGAACAAGGTCTGATTTACCGCACCCATACCAATGATAAAGGAGTTTGGCAAATAAATCATTCACAGGGCGATGTTGAATTAGCGCCGGGAGATCATACTATTTTCGCAGTGGCCATCGATCCGGTTTCAAAAGTGAAAAGCCGTCCTAGCTCCGTTACCATCTTTACGGTTAAAAGAAATTTATGGGTAACTATCTTTAAATATTTAAACATTCAAACCACTGTGGTTAGTCTGGGAGTTTTGTTGATAACAATATTGTGGTTGTATAGAATGAATAAAAAAACAATAATTTAAATATTATTTAATACATACGTTATGCAAAAGATTCTTATCGTGGAGGATGATAATATTTTGGCCAAAGCGTTTTCTATCGCTTTGACTGAAGATGGTTACGATATCCAGGTGGCGACAGATGGTGAAGAGGCTATTAAAAAGATAAAACAGATTAAACCGGATTTGGTTTTGTTGGATCTGATTATACCTCAAAAATCCGGAGAAGAAGTTTTGGCAGAAATCAAAAAAGATTCAGAACTAAAAGACATACCGGTTTTGGTATTGACTGTAAAATCAGATTCAGCCTCGATCAGCCGTTGTGTGGCTCTGGGGGTTCGTGGTTATTTTATAAAAGCTCATTATTCTTTGGAAGATATTTCCAAAGAAGTTAAAAAAGTTTTGAACGGAAAATAATTATCTGAATATCGCCAACTCAAAAAGTAGGACATTTCTAGTGTTCTGCTTTTGTTTTATTTTTGGGGTGGCGATTTTCTCCGTAAATGTCGAGGCAAATAACCGGCAATTTTATTTGTTTTTATGTTTGTTCTTAGTTTTATTTTTTTTAACATTTTTTTGGTCGGACTTGTTCAAAAGATTTATTTTAATTTGCGCCCTGTTTTTTATTTTAGGTGGCTTGCGGTTTTATTGGTCGCTACCTAGTTTCCAAGAAAATAAAATAATTTATTATAATGGTCAGACGGTAAATTTGGTTGGAAAAGTAGCTCAAGAAGTCGCGGTAAAGGAAAATAATAATCAAGCAGTGGTGTCGGTATCGATGGTTGGTGATAAAAAAGTAACCGGCAAGGTGTTGTTATTTTTGCCACCTTATACCGATTTGCAGTTTGGTGATCGAATTCAGATGGAGTGTAAATTGGAAAAGCCGGTTGGTTCAGAAAGTTTTGTTAATTATGATAAATATTTAGCTCGTGATGGTATTTGGTCACAATGCAGTTGGCCTAAAATTATAAAATTGTCGTATCGACCTTCGTGGATAGAAAATATTATTATAAAATTTTATAATTTTAAACAAACAATTCAAATTCAAGTCGATAAGCTTTGGACGGAGCCGGAGAGTTCTTTGATGGCTGGTTTGCTTTATGGAGCACGAGCCGGTTTTAGCTCGGAAGTAAATAATGATTTTAGTCGAGCGGGCATTACCCATATTGTGGCGATTTCCGGTTATAATATTAGCGTGGTGGCCAGTGTGTTGATGGGCGGATTGTTGATGATCGGCCTGAATCGGCGGAGGGCTTTTTGGTTTGCAATGTTTGGTATTATTTTATTTGTTTTGTTTACCGGAGCATCTGCTTCAGTAGTTCGTGCTGGTGTAATGGGCGTGATAGTGTTGTTGGCTTCCCAGTTGGGTCGGCTGTCTAGGATCGGTAATGTGTTGGTTTTTACGGCGGCCGTGATGTTGTTGCTCAATCCATTTGTGTTGGTGTGGGATGCCGGTTTCCAACTGTCTTTTTTGTCCACTCTTGGTTTGATTTATTTATCGCCAATATTAAATAATTATTTTGTTTTAGACAGCAAAAATGTTTTTATAAAAAATTTAAAAGAAAATTTTACTACCACTATGTCAGCGATTTTGGCTACTTTGCCACTTATTTTATTTCAATTTGGACGTTTGTCGGTAGTGGCACCGGTAGCAAATTTGTTGATTGTTTGGACAGTGCCTTATCTAATGTTAGCTGGTTTTATAGCTATAATTTTGAGTTGGCTGTGTTTTCCTTTGGCATGGCTGGTTGCGGGTGTAGCTTATTTGGGGTTAAAATATGTTATAATGATGTCACATGGGTTGGCATCGTGGTCGTTGGCGAGTGTTGGGTTTTCGGTGTCTTGGCCGGTGATGGCGGTTCTTTATTTATTGATTATATCTTGGGTTTTTAGACGGGTTGGATAGGTGTTGGTTTTCTTGCGCTCAAACTTGTGCCGAATTGTTCGTTTTTCAGATATAGCCAGTGTTGTTCTCGGCACTTCGGACAATTCGCGCTGCGAAAATCAACACCTATCCGACCCTTTAATTCTGGTTTACTGTTAATACTATTAAACTTTTAAATTATATAAACTAGCCGAATGGATATTAATTTTCGCCGCGCGAATTGTTTGAAGTAGCGAGAACCAAAAATGCTGTCTGCAGGACGATGAATTCGCTACAAGTTTGAGCGCAAGAAAATTTATATCCACGAGGCGTAAAAATACATGATAAAAAATATGGCAAAGATAAAAATTTTAAATTCGATGGCCGGTTACGATTTGGCGGCACCGGATTACGATAAAAAAGAAAAGTATCTGAATAGTTTTGAACAAAATAAATTATTACCACTGTTTGGAAACGTGAAAGGCAAAAAAATATTGGATGTCGGAGCAGGAACGGGGCGACTGGCGCTGGCTTTGTCAAAAGCTGGGGCGCAAATCACTGCTTTGGATGTTTCGTTTGAAATGTTGAAGGTGTTGTCCGGTAAAAACAAAAAGATTGAGACGTTGGTGGGGGAGGCGGAAAATCTACCATTTGAAGATGGTGTGTTTGATTTTGTGACCGCTACTTTTTTGGTGGTGCATTTAAAAAATCCCCTATCTTTTTTTGACGAGGCTTATCGGGTATTAAAAAATGACGGGAAATTGATTGTTACCAATATCAACCAAAAGGAAGCACCGGAGGTGAAAACCAAACAAGGGAAAATAAAAATTGAATCTTTTTATCATCGTCCGGAGAAAATTATCGAAGATTTGGAAAGTTTGGCTTTTAAGATCGAGAAAAATATTTTTGTTTACGAAAACGATATTTGGATAAATCAGATAGTGGTAGCTGGTAAATAATTTTTTTATGGAGGGGAGGAATAAAAAATTATTAATTATATTGGTAAGTTTTTTGGCGCTGGTTTTGGCTGGTTTTTTTTATTTAAAAAGTTTTTCTTCAAAATTTTATAATTCGGTAACTTTTTTTGATGTCGGTCAAGGTGACGCGGCTTTAATCACCTTTGATAATGGTCAAAAAATGTTGGTAGATTGTGGAATTAATCGTAAAATTTTATCTAAACTTGGCTCAGCCTTATCTTTTTTTGATCGAACGATAGATTATTTGGTAATTACTCATCCCGACGGTGATCATTATGGCGGGTGTCCGGCTGTATTACAAAGATATGATGTCAAAAATATTATCATCAATGGTGAAAAAAAATCGGATGATCCGTTTTGGGTGGCATGGCAGAAATATCAACAATTGGAGCAGGCTCAAAATAAAACTATTTCCGGCAAAGAAACAATGATTATCGGCAGTAGTCGGTTGGAATTTTTATCACCTGATGAAAGTTTGGAGCTGGATCCAAGTAAATCTGTCGGCAACAACCGCTCGATAGTTTTTTTATTAAAAAATAATTTAGGAAAATTTTTATTTACCGGTGACATGGAAACGGTGCTCGAAGAAGCTTTGGTAAATAAATTTTGTTTAAACACTTCGTACTGCAGTGCTCTTAAAGCTGATTATCTAAAAGTAGGACACCATGGCAGTGATAGTTCGTCTGGAGTAAGTTTTTTGCAAATAGTTGAACCCAAGTATGCGATTATCTCAGTAGGACCAAATAAATACGGTCATCCATCATTGCGCACCTTGCGTAAATTGACTAGGGTAGGAGCGACGATCTGGCGCACCGACCAATTAAATGATATAATAGTGAAATGAAAAAGCTTGTTTTACTATTTTTAGTTGTATGTTTATTTTCTGCCAACAAAGTATTGGCGGTAGGTGTAGTTGATTCAGATGGTGATGGCCTAAACGATGAGCTAGAATTAAAATTGGGTACGGATGTTCAGAATCCGGATAGTGATGGTGATGGTTTCAAAGATGGGGAAGAGGTGTTCAATGGATACAATCCACTAGTCGGTGATCGTGATCAAAGTCTAAAACGCAGGGTAGAGGTGGATCTGAGCACGCAAAAAATAAAATATTATTTTAACAATGTTTTAATTGGTGTCGCTCCGGTTTCGACCGGTGTGGTTGGTCACGATACCCCTACCGGTCAGTTTAATATTATTCGCAAATTACCGGTTTATCGTTATGTTGGTCCGGGATATAATTTACCTAATACCAAATGGAATTTAGAGTTTAAACGTAGTTTTTATTTGCATGGCGCTTATTGGCACAATCAGTTTGGTATTCGACCGATGAGTCATGGTTGCGTGAATATTGGTTATAAAGATGCGGAAAAAATTTACAAATTCTTGAAAGTGGGCGATAGTGTAAAAATCAGCGGCAAAACCCCGCGTCATTCCTTGGCTAAAAAATAAGGGATTGCGTATTTGACATTTTTTTCAAAAACTGGTATATTGACATACAGAACATAAAGCACTTCTGTAGAGGGTGCTTTTTTTAATAAGTTAATTTAATTTATATATTTATGTCAGAAATTACAAAGGCCATCCAACTGTTGTGTGAGGAAAAAAATTTATCTTCGGAAGCAGTCATGGAAACCATAGAAACCGCTTTGGCAGCCGCTTATCGCAAAGATTTTGGCAATAAGCAACAAAATATCAAGGTAAAATTTGATCCGGAAACTGCGGATATGCAGGCTTGGGATATCAAAACAGTAGTCGAGGATATCGATGAAGAGGTTTTAAAAAATGCTCAAGAGGAAATGACCCGTCGTCGTGAAAAAGCGCGTGAAGAGGATCGTGAATTAACCGAAGAAGAGATGTCCGATTTGCCTCATTTTAATCCAAAAACCGAGTTGATGATTACCGAAGCTAAAAAGATTAATAAAAAAGTAAAAATTGGCGAGGTGATGGAAATTCCACTGGAAATTCCAGGATCTTTTGGGCGTATGGCCGCTCAGACAGCCAAGCAGGTGATTATTCAAAAGATTCGCGAAGCGGAACGTAATATGGTTTTTGGTGACTTCAAAGGACAAGAAGGTCAAATTATCATGGGCACGATTCAGCGCGCTGAAGGTCGTAAAGTTTTGGTAGATTTGGGAAAGGTTACCGGTTTGCTATTGGGTGAACAACAAATTGAACGTGAACATTATCGCCCGGGTGCTCGTATGAAATTTTATGTGTTGTCTGTAAATATGGGTCCGCGCGGTCCGGAAATTTTGCTATCACGTTCTTCCAGCCGATTGGTGGAAGAGATTTTTAAACAAGAAATCCCGGAAATTGAAAGTGGTGTGGTAAAAATAAAAGGCGTAGCCCGTGATGCCGGTTATCGCAGTAAGGTGGCGGTGCAAACCGATGACGAAGCGATTGATCCGGTCGGAGCTTGTATTGGTCAACGTGGAAGTCGTATCAATACTATTATCGAAGAATTGGGCGGAGAAAAAATCGATATCATTGAATTTAAAGATGACATTTCTACCTATATAATAAAAGCACTTTCCCCGGCCAAAGTTTCCTCGGTTGAATTAAATGAAACTGAAAAAACTGCCGATGTGATGGTGGCTTCTGATCAATTTTCTCTGGCGATTGGTCGCAGTGGACAAAATGTGCGTTTGGCCAGTGAATTGACCGGTTGGAGAATAAATTTGAAAGATTTGGGTGGTGATCAGGTGGTGGATAGCGCGGAATTGTCAACTGAACCAACTACAACAGAAGTTTCTGCGGAACCGGAAGCTCCTTCAGAATCCAAAGAAGAATAAAAATACATATTATGTTTTCAAATATTTTTCACGTTATTTTATACCAACCATTATTTAATATATTTGTTGGTCTATACAATATTTTACCGGGTCACGATGTTGGTCTGGTAATTGTAGTGGTAACGGTATTGTTGCGCTTGTTGGTTTATCCTCTAACCGCATCTTCCATAAAAGCTCAACGATCTTTGCAAGAGCTTCAGCCAAAAATGGAGGCATTAAAAAAACAATACGCCGGCGATCAACAAAAAATAGCTCAGGCGACAATGGAATTATATAAAAACAACAAGGTGAATCCGTTTGCTTCATGTTTGCCTCTGTTGGTTCAATTACCAATTTTAATTGCCCTTTATTGGGTAATGCGCGATGGTTTGGCTTCGACCGATCTGGCCAAATCACTTTATTCTTTTGTTGCCAACCCTGGTACTATCAACCCAGTTTCATTTGGGTTTTTGAATTTATCCAAACCAAACGTGGTTTTGGCAGTTTTAGCCGGTGTTGCTCAGTTTTTGCAAGCCAAAACCATGATTCGCCAAGCGCCACCAAAATCAGCCGGTGAGGGAGGTAAAGATGAAAACATGATGGCAATGATGAACAAGCAGATGTTGTATTTGATGCCAGCGATGACTGTGCTTATCGGTTTTAGTTTGCCGGCCGGGCTGACATTATATTGGTTTTGGAGTACAATTTTAATGGCTGGTCAACAATATTATATGTCCAAGAAAAATCCAGTTGTTGTGGATATTGGTTTGCTGGATAATAAAGTAATCGAAGGTGAAGTGGTAAAAAAATAAATTTTGTATGATTATCAATTTGCATCAATTAAAAAAATTACCGGTAATTACGAAATCGGGAATAAAATTGGGCAAGATCAGTGAAATAAATTTTTTGGTGGAAACTCAAACTGTTTATCAATATATTGTACGATCGTCTTTTTTAGGCGGTCGTATTTTTTTAATTCAAACCAATCAGGTTTTGGAAATCAGCGATAAAATAATAGTGGATGATGCGGTAGTGGCAGAAAAAAGTGTGGTGGCGGATGTTTCAAATAAATTTATCCATAATAAAATTTTAGGCGGGGTAGCAACCAGCGAAATTAATGGTGGAAAAGTTGTATGAAAAAGGCGGTTTTGCGTACTTTGGCTTATTTTGATCTAAGCGCATATCCTCTGACAGCTATTGAAATAAAAAATTGGCTTTATCAATGTGAATTTGCTGACTTGTCTAACTTGTTATTGGTTTTAGAAGAAATGAAAAAGGCCAATCAGATAGAAGAAAAATACAGTTATTTTTATTTGCCTAAAAGAGAGGTAACGGTAGAAAACAGGCGACGCAATTTGGTGACTTCGGAATTAAAATTAAAAAAAGCGCGTCGGGCGGTCAAGTTTATTCGTGGCGTTCCATTTTTGCAGGCAATTTTTGTTTGTAATACAGTGGCAGCCGGCACTTCAGCCGTGGATAGTGATATTGATTTTTTTATTATCGCCAAGAGTAAGCGTGTCTGGTTGGTTAGATTTTTTACCAATCTTATTCTGCGTGTATTTAATTTGCGTACCTACGGAGATAAAAATCGTGATAAAATTTGTCTGTCATTTTTTGTTGATGATGACAATTTGAATTTGGAGAAACTAAAGGCCAACGATCAGGATATCCATTTTGCTTATTGGATTACGCAGATGGTGCCAATTTATGATCCGGATAATTATTGGAAAAGTTTTTTGTCAGCCAATTATTGGTTGACAGATTATTTCCCAAATTTATTAAATAATTTTAGTTTTTTAAATTTAGTCGGACGAGGTAATATTGCGAGAATATGGAAAAAAATATGGGAGACGATGTGGTTTGGATCATACGGTAATTTGTTGGAAAAACAAGCGCGTGATTGGCAAATGCTAAAAATGAAATTGAGTGTCAAAGAAAAGTCAAAATTAAATGACAATGGAGTGGTGTTGACTGAGGGGATAATAAAATTACACGAAAATGATACTCGCTTAGACTGTGAAAAACAATGGGAAGAAAGATCGCAGTCGGCGTTAAATTCATTATGAACATACATATTAGTCAAATAAAAAATTTTTTACTTTTGTTGTTATTATTTGTTTTGCCTTGGCAAACTAGGTTGATTTACCAAACCGCGTATTTGGGTAATGATTTTTGGGAGTATGGCAGTTTGTCTTTGTATGGCACCGAAATTTTGTTAGGCGTTATTATTTTATTATTTTTGGTTGACAAAATTCGTACCGGTTTTCATGATCTTTTCATTACACATTTTGACAAAAAACGTTTAGCGATAATAGTGGCTGGTTTTTTAGTTATTCTTTCGTTGTATTATTTTTCTAGCGCCAACCATGCCGTTACTTGGCAATATTTGAATTGGTTAATATATGGAGCTTGCTTGTTTTTTATTATTTTGGAAAGTCGTTTGAGTTTTAAAAAATTATCACTATGTATTTGGGCAGGGGGATTGTTTCAAGCGGTTTTGGGAATATGGCAATTTTTTAGTCAATATATTTCCGCCAACAAATGGTTGGGTATGGCGGTGCAAGACCCGCGTCAGCTGGGAGTGGCCGTGGTAGAATTTGGAGATGAACGTTGGCTACGTGCTTATGGCGCGTTTGGTTGGCCAAATTCTTTGGGGATATATTTGGCTGTAGTTTTTGTTTTGGGGGTAATTTTAATTTGTCATTCCCGCGAAAGCGGGAATCTAACAGAAAAAACAGATCCCCGTTTTCACGGGGATGACATATTGTTGATTGGACAAATAATAATTTTGTCCGGATTATTTCTGTCTTTCGCTCGCGGAGCATGGCTGGCAGTGGCCGTCGGTTTGTGTATTTTGGGCTTTAAAAAATATAAGGAAAAAACTTTTTGGCAACAAGTCGGTATTTGTGGGGTAACTTTTTTGATGTTATTGATTATCTTTAAACCATTGGTTTTTTCCCGATTGGATTTTCAAAATCGTTTAGAAAAAATATCTATTTCACAGCGTGTGAATCAATGGTCGGAATTTCAACAAGTTTGGTCTAAAAATTATCTAGTTGGCACCGGTCCGGGCAATTACACAGCCGTTTTACGCAACCTTTATCCAAAATATTTTGTCGGAGATTTAAAACCGGTACATAATATATTTTTGTTGTTTATAGCTGAATGGGGGTTGATTGGAGTAATTTTATTATCAGTATTTTTGTTTTACAGCAAAAAAATATTAGATTGGTCATTTGCTCCATCGATAGTTCTATTAGTTGCCGGTTTGTTTGATCACTGGAGTTTGAGCACATTTACCGGCTTGATGTTTTTTTGTGTGATTATTGGTTTGTCGGTAAAGCAATTGTATGACTGTAAATAAAACTATTATGTTAAGCACAAAAAGTATTTGGCAAAACACAAAAACCTTTTTTCCTTTATTTGAGAGTTTTATTGAAAAAAGTGATAACCCTCGACCGGTAGTTTGTATAGTTGGCGCCTCCGACGGTAGATTTGTTGTTCCTTTGGCCAGAAAGAATTATGATATTATCGCAGTTGAAAATGATCCCATCATGATAAATGGTGGTGTTGTGGAAGGTCCAAACAAAACAAAAATAAATGTACTTGGTTTAAAAGAAAGATTAAAGATCGAACAATTATCATCGTCTGTTAAAATAATTGAAAATAATTTTCTTGATGCGGATTTACCTTTTTTAGTGGATGCTGTCTTTACAAGTTCGACATGGGATTGTACTATCAATCACAACAGTTCATTAAAAGAGTATATCAATAAAATGCAGGTCATACTAAAACCATCAGGTTTGTTTTGTGCAGAGTACATGATGCCGTGTGAAGAAAAACATCTAAATGTCGAACATTTTTTGGATGAAAGAAAGATAAATAATTTTTTCAATGAAGATTGGCAAATACTCGAAGAGTTTTTTACTCCAGTTTTTATTGACGAACCCCATGTTGGTAAAATTTTTCCTCACAATCACCGAATGGGATTTTTTGTGGCTAAAAAAATTAAATAATATTTAAGTATAAATTAATATATGGAAAAAGAACGTTTCAAAATTCCTGCCGCAGGTCACTTGTTTTTAATTAAAGATGGGAAAATATTATTGCATTTAAGAAAAAATAGCAGTTTCGAAAATATGTATGGGGTGATTGGCGGTCATCTGGATGGTGGTGAAAGTGCGATGAATTCTATAATCAGGGAAGCAAAAGAAGAAGTAGGGATCAATATTAAATATGAAGATTTGAAAATAGCCACTATTTCACATAGTAATGCCAACAATAAAGAATACATACAATTTTTCTTTTTTTGTGATAAATGGGATGGTGATTTACAAAATATGGAGCTGGATAAATGTGCTGACTTAAAATTTTTTTCAACAAAAGACCTACCTGAAAATATTGTGCCTTATATTAAAAAAGCTATCGAGTGTGCCGAATCTGGCGTTACTTATTTCGAGTTTGGATGGTAATTTGATCATTCGGTGTCCTCTAATCGATAATTGACTACCACCATCAAAAGTGATAGTCTTTTTATAAGCCAAAATCAACCAACATAGGGGGGGGAGAATGATACTCAATATCTTTGGCGGTGGAGGTAGTGGAAAAACCACCCTCCAGTTTGCTCTCTTGGAGCAGACGGGTTTCGTAAATCTCGTTCCTTTCACTACTCGAGCTAGGAGGTCTCGAGAACAAGATGGAGTTCATTACCACTTTGTAACGCCTGAGGTGTTCGAACAATCCAACCTAGTAATGAAGCGTTTTGCCAACAACTCAATGTATGGCGTGGCACTTCAAGATATCACAATGACTGGAATTGTTATCACCACTCTTGATCTCAACGGCATAGCCGAGTTGGAGAGATTGAAAGTGGACGCCAGGGTCGTATTTTTGAACATTTCTGAGGCGGTGCGAATCGAACGCATGTTGGGTCGTGGCGATGATCCAACAACAGTAATGAGTCGGATTAAAATGGATCGGGAACATATTTGTTACCCAAAAACCATTTACCCTGTTCTGGAGATACGGGAGGAAAACTTCAGACAGAACTTCGATCAGGTGTTGAATTTTGTCAAATGACGCAAGTCGGTCGGGTGGGCGAATATCGTCCACCCGACCGACGGAATTAACTTTGTATTTGTATTATGAACTCAGAAGAATTACAAAATTTAAAAATTCCACTTAAATTAGACCCAACCAAATGGAAAGAAAACAATTATGGTCCATACTATAAAACTTTTTTACTTTTTATAACCAATCAATGTAATCTGCGTTGCGCCAGTTGTTTTAATAAGAGTAATGTGGGAAATTCAGAAGAGATGAGTTTTGAATATATCAAGGCAATAGTCGATAATAATCCGCAAGTAGATAAATATGACATAATGGGTGGTGAGCCGTTAATGCATTCAGAATTGGACAAAATTTTATCTTATTTGGAAGAAAAAAATAAAAAAATAGGGTTATATACAAATGGCATTCTTTTGGACAAATTAAAGACTACATATAAAAATCTAAAACTCAACATGTCCTTTCATTCGATTGGGGCAATGGACGCATCGCTCAAACCGATAAGATTGATAACCAAACAAATAAAGAAATTTCAGAATATATATCCAATTAAATTGTGTTATTTAATATCCAAATACAATAAAGAATTTTTAAAACCATTTGCGAAATACATTGAGGAAAATTTTGATAATTTATCTAAGTTAACAATTGGGGCTTTGCGAGACGAATCTGATTATTGGAATAATGAATGTGCAAATATTTTACCGCTGGAGGAATATGTGATACTTATACAAGATTTTTTAAATACATATGACGGTAAATTAAATGTTGATATTTTTACCGAAGGTGTTATTTTTACACCCAATCTACCGAAGTCACAACCCAATCAAATTAATCGTTTTAAATGTGTCTTTGTTGGTAATAAATATACCGAATGTTTGTATGATGTGGGGATGGATTCGAAATTAGATTTCGACCCCCAGCTACCAATTGTATTCTGTGATTACGATAAATGTCCTCGTTATAATCGAGAAAATTGTCTTACTGATAAAATAAAATTATTGAGAATTCAAAATGTAATTTAGATATGGTCATTGACACAATTTTAACCCCAGAGTAAACTTCATAAGCACCAAGAAACCAGAGCTGGGAACAGACTCTCTCGCACGCTATAGTTCCGGGCTAGACC
This sequence comes from Candidatus Magasanikiibacteriota bacterium, assembly GCA_041666745.1. GTDB lineage: Bacteria > Patescibacteriota > Patescibacteriia > Magasanikbacterales > GWA2-37-8 > CAIOJG01. Next base: position 112,941 of record JBAYGI010000002.1, read on the forward strand.
ATAGACAGGCATAGTCCGGACAATAAGTAGACGGCGAGCAAAGTTCGTTCCCAACCTTGGCTTTTTGTTTAATATTTATTTAATTTTACATAATATGAATATCAAACCATTGGGCGACCGAGTTTTGGTAAAACCGGCCAAAGAAGAGGAAGTTACCGCTTCGGGCATTTTGTTACCTTCTACCGTGGACAAAGATAAAAAGGCTGAAGGTGAAATTGTGGCCGTGGGAAATGGTGAGGCTATTGCCAGATTGAATCTAAAAGTAGGCGATAGAGTATTGTTTAAAAAATGGGGTGGGGAGGAAGTCAAAATCGGTTCAGGTTCCAGCGAAGAAACCTTCAAAATTTTGTATGTGGGATCAGGTGAAGATAAAAATGATATTGTTGCCACCATCTCATAATATATAATTTGTCGTTTGGTGGTAGGCCTTTTGGCGGGTTATGAGCCGAGGCTCATCCCTGAACTCCTCGCGGAGTGAGGAAAGCCAAAAGGCCTACCACCAAACTCTTTAATTTTTTAAATTATTATTTATATGGCAAAACAAATTTTATACAGTGACGATGCTCGTCACAAACTTTTGAATGGTGTAAATATTTTGGCCAATGCAGTGAAAGTAACTTTGGGGCCTCGCGGTCGTAATGTTGTTTTGGATAAAGGTTATGGCGCTCCGACTATTACCAAAGACGGTGTGACTGTTGCCAAAGAAATCGAAGTGGAAGATAAATTTGAAAATGCCGGAGTAGAATTGGTCAAAGAAGTGGCTAGTAAAACCAATGACGATGTCGGCGATGGTACTACTACTGCTACAGTTTTGGCTCAGGCGATTGTCCGTGAAGGTTTAAAAAATGTTACGGCTGGAGCAAACCCAGTCGCTCTCAAACGTGGTATAGACAAGGCTGTCGAAGCAATCGTCAAAGAGTTGAAAGAAAATATTTCCAAACCGGTGGATGAAGATGAGATTGCCAATGTGGCTGCTATCTCCGCCAACGACAAAGAAATTGGCAAGAAAATTGCTGACGCAATGAAAGCGGTTGGAAAAGATGGAGTAATCACCGTAGAAGAATCCCAATCTTTTGGTATGGAAATCGAAACTGTGCAGGGCATGCGTTTTGACAAGGGGTATGTTTCTCCATATATGGTTACAAATTCCGATCGTATGGAAGCGGAATATGTTGATCCATATATTTTAATTACCGATAAAAAAATTAGTTCGATTCATGATGTTTTGCCAGTGTTGGAAAAAATCGCTCAAAGCGGAAAAAAAGATTTAGTAATTATTGCCGATGATGTTGACGGTGAGGCCTTGGCAACTTTTGTGGTAAACAAATTGCGTGGCACATTCAATGTGTTGGCGGTAAAGGCTCCCGGATTTGGTGATCGTCGCAAGGAAATGTTGCAAGATATTGCGGTATTGACTGGCGGTAAAGTGATCACTGAAGAAATTGGTTTGAAATTGGACGCGACTACTTTGGAAGATTTGGGTCAGGCTCACAAAGTTACTTCCAACAAAGAAAATACTACAATTGTAAAAGGAAAAGGCGATGAAAATGCCGTCAAAGATCGTGTGATTCAAATTAAAAAGTTGATCGAGTTGAGTGACAGTGATTTTGATAAAGAAAAATTACAAGAACGTTTGGCCAAATTGGCCGGCGGGGTAGCTATCATCCGTGTGGGTGCGGCTACTGAAACTGAGATGAAAGAAATAAAACATCGCATTGAAGATGCGGTAGGAGCAACCAAGGCGGCGGTGGAAGAAGGTGTAGTGCCAGGCGGTGGTGTAGCTTTGATTCGCGCCGCTAGAGTTTTGGAAGGAATGGAATTGACTCTCGAAGAGCAAGTAGCGGTGAAAATTTTACGTCGCGCGCTCGAGGAACCACTTCGCCAAATTGCTGAAAATGCTGGTGTGGATGGAAGTGTAGTAGTGGAAGAAGTTCGCAAATTGTCAGGCAATATGGGCTACAATGCGCAAACTGAAAAATATGAGGATTTGGTAAAATCCGGCATTATTGATCCAACCAAAGTTACTCGCAGTGCTTTGCAAAACGCCGCTTCGATTGCCGGAATGTTCTTGACCACTGAGGCGATTGTAACTGATTTGCCAAAGAAAGAAGAACCGGCTATGCCTCCAATGGGTGGTGGAATGGGCGGAGGCATGGGCGGGATGTATTAAAATATGCGGACTAAAATTCTTTCCCAAAAGCAACCACCGATTGTTGGTCTAGCTTTTGTTTTGAATTTAATTGGCAAAAAAGTTAAAGTTACAGTAGATCGACCGTTGGGAAGTACCCACCCAAAATTTGATTATAAATATCCGGTAAATTACGGTTATGTTGAAAATTTTATTTCCGGCGACGGCGATTTTCTGGATGCCTATATTTTGTTTGAGAAAAAACCACTAAAAGAATACAGTGGTGTAGTTGGTGCAGTCATACATCGTTTGGATGACAATGATGATAAATTGATTGTATTGCCTCGTGGTAAAAAAGTGGACGTAGATGTCATTAAAAAATCTCTGTGGTTTCAGGAAAAATATTTTTGCAGTGTAATTTTTGCTAATAAAAAAATAGCCATTTTCAATCATTCGGTCAAAAAAATATAAAATAAGTTGCTTTCATTTGTTGTATTGCATTTTGCGTTTGCTTGGAGTAAAATATATCTACTCAGTTTTTGTAATAAATATTTATGATGCAACCATTGATTGATTTTTTTTCCGGATTTCCTCCTCAGTTGGCAACAGTTTTTTTGGCGATGACTCCAGTAGGTGAGTTGCGCTTGGCTTTGCCGGTAGCCTTGTTGGTTTACAAGATGCCGTTGTTTGAGGCAATGTTTTGGTCAATATTAGGCAATATGATTCCCGCTTTAATAATCTTACATTTTTCTGATGTTTTTCATATTTGGATACAAAAGAGGTCTGGTTATTTTTCCAAAAAATGGATCAATGTTTTGGCTCGAGCGCAATCAAAATTTTCTGGTGATTATGCAAAATACGGCCTTATTGGTTTGATGATTTTTATTGGCATTCCAATTCCCGGTACCGGCGCTTTTACCGGCGCTTTGGCAGCTTTTGTGTTTGGTATTCCTTTTAAAAAATCATGGCCTTATGTTTTGGGAGGAGTATTTATTGCCGCATGCGCCACATCCGCAATTACTCTTGGTTTGGTGAAAATTTTTTAATATGAATTTGGATAAATTGCAGGTGTTGAACAAAAAGATTGAGGAGGCGATGAATCTTTTAAAATTAACGGATCTAAAAAATAAAGCCCAGCAACTTGAAGAGCAAATGAATGTTGCTGATTTTTGGTCTGATCAAAAACGCGCGCAAAATATTTCTCAAGATTACCAAAATATAAAATCTGAAGTGGAGAAGTGGGAAGAAATAAAAAAGCAAGCTGGTGACTTGTTGGAAATGGCACAGAGTGGCGACGCGAGTTTGGAAAAAGAAATAGAAAACCAAACCGATCAACTGTATAAAAAATTTCAAGAATACGAATTGTTTTTGTTGCTCAATGGTCCATACGATCAAAACAACGCGATTGTGGCGATTCACGCCGGTAGTGGTGGCACCGAAGCGCAAGATTGGGCGGAAATGCTATTGCGGATGATTACTAGGTTTTGTGAAAAACAAAATTGGCGTATAGAAATTTTAGACGAAAGTCGTGGGGCTGAAGCGGGCTACAAATCAATCACTTTTCGTGTGACTGGTCGCTATGCTTTTGGTTATCTAAAATCCGAGCATGGCGTGCATCGCCTGGTGCGTATCTCACCCTTTGATGCGGAAAAAATGCGTCACACCTCGTTTGCTTTGATGGAAGTGTTGCCGGAATTGGATGATAAAGTAGAAATAAATATTGACTCCAAAGATTTGCGTATTGATACTTTTATGAGTGGAGGCAAAGGCGGTCAGAGTGTAAATACTACCTATAGCGCGGTGCGTATTGTGCATATCCCTACTGGCATCAGTGTGTCGTGTCAAAACGAACGTTCGCAAATGCAAAACAAAGAAACCGCCATGAAAATTTTGAAGGCCAAACTGTTTCGTCTAGAAGAAGAAAAGCGCGCCAAAGAGCATCTGGAATTGCGTGGGGAATATAAATCCGCTGAATGGGGAAATCAGATTCGTTCATATGTTTTGCACCCGTATCATTTGGTGAAGGATCATCGTACGGAGTATGAATCTACCGATCCTGAGGGTGTCTTGGAGGGTGAATTATTACCACTGTGTGAGGCTTATTTAAAATGGATTAAAATTTAGTTTGGTTACAGCCGTGGTAGATTGTTTTGAGCTTTTTTCGACCGCGAGGTCGAAAGGATGAGCCTCGGCTCATAACCCGCTCAAAATAATCTACCACGGCTGTAAAGTGCAATTTATGAATGTAATGTATGAGTACAATCTAGGTGTAATTACTTCCGAGATTTTGAACGGTAGGGTTTTGGTTTTTCCTACGGAGACTTCTTATGGTATGGGGTGTGATGCTACCAATCAAGAATCGGTGGATAAGATTTTTAAAATAAAAGGGCGAGTGGAGGATAAACCGCTTTTGATCGTCGTGGATAGTATTGTCAGTGCCAAAAAATATTTGCGTTGGAATAAGACATTAGAAAAACTGGCACAAAAATATTGGCCGGGACCACTCACAATAGTGGGGGAATATGTCGGCGGTAATTTGGCCAAGGGTGTGGTAGGAAAAGACAACACAATTGCCGTGCGGGTGTCAAATTATTTATTTCTAAAATCAGTCACTCAAAAAATTCAACGTCCGCTGGTCGCTACTTCCGCCAATTTAGCCGGCGCGCCAGCCTTGTTTAATCCCGAAGAAATTATAAAAGTTTTTAAAGACCAAACCGACCAACCGGATATTATTTTGAATTTTGGTATTTTACCAATTTTGTCAGCCACAACTCTAGTAGGCGTAGTTGATAATAAAATAAAATTACTGAGACAAGGAAACCTAGTTATCAATACAAAAGAATGAGACATTTGGTTGATTTGAGCGGGTTATGAGCCGAGGCTCATCCTTTCAGCCTCGCGGCTGAAAAAAGCGAAAACAACCAATTGTCTCATGATGAAAACACAAGATAAACTTTTTTATGAATGAAAAACTTTTTAACATCGACTACCTCAAACACCTTTGTCAAAAGTACAGTTTACGTCCATCCAAAGAATATGGCCAAAATTATCTAATCAACCCGGAAGTCATAGACACTATGATTACCGTCAGCGGTGTAAATAAAAAAGACACAGTCGTGGAAGTTGGTCCGGGATTTGGTATCCTCACTTTAAGTTTGATGGAAAAAGTAAAAAAATTACTCGCTTTTGAAATTGAAATAAAACTCAAACCGTATTGGGAGGAAATCACCACACGTTTATCACAAAGTAAAGAAAATAATTTAGAAGTTGTCTGGGGAAATGTTTTACGAACTGATCCAAAAACCTTTCCCAAGAATTATAAAGTAGTCGCTAACTTACCCTATCAGATAACTTCACCGGTCTTAAAATTATTTCTGGAAGATTTGGAAAACAAACCAAAAGAAATGACTTTAATGGTACAAAAAGAAGTAGCCCAGAGGATTTGTGCCAAACCGGGGGATATGTCGGTACTTGGTCTATCGGTGCAATATTTTGGTCAAGCGGAAATAGTCGGCGAAGTTAAAAAAAATAATTTTTGGCCGGTACCACAAGTAGATTCCGCGATAATAAAAATAATTTTATCAAAAAGAACCACAACCAAAGCGGAAGATCAAGCATTTTTCAGATTAGTAAAAATCGGCTTCGCTCAAAAAAGAAAATTACTGATAAAAAATTTATTGCCGACAATCGGTAAACAACATAAAGAAAAGTTTTTGTCCGAACTGAAAAAGATGGGTTTTACCGAGACAGTGCGCGCCCAAGAATTGAGTGTCGCGAATTGGCAACAACTAGTGAAGATATCCACATTACTCTAATGTGGATTTTTGTGTTATAATATTATAAAACAATTGGGCTTATGGTAGATATTGAACAACCCGTCAACAACGGCTTATCCAAAGAGCAAAAGATAGGTTTTATCTTGTTGCTAGCTTTTGCTATTTTTGCGATTGGTTTGGGTATATTGCAAATTCGCAATACGATGTATGGGCATTTTGCGTTGAACAACCAAATTCCAAGTGTTTTAAAAGATCAGGTAAATACAGTTGATGCTTTGCGTTTTCGCGATACCGACAAAGATGGCATCAGCGATTTTGATGAATTATATATTTACGGCACCAGTCCATATTTGGCCGATTCAGATAGTGATGGTGTTCTCGATGGAGAAGAAATCAAAAAAGGCCTCAACCCAGACTGCGCCGAGGGTACAGATTGTTCGTTTACCTCCGAGGCGGCGGTAGTGGTGACAAATGTGAGTAGTACCGATGCTTCGTTGGTGGTACCAGCCGATCAGCCGGCAGCGGATTTGGAACAGGCTATCCAAGATCCTGTGCAAGTGCGCAAAATGTTGATCAGCGCCGGAGTAAGCCAAGATGTAGTAGATAAATTTTCCGACATTGAATTGATGAAAATGATTACCGAGATTATGGCACCATCTTCGACAGCCAATAATATCAAAAGTTTAAATACAAATATTTCAGTTTCAGGAACCAAAAAATAATTTCTAACAAAATATGTTTTTTCAAAAAATAAAAAAATTGACGATTGGTTTTGTGTTATCTGTTTTAATTTTTTCGTCAGTCGTTGGTTTTTTTATTTCTGCTGAACCGGCCAACGCCCAAGGTCCGGTACTTATATCCGGCGATATTCCAAGACAAGCCAGTGCTATCAAGGACATGATCAAAAACGGCTGGAAAATAGCCGTGCTCAATGCCGCTCAACAAGCCGTGTCTTATTTTTTACGTAAAGTTGCCTACGATACTGCCATGTATATTGCGTCCGGCAATAAAGGACAGGGTGCGTTTGTGCAAAGCAAAGGTTTTGGAGATTATTTGGCTTCAGCCGGTTCGGAGGCTGCCGGTACGGCGATCGAACAGCTCGGCAAAGGATTTGGATTGGATCTCTGTAAAATTCCTGATGTAAAAATAGATTTAGCCTTGCGTATTGGCTTGCATTACAATTATGCTTTGGGAAGTCAACCTAGAAAGCCAGCCTGTAATTTGACAACCTTTGCCCAAAATTGGGGGAGTGACGCTTGGGCTAGTAAATACGGCGGTGGAAGCGGTCCTGGTGGTTTTGATGTCAACAAAGTTTTCAATAAAACTCTTGTGGTTGATGATGCTCCGATGGGGGTAGTACTAAAAACTACCGAAAAAATAGATCGTTTGGTAGTTAGACAAACCAATGCCGCTCAAGCTGACCGTGAAGAAGGCGCCGGTTTCAAACCAGCAACTCGGTTGGTTTCCGGTGATATAAAAACACCTAGTCAAACAATCAAAAAACAGGCAGAAGACAATTCTCCTAGTGAACAAAACAAAAAAAGTCAGGCGCAAGTAGCGGCGGCGATGGGTTCGGGAGCGTATGAAATTCTTCCATCGACTTTGTCCTTGTTTTTAAATACTTTGGCCGGGCAGATGTTGAAAAATTTTAAAGAAAACGGCATGTTGCCAGGTGGTCTTTGTGTGGGAAGTTTTGGTGGACCGGATTGTAAAGGCGGTCAAGGTAGTCAAGCTACAAATTTTGAGGCCGGTACATCAGTCAGTGGGCGTGCCGCCGCCGAAGCGACCTTTAGTGACTTTTTGACTATCAAATTGGACACATTATCTACTTATGATATTTTGGCTGAATTAAACAGCTGTGAATCTCACGGCCTATACAACTGTCGCGCTGATGGTGGAATAATATTGGCGTTACAACAAGCCAAACAAGAAGATCCGTTCACCATCCAAGAAGCTATGGACAAAGGTTGGTTAAAACGCGAGTGGAAATTGATTCCACCTTCACGCGTGGCCGACAACCAAATCGGAAATGATGCTGATAAAAATTGTTACAACAACAATTATTGCTACAGCAATCTTCAAGTATTACGTCAGTTGCGTATTTTCCCATTGGGCATGGAAATTGCCGCCAAAAATAGTGATCCGGATCGCCCATGGACATTGAAAGAAGTTGTTGATGGTTTTTATAAATGTAATTACGAAAAAACTCCGGACGGTACAGTAGTTGGTATAAACTATGATCCGGAAAATTATCCACTTTGTCATTTGGTGGATCCAAACTGGGTGATCAAATTGGAACAAACTCGTTGTGATGCCAAAGCGTACAGTTCAGTGCCATTGAGCGCGGATGTGCCGGATCGTGTAAACGAATGTGTGGATCTCAAGACTTGTATCGGTGTGGACAAAGATAAAAATTGTGTCGGTTATGGTAATTGTGTGCGTGAAAAAAATGTATGGAAATTTGACGCAAAATCTTGTGATGCGCGCAATGTCACTTGTCGGGCTTTTACAGATAGTGCCGGCAAATCCGTTGCGTATTTGTATCGCACATTGGATACCGGTGATTGCAATCAGGATACGGCCGGTTGTACCGCATATAGTTTGGAGCAAGACAATGCTGGTTGGGAACCATTGGCAAAAACAGGTTATGGTAGTTATTCTACTGGTATTTATTTAAATAAAAATGTTTCGACCGCCTGTTCGGCCAATTCAGCTGGTTGTACGGCTCTCAAATTACCGGTTGATACTGATCCAAATCAAAATAATTTTTATCCGATAAAAAAAGCGCCGGATTATTTGAATTGTTATGATAAAAATGCTGACAGAACAGATGGCATTCAATGGCCAAAAACATTTTCAGATATTTACCAATTAAAACCACGTCCGGAGTGTAGAGATTACGCTCAAGTTTGTATTGCCGACGAAGTTGGTTGCGCCACCTACAAACTGGCCGATGATCCCGAGGCTCTACCTATTCCGGGTAAATTTACCCCGACAGAAACAGCTAGTGGTGTTCTTCAAAATTGGAACGATCAATGTAATCAAAAATGTGCCGGTTATGCGGCTTATCGTGAAATGCCGTCGAATTATTCTGCCGGAAATCCATTGGCATATATTATTCCACCATCCAAATACAACAACGGTGAATCCGGAGCGACTTGCGGTGAAGATGAAGTTGGTTGCAGTAGTTTCACCAATATGGCCACTACTGAAGGTGGCGGTGAAAAGGTAGAAAATTTTACCGATTTACGCGCTTGTATAAAACCGGATGTAAACAAACAAAAGAATTTTTATACTTATGAAGGTTCGACACTCGGTGGTTACCAACTGCAATCATATACTTTGGAAAAAGATGTAGACGGCGGACCAAAGACTGTATTTAACACACCACAAGACAAAATCGATGCCGGTCTATACAAATGTAATGCTGATCTATACAAACTTCACCAAGAAGATACCGAATGTCATCAATTCAACGATGACAGAGGCAACATCTACTACGCGATGATGTCGCATACTATCGTAGTATCGACAGATTGCACACCGTATCGTCTCAACAGTACGGAATTAGCCGGTCCGAAGCAATGTTTTAATAATGGTGAATATAACGAAAAAGATGGCGCCTGCTATTACAACGGTCTGCCATCAGGGGTAAAAGTAAGCACTCAAAATAGCGTGTCTTGTGATGCAAAAGTGGTATCTTGTCGTGCCTACAAAGGGAATAATGGTAATAATATCAAGACGGTAAATATTGCCGGAAACAATCCGGTGGAAACTTTTGAAAATCAATCGGATGTTACCGCTGCCAATGGCTGGAGAACAACTGACGGCAATATCAACTGGTCAGCCGAATCCACTCGCGCCGGTGAACATTCATTGGGGTATGTTGGGGGTGGAAAAGTATATCAAACTGTTGATCTCAAACATGACAGTCTGGATTTGCAGGGTAACACTAGTTATAGTTTGAGTTTTTGGGCAAAAGGCAATGGTGTGAATGTAGATGTGTCGATGACGGATGTCAAAAATAATATTGTTACCGCCGGCACAATTACCGCCAACACTTCATGGCAACAGTTCACCTTCAATTTGGTTGAATTGCAATCTTCAGGCACCAGTACTATCAATTTCAAATTAAATAAAAGCGGTAATTTATTCTTGGATAATATTCGTTTGACCAAAGTGTCCGATTTGTTGTATTTGGTAAAAGATTCTTTGAAAGTTGATCCGATTTGTGATGACAACCAAACAGACAATTTGCCGGGCGTGGCTTTGGGTTGTAATGCTTACGAAGGACCGTTAAATAGTAACGGAGACAATCTTTTCTTCCTTACCAATTTCAGTTTCTTGTGTCGTGAGGGAGCGATTGGTTGTACGGCATTTATGGATACATATAACAAAATCACCGACAGTGGTCCACGCGCATACAATGTTAGTCTGATCGGAAAAACCGGTACAGAAGTCATCGCGCAAATCGGTGGTGATTCATACAAATGTCAAATAGAACAAGGCAAGACAAGTTGTTTTGTAAATGTCAAAGGACACACCAAAGATGAGATAGAAAAAGCCACTGGCGCAAAAGCAGAATTTGGAAATTCTACTTATTATATCCCAGCCGACACGGACAGTGCCGACCCGATTTATCTAGTAGCCAAAAATGACCAAGTGGACTATACCTGTAATTCTGCGGACTTGGGTTGTACTTATGCTGGTATGCAAAAAAGCACACCTAGTGGTGATCAATTTACAACAACAACCATAAAACTAGATCCAGCTCAACTGGAAACCGGTGGTTCTGATGCCAGTGGCAATCCATTGCCGGTAATATTATGTCAACAACAGGCATTGGGTTGTGGTGTTTTTGGTTCCAGTCTAGGTGACGCGTATTTCAAAGATCCGGCTGTGATTGGCGCCAAAATCTGTGCATATAATCCAAGTGTCACAAAAAATAACAACAAAGTAAGTGGTTGGTTTTGGAAAGGCGTCGGTGTGTGCGGTAATACCTCCAAAACTTGTTCTGAAGATAGCGATTGCACAGATCCGAAATCCAACACCTGTATAGACAAAGACGTCCAACCATGTTATCCGGATTATCTCCAAAATGGAAACAGCTACGGCCTCTGGTCATACGGCAACAAAGATAAATACAACAATTTCGTCGGTGAATGTCCTGCTGAGGAAGATGCCTGTACCGAATTTGTCGATCGCAACGACAATGACAAGTCATATCCATTTATCAAAGACAGCAAAATATCCGAAGGGGATTGTGGTGGAATGGTGAGCCAAAAAGCCGGCTGTGCTATTTTTGATCAAACCGACAATCCAAATAAATTTTGGAACACCGCCGCGACATATAGACTAAGTGATAACTCTGCCCCAGGTCAATTCAGAGATATGTCCAAAGGCACAAAAGTCCAACCACAGAATATGGGGGACAAAAACAATGCGAATGTTATAATCAAGGTAAAAAGAGATAGAGAGTGCGCGGAGTGGTTGCAGTGTAGATCGCCTCATCCGGTTATAGATGAAAGTTCAGGTGTGTGGAAACAATCTTGTCAAATGATAGGGCGTTGTAATAAGTTGGAAACTGGAGTAGGGAGTGATTCTTCCATGTGTGGAAATTTCAATGACAACAAACATGAATTTTCCAATCAAATATTAACTGAAAAATTGTACCAAACCAGAGATGTATCATGGGAAGGTATGGATTTGTCAGGTTTTTCCGTTTTGAATACCTATCCGTTGGAAGAAATGACACAAGTTAATATTGGTAGTGGTTCTTCAGAAAATTGGGTTTTAGCCAAAACTGTGCCTTGCGGAGGAAATAATTGTGCTTATGCCAGTCAGCCAAAACTTTTTGTATGTAAGGATGATAAATTGCCATGTGGCGCTTCTAAAGAAGGTAAATGTATCAATGGAAATTGCATTAAAAATATTGCTGAAAATGAAGAAAAAAACCAAGCCCAACAAACCAGTGTGGTAGTAACCGATTTTATAGGAGATTCTTGTCGCGCTTATCCGGAAAAAGACTCACCATTCCCAAATATTCCGTCAGTAGGTCAGAGCAAGAATTTTTCTACTGTTAATATTTGCAGTGAGGGTAATAAAACTTCCGGAACAGATGCGTATAAATGCGAGTGTGATTATTTAAAAGTGACTTATCAGAGCATAATAAAATATTTTAATTTAGATAATCCTAATAGTGTTAAACCTATAAGTGGTTCAGAGTCCGGCAAGGCTCCAGTCGGTATTTGTTTGGGTGGAGATTCGAATGGTGCAAAATGCGCGTCGGATAGTGAATGTCTAAATAAATCAGGAAACCCAGATGGATCTTGTCAAATGCAGGATCGTGAATCCAAAGTTATCGGTTGGCATGGGTTTTGTATAGAACAGGATAAGTCTAGGGCTGTAAACGCTGACAACTCGCAGTACCCTTGTTTGACATGGTATCCAGTAGACAATGTTTTGGGTACACCGGACATAAACGGCAATCATGTTGAGGCCGGATATGTTCCACCAGATAAAACTGACCCATTCTATTGTTTGCAGGCAAATATGTATGTACAACCAAAGGTATTTAGAGTATGTAAAAAATCACCTGATTTAGTATGTGATAATGAAAGTTGCGCAGATAAATATAAGACTACATATGATTCAAATAATAAAGTTGTTTATAACCCTTGTCCGGAGGGATATCATACTGGTGTTAATAATGGTGTTTATCGTATTGATTGTGGAAATCCTAGCGATGATCCGGATGTAATGACGGACTGTACTTCGGGAGGGTGGAGTACAAACGGTTGTAATATTAGATGTGAATTAGATAGTCCAAGTGATGATTTGTGGATTTTAAAATCAAAGTATGCCGTCAAAGGCTTGGTTGATTATGCTTACAAATCATCTTTGTATAAACAACAAGCAGTCGCCTGTTCTTTTGTTGTAGAAATGAAAGACTCGATAGCCTACACGAATCGTTTATGGGAAAAAAGTGGTTATACTATTGATGCTTCCACTACAGCCTATCAAAACAAACTAAATTATAAATTTGATAGTTCAAAAGCACCATTTGGTTATGCTGCTAATCCGGGAAATAAATTTTTGCCAGTTCCTTGGTGTTCAAGTCCATCTAGCGATGTGTTTGCTATGCCTAAATCAGATAATGGTTGTGAAAATAATTATTTACCAAGCGATAATGATAATTTTGGTCGTCCTTATTCCGGTTGGCAGTTTGGATCAAATGGTTCTGCTTGTGCAACCAGTGCAGATTGCAATCAACAAGTGAATTGTGGCAATAAAAGTAAATGCATGCGCCAATGTACAACAGATAGTGATTGTGTAGGAATGGAAATACCAACAGACTCCAGTGGATCCCCTATATTTCCTCCTAAAAAACCATCATGCAATTTATCTACGCACTATTGCTACGGTATTGCTGTATCAGTGGGACCAGTAGATCCATGTCTTTCGTCAGTAGGAGAACAATTAGAAAATGCCACGTGTGGAGAAAAAAATAAATTAAATTTTTGTGTTGGTACGTGTGGTAATAACAGCAACCAAACGTGTGCTACAACTGAAGATTGCTACGCACAGCTATGTTCCAACGGCTCTTGTTTGAATAAAGATCAAAAAGAGTCAGATGACAATAATGCTCTCAAAGATTACAACGAAGAAACCGTTAAAGGTGCGTGGAGTCTTTTGAGTCAATTGTTTGTCACCTTAAAAGATGATGCTGCTAAATTTTTTAAAGATAAAGGATTTCAAGATTCAAAAGCGGATTTTATTGCTACAAAAAATTTAACCAGCAAGAGTGGTGTGTCTAAAGTTCCAAAAGTTCATCCAGTAGGTGATTGTGTTGGCAGTGAACGATGTAAAGAAATAAACACGAATGCTATTTCAATAAATGGCAAATATGACCAGAATGTAATACTTACAAATAGTCCGGCATATGTAGAGACGAAATTTTTTGCTTATGCTGACAAGGATCAGATGCCGATAAAACAGATAACCGTGGATTGGAACGACGACACCACAGCGGTTAAATTAGGTGGTCCAAATAGTTTTTATCGCAATCGAAGAGGTACGGTAAATGGCCAGTGCGCCACTTCTATTAATTTTGAAGGAAAGAAGTGTGTTGCACCTCTGTTTGATATGGAAAAAACAGATAGATTTTTTTCAGACATGTCAGTGGCAGTGGTGGGAGGTAAACAATTGTATGATCTCCACGCTTGGAATGAAGTAAATTGTGATACCGACAAAGATTGTCAAAATCTTTATCAATGTCAAAGCAATGATTTCGCTTCTAATTTCGGTCATGTTCTAAGTAGGTCTTGTGATAATAGTTATTATAATTTTGGACATTATTATATTTGTGATAAAAATAGTGACAAATATGATCCGACATGCTCTGTAGCCACAGAAAAAGAGAAACAGTATTTCTCTGATGGATGTTGTGTGTTCCAACCAAAAGTACAAGTATTAGACAATTGGGGGTGGTGCAATGGGAAGTGTCCGGGAGGGGCAGATGGGACGGATGGGTGTTATAATGGAAAAGATAATAATGGCAAACCAATTTTTGAATGTAGTAATTTCATTAGTAATAATCCTTACACCAGTTTTGGTTCCAAAGTATTAGTAGCACCAAACAATAGTGTTGTTAACAATTTAACTTTTTAGTTATTAAAATAAAAAAACAAAAAACATCCAGATTAAAAATGGATGTTTTTTATTATCCTCAATATTCAAATAAAAATATTTAAAAACTAAGGTTTGCCCGCGGCTGTCAGGGGATGACAGCTTTGCAGATGCGGGCAAGAGAGGGGAACTGTTTGTCGGCGAGCAAGGTGGCCAAGTCAAGTGTCTGCATCACTTGACCTTGCGGGTGAAGCCACCACATTCGCCACCGAAGTCTTCGGGGCAGGTGTACATGTGAGTGAAGTCGCTGTTTAACTTTACGTTTTCTTCGTAAACAGCAACATGATCAACGAACAGCACATAGCACTTGCCATTCTTGTCATGTTCGGTTTTCACCTCACACTCTTCCCACCAGTTCTGGTCCGAAGACCAGATTCCTTCGATCAAACCTTCATACTTGCACTTCTCTGTAGTCTCGCCGTCATTCGCTACGGTCGAGTCGCTCGAGTCAGTGCTACTGTCGGTGGAATCGCTGGTGCCGTCGTTGCCGACGGCATCCTTGCTGTCCGAACTGCCGTCGTGCGAGCCAATCTCTTTGCTCGCGTCGATCTTGGCATCAACTTCCGGTTCCGGTGGTGGACATGGCTTCCCAGTCTCACAACCGGAAACCAAAAACAGGTTTGGATTACATCCGCTGGCGAACACCACCAGACAGACAGCGGCCACGAGGACCGCCAGACACCGTGCCATTTTCATGGCCTGCCTCACCAACCCCGTGGTCCGGGATTCGCAATCACCGTGTATCTTTGGGTTGTGCGAAGTTGCACTACTTTGGATTACGGTGGTATGTTTGTTTGTCTAGATTCCCGTTTTCACAGGAATGACCAGTCGCAAACAAACATTCCACCGCAATCTCGCTCACTTTTTCCTCTCTCTTGGTTGTTGGCTGTATTTAGTTCTCGTATTTAAACAAAAACCAAAACAACACTTTTCAAAGAACGAACCTGAGACGATACCACATTCCAGTGGTTTTGTCAACTATGAGTCTCTCTCTTTTAGCTTGTTTTAGGTAAATATACCTATATACTGACATATTTTATACCTGTGGACAAGTGGGTGGTGGATAACTCCCCAACCGTGCTGGTTAATTTGTGGATTGTACATCCACAAATTTTGACAAATTTATGGATATGTGTTTTAATATATTTAATTCAATATTATTTATTTAACCTAATTTTACGTATGATAAAAAGATTTTATAATGATTTAGACAAATGGATAAAACCAGGCAAAGCCCTAATTATTTATGGTCCACGCCGAGCCGGCAAAACTACGTTACTACGTAATTTTTTGGCTACTACCAAATATAAATATAAATTGGATTCAGGTGATAATATTTCAACACAACAAATATTAAGCTCGCGTGATTTTAAAACAATTTTAGGCTATGTGGAGGGTTATGAATTATTGGCAATAGATGAAGCGCAAAATATTCCTGATATTGGCTTTGGATTAAAAATACTTACAGACGAACGACCGGATTTGCGCATTATTGCCACGGGGTCATCTTCTTTTGATTTATCCAGACAAGTGGGCGAGCCACTTACCGGTAGAAAGAATACGGTTATTTTATATCCTTTTGCGCAAATGGAACTTTTGAATAAGTATAATCATTTTGAATTAAAACAAAACTTAGCGGATTTTCTAATTTTTGGATCTTATCCGGAAGTAGTTATGACGAAAAACAGAATTGATAAAATCACTCTTTTAGAAGAGTTGATGAATTCTTACTTATTGAAAGATATATTGTCTTTAGAAAAAGTAAAAGGATCAAAAGTGTTGCTCGATTTAGTCAAGTTGTTGGCTTTTCAAATCGGCAATGAAGTATCTCTAAACGAAATGGCAAGTCAGTTGAGTTTGGATGTAAAAACAGTTGCGCGTTATTTGGATTTATTAGAAAAAAGTTTTGTGATTATTTCTTTGGGTGGTTATGGTAGTAACTTACGAAAAGAGGTCAGTACTAAAAAGAAATATTATTTTTTGGATACTGGTATTCGCAACGTGGTGATTTCCCAATTTAACAGTTTAGAGGATCGCAATGATATTGGGTTTTTGTGGGAAAATTTCATAGCGGTTGAAAGATTGAAAAATAGATCTTATAATAATATTTATGGCGGTTATTATTTTTGGAGAACTTACGAACAGGAAGAAATTGATTTAGTGGAAGATCGTGATGGAAAATTGTTTGGCAGTGAATGCAAATGGTCAGCTCAGAAAGGCGAAAAAACTTTTGCCCCTAAAACTTGGACAAAAGAATATCCAAAGGCCGGTTTCAAAGTGATTACCCCTGAAAATTATTTGGATTTTATTGCTTAACAACTTATCTTTTTGGTTCTGCCGTTCATGGTAAAACTACCAAATATAGTGATATTGATGTCGCTGTAGTCTCTCAAAAACAGGGAAATTTTTGGGAGGATCGTCAACGTTTGTCCGTAGCTGGTTTACAAGTAGACAATCGAATTGAATCGCATTTTTTTTCAAGAAAAGATTTTTCAGATTTAAATGATCCTTTAGTATACGAAATTCGTAAAACAGGGATTAGGATTGTATAAGTATTATAACACCTAACTACGTCAAATTGACGTAGTTTTTTGTTTGAGCTGTGTATTTTTTAGCTTGTTTTAGGTAAATATACCTATATACTGACATATTTTATACCTGTGGACAAGGTTGTTGTGGATAACTATTTTTCGACCAATATTACCATTTGTCCACTATTCTTAAATGTGGTATAATATCCGTGTAATATTATTCAAAAACATGTTCTCAACTTTCAGGCAGAGAACGATTGCTGTGTATCATTTTCTTAAAGCGCGCCGACCGCATTTGGGTGTTTTTGTTTTTGTGTCAATTTTGTTTTTGGCGGGTTATTTATCTGCTGGGATATATGCGTCCAATACTGGACATTTGAGCATTTTTAGTCCACAGACTGTATTGGCCGCTGATCCTCCAGCCACTACCCCTGCTTCCACTCCAGCCGCCGCCGCTTCTCCAGAAGTAGGCATGTTGATGGGATGGATAATCGGACTACTTTTGGCCGGCGCCTCACTCATGTTGCGTTTGGCGATTTTTTGTTTAGCTTTTATTATTCAGATTGCCGGTTACAATGGTTACCTTAGTTCTACAGCGGTAAATGTCGGTTGGGTGATGGTGCGAGATATTACCAATATGTTTTTTGTGGTGATTTTGTTATTGGTTGCGTTTGGTACTATTTTGGGATTGGAGCAATATGAATGGAAAAAAATGTTAGTGAAATTTTTCTTGGCCGCGGTGTTGGTGAATTTCAGCCGTATAATTTGTGGAGTGATTATCGACGTCGGTCAAGTGGTGATGATCACTTTCGTCAACGGTATCGCCGCGACTGCCGGTGGAAATTTGATCAACGCGTTTAGCATGGACAAGATTTTTTCTTTGTCTCAAAATTCTTCTTCCACCACAATCACCGATACCAAAGAATTGTTTATCGCAGCGGTGGCAGCGATAACTTTTTCAGCGATTATTTTGGCGATGATGCTAGTATTTGTATTTATGTTGACCGCACGTTTGATTGTACTTTGGATTTTAATTGTTTTATCTCCATTTGCCTTTGTGCTCAGTGTGATTCCGCAAACTCAAAAATTTGCTTCACAATGGTGGAGTGAATTTGGCAACCATGTAGTGGTTGGTCCGGCGGTGGTATTTTTTATGTGGCTATCTTTTGCGGTGGTTGGCAGTGGACAGATCAATGCCGAAATTTCCGGTAGTAGCGCGACACCTGAAAATGCAAAAATCGGAGACAAAGATTCAGCCGGTATTGGCGATGTTATGGATTGGAATAAAATGTCCAATTTTGCGATTGCGATTGGTATTTTGTTGGTGGGCGCGAAAACAGCCCAGTCACTTGGTACGATAGGTGGTAGTGCGATGAGCAAAGCAACCGACTTCGGCAAGAAAGTGGCGATGGTGGCCTCTGGCGCGAGCGCGGCCATGTGGGCGGGTGGCAAAGCCAAACAGGGAGCTATTGCTTCTGCCAAATGGGGAGCGATGAATGTGCCGTTGATTGGTGGCCAATCTTGGCAGAGACGCGGGTTGGCGGCGAAAGATAAATTGTTGCAAGGGGCTGAATGGTATAACAAAAAAATAGGATCAAAAGTTGGTCTTGGATTGCAATTTGGACATCATGAAAAAATGATGAAAGAACGACAGGCAGCGATTGAAGTACGCAAAGGTAATTTATCCAGTAGTGTCAAAGGTTACCAAGGGTGGGGAAAGGAAAAAAAGCCTGGCAGTGTGGAGGAATATCGCGCCTATGTGGATAATATAACAGGTATGCAAATGGTGACCAAAGAAGGTTCGGAAGCATTGCGCACCTCGCGCAAATCGGCCGCTCAACGAGAAACTTTGGAACAAAAACCGGAATTGCGCGAGAAATATGCTTTGCGTACCACCGCGCAAAAAGTTGAAGCAGCTAAATTGGAACAGGCCAAATCACAGATTGAGCTTGATGTTGTTCAGGGAGATTTGGTAAAAGGAATAGCAGGCGCTCCTGGTGGTGGAGAACGACTGGTTGAGTCTTTGTATGGTAGAGATGCAACTCAAAAAGCGCTAATCGCTGAACGTGGTGGCAAAGTGGAAAAAATTACCCAAATGCGCACAAAAGAAAGTTCTGTTGTGGAAGATCAAGCCGCCGAATTGGTATCGTTAGAAAATTCTATAAAAACACTGACCGCGGCCTTGGACGGGCTCGCACCTGACGGTAAGAATGCCTCCGCGACATACAACTCATTGCCTAAAGATTTACAAGAGAAAGTATTAGGAGACAGAAAAACACTAGAGGGTGAAGAAAGGTTTAAAAAAGTCACAGGTAATGATCTGGCCGCGAGGGAGGCAATTATTGAGGTGGTTACCGATTCGTTGAATAAAACCAAAGAAAAATATGAACAAGAGAAATTGAAATTCGGTGACGTTCAAATTGGTGTTGGAGGAGATTTTGGTAAACAGCTTGCTTTGTTAGAAGCGATTCAAAAAGAAATTGCTAAAGAAAATAAAAAGAGCGGTACGGGTGATTGGGCAGGTATTCTTAAGAATTTTGAAGGTACTATAGAAGAAGTTGGGTTTGACAGCAAACTCGGGACCAAACAGTTTGATAGGGATTTCATAAATAGAAATCAGGGTCGCAATTTAGAATCGGCGGCCTTGGCTTTGAAAAATATGCAAAGACAAAAAGAGGCATATGAAAAAAATCCACTTGCAAATGCGGCACCAAATTTAGCAATCGCCGCCAGTAAATCCAGTATCGAACTGATATCCAAACAAAAGCGTGAAATTTCCGGCAATATAAACATAAGTGAAGTTTCCGGTAGTCCTGCCAAGGCAAGCACTTTGAAAGACATTGTAAGCAAAGCCGGATTAGCGCCTGGTGCTATTGATAGTGGTTTAGATGATAGAGCAATAGAAGAAGCATTGAGGAAAATCAAAGCTTCACAGACAGACATTGATCCCAAGTTAAATGACTTAGGAATAAACATGGAGGCAATTGAAAAAATGTTTAAAGAATTAAAGCGCGGTGGTGATCCGGCAGTACAACGTCTTGTTAAAAGCATGCTGTAATAATTAATTTTGTTTAATATGAGCAAAACAGAAGCAATGGGTAAGGGTGGGGAGGAAAGAAAATTTGTGCCTAGTTTGGCACAGGCTGCTGAAGCGGCTATTAGAGCAAAGTGGCCGGAAATAGTCACCGCGAGAGCCGCGGTAGCATCAGACGAGAGACAAATTTTTGGTGCTCTAGCCGATGATACTTTTAAACAGAAAATAAAACAAAAAGCCCTGTTTGATCGCTATGGAATTACTGTTCCGACAGATGCCGGAGTCGCCGCGGTCGAAAAAATAAAAGCTAAATATTTTAGTAAGATGGACAAAGATCAGTTGGTGGATTCGTTTAAAAGTATGACCAGTCGTATTTCTGTAAAGCGTCGCGAAGATCCGAATTATGCCAGTAGCACCGAACATCAAGAGGATAAGTATTGGTTGTTTGCATTATTGCAGAGAATGCAAGACACGAGGTACCTAGATGATCCTCAAGGTACGGCCGAAGAAGAAATAATGTCAGATATCGCTTCTGCTATGGGTGATTCCAGTGAGTATTCAAGTTATTTGGAATCTTATCGCAATAGTAAACGTGATCAACCTACTGTGGCCAATTCCAATTCCGAGCAAGGTTTTGATCTGAACGATATCTTGGGAAACGGTTCAAAAAAAGAAGCTCTCAAATCCGCTCTAACCAAGATTAGTCTGACCGCCGATTTGTTGAGTTCGACAATAAGTCCAAATGAAATCGAAAGTTTGCTGTTGCAAGTAGACAGAGGATTGACCAATTATGATTTGAATCCGATTGGTATCAGTGCCAATGATCTAAAGCTATTTATTAGAAATTTACCGTCAGCCGGTTCCAGAACAATAAATGATTTAAAAACCATTATTTCTTAATTGATATTTTATGAGTGATGCACGTACAGGAGATACAGTAAGAGGAGGAATCGATCTCACACCTAGAGCGGCAGGTGATCATGTTACCAGTCTTATTTTAGAAAATAAGCCGGAGAATTTACCGGAACACATTAAAAGTAGATTGGCTTTAGATTTGGATAAAAATAAAACAGCCGATTATAGTCGTATGAATTTGACTGAAGTGTTTTCAGTGTTTGGTTGTGATACCGCGCAAACTATCAATCATTGGCGTGTGGCCAAAATATTAGATGGTGTAAATTTTGCCTCTCGAGAATTAAAAATTTGTGATGGTATTGGTTATGGCGAGGTAATCGAAAAAGTTTACAAGCGTATAGAAGAGGGAAAAGTAGATGAAAAATTTATTACGATAAAAGTTCTTAGTCCTGATTCACCAAATGAAGAGGTGGAAACAAATGCCAGTTTGGCGGATATGGCATATCTCATCGATGTGGTTTCGGCCAATCGAAATTTGGGAACTTACAAAACTGATTTACGCCGAGTTGTTTTTAATTATTTTACCGGAAAAAGTTTGGAGGTAGAAGTCGGTGGCTTAGAGGGTCAAGAAAAACAGAAAGTAGATTTGTTGGATAAGAAAAACAATCCGCGCGATGATTTTGCTGATTTGGATATAAAATCTTATTTGGCATTTATCAAAAAAACGGACACCCAAGTTGGCTTGCAAATGTTGCAGGCTTGGGTTTATACCTCAGCTCAACATCGTGAAATGGGTGGTCAGGCAGAAGTGGTTCGGCAAACAGATGGCACATTAATTTTTATTCCGCTCAGTGGACGTATGGCCTCGGAGCGTACTTTGACCGAATTACAAAAAAGTGGAACAGGTGGAATGGATGGTCAGCCACAAGAGGTGGGTGAGATGGATGAAAATACCGGCGTAACTGTACGTTTTAGAATAGCTGATTTGGAACAAAGAAAAAGAGGTGGAAATATTCGTAATGTTAGTAAATCACAGCGTTTGGCCAAAGCCATGTGCGGTTTGACTTCCAAAGAGAACGGTAATGACAATATTCAGGCAGAAATGATTGGTAAAGAAAAAAAGAAAGTTGTTTATCTTTGTGGACAAAATTTGGGTGGGAAAGTTATTGATGGTATAGGAAATCATTACAACAAAACAATGAAAGCGGTGCGTGGTTTTGGGCTAAGTAAAGATGAGGCCGCTGATATTGCTTTTACTGATGTGTTTGCCCCTTGTATTGTCAACAATGAAAACGATTGGCTGGATGCGTTGGGGGTAAGTTTTAGTATGGGTAAAACGGGTAGTACGTCATTGATTAATAATAAAGAAAATTTCGGAGAACATGTTTTGAGAATCAGATGTCGTAATTGGGAAAAATCAAACGAAGGTTACCCGATTGAATGGATGACCTTTACCGGTATGACCGGTGAAAAAGGATTGCGCGCTTATGTGGCTTGGCGTGCCGGACGTGGAGATATTGATCAAGCCGGTGCGGTGCGTTTTGCTGATGCTGAATTGATTGAAGACAATGCAAAGGGTGAAGCTAAATATGAAGAGTATGTAAAAAGCACTATCAACGATGTGGAAGGCAGGAAAATTAGAGAATTATTGGAATATGTTTTGGGTGATGGGGGAGATAAATTGGTTGATCGTTTTGTCGCCAATGGTGGTGAAACCGCAGAGTTTGAAAATGTAATCAAGAGAGGTAATAAAGTTGTCAAAAAAGAGGTCTTGGCTTTTGATGATTATTTAGCGCCACGTTTTACTGAAAAACGTGAAGCGGCTGATCCAAGGGTACGCGAATTGCTTATGGAAATTTATGATGGTGTGGATATTGATTGGACAGATACCAGAGACGTAGATCCTGAAGCAGTAATTGGCGGTTTGTTGGTAATGTTGCGAAAATTACCAAAGAAAGAAAGAGAAAAAATACAAAAGTAAAATTTTTAAATTTGCCTTTAAAAATTATGGATAATCCATTTGAAATAAAATTAGCGGAAATTTGCGCCAAAGCGGTCGGTGATGAAACCAGTAAAAAGGCGGCGCTGGCCAGGTGTGCTAATTTTGGTTTGTCCAATCGAGAAGAGTTTTTACTGAATTCTATTTTTGGACCAACACCGGATAATGTTCTGATTCTTTTGGATTTGTATGATACTTATCTGCCATATGTGCGAGGGCAAAAAGACAATGGTCGTTTTATTGCCGATTGGGACAGCGCCAATAAATTAATTTTGGATGCGATTAATTTGGATACGGTTGAAATGTTTGGAATGTTTCTGCGTTCAATCTTTGTCTGGAATGGAGAAAAAAAATATGAATCCGCCGTGCGCGAAGTGCTTCGAAAATTCGAAGATTATACTGCCGGCACTCTCGAATTTGATGAAATATCTGTATTTTGGTCGGAGGTTTATTACAAATTAATTCTTTTGATAGTTGCTGAAAATTTGAGTTTTCTGACCGAAGAAATGCAGAAGTTTTTTATCAATTCAAAAATGCTTTTTGAAGCGATTGCTTCTGGTGTTGATTTGGATCAAAAAATCAATCAATCAATCAATTATTTTGATTACTTGGATCTTCGTCGTGAATTAGCTTCTACCTTCGCCGTTTTTCTTTATGTCAACGAACAAAACATCGGCTTTAATCCCGCCACCGGCGAACCGGTTAAACTGGCTTTTTGGATTGATAAATTCAGAGTTTATAGTAATAAAAAATTTGATGGTTTGAGTTTGATAAATTTTATTCAAGACGAGAAAACTTGGGGTGAATTCAACGATGGTTTCAGTCGAATGATAATCAATAGCGTTTTGATGATATACGGTCATCTGGTAAGCGGATATTATGTATATCCACCGGCTAGTGAAGAGGTGGTGCGAAGCGCGCCGGTGAAAAAGATTGAACCGGAAACGCCGACATACGGCGATATCAGAAAACTAGTGGAAGAAAAAACATCTCAATTGACCGACGATGATAAACCAACAGAAATTATTAATTTGTTAAATAATTTTTCTGTACAGTATAATGATCCGACAATATTGGATTTATATTATTTTGACGAACCAAGTGGTGAGTTTAAATGGAGGGAATAAATATGGTAGACACACAACCGACAATTTTAGTAAAAAAAGCCGACGGCACGACCGAGCGGATTACTTTGGCTGAATTAAAAGCACGCCAGACCAAACCGGTTGCTGTGGTAGCTACTATTGTTCCTGAAAAAATAAAAATTGAGGAACCAAAAATTGAGTTGTCAAAAATTGAACAACCAAAAATTGAAAAACCACATGGTCTGGTGATTGGTCCAATTGAAAAAAATTTACCGGAATTAAATGTATTGGCACAAAACAAAATAGTTCAAGCCCCATTAAAATCCGAAGATTTAAAACCACTCCTTCATGAAGTCGCGCCAGATAGCCCGCATACTGATAGCAATATTGCCACCGCCCGTGTTGATCAAGTTTCCAAAATAATTCTCGGTTTATCGTTTAAAGTACCACCACAATTTGAAAATCGTTTGCGTAGCGGTGTGCAGTTGCGTTTGAAAGATATTCGCAGTGAAGCGGACACTCGTGATTTGTGCCTACGATCCATCAAAGACGGTGGTTTGGGTCTGACGCAATCGCAGGCGGATGAATTGGTGTCCAAAACACATCCTACCGCATCACCTCTAGTCAAAAAAGATCAGATATCACATGCGCCGATTTTGCCACCAATGCCGGTAATAGAAATTATGAAAAAAAGTGACAAGGAAGCGGCGGTAGAAAAATTTCTCAATCCAATTCGTTCCAACCCGCCACAATCTTTGAAGCCTTTGATGCATGACGTGAAAGCCAAGCCGGCATCGATGAGCCCACTTGATGAAATTCAGTATTTTTCTTTGATTGATCTGCGTCGTTTGTCTTCTCAACCATCAGAAGCGGTGAGTCGTTTGAAACAAAAATTTGTGAATTTAAAAGATGAATCATTTTTGTTGTTTATGGATTCATGGAATGCTTGGCGCAATAGTCCGCTTTACCAAAGTTATACGGAAGTAGTGGATTCGGCTCTGTCGCAAAAATTAAGTTTAAATACAGTTTTGGATTCCAAAGAAAAAATTTCACTTCCAGAGATTGAAGCATTGGTCAAAATGGAAAAAGAATTAGATATTTAAAGTATGGAACAGTTTGTCGTGCCACAATTTATCGACGTTGAAGATAAAATTTTCGGACCGGTAACCGCGCGTCAGTTTGTTATTTTATTGGTGGCAGGTTTGGTTTTATTTGTCGCGTATAAAATAGCCGATCTCACTTTGTTTATTTTTATGTTAGCTACTATTGGAGGGGGTTCTTTGATTTTGGCTTTTGTAAAAATTAACGGACAAGCTTTTCATTATTTTCTTTTAAATTTATTTCAGACATTACGTCGCCCCAGTCGTCGTATTTGGTATAAGAGTGACAGCAAAGAAGAGCTTGAGGAATTGCGTAAAGGTGAAAAAATTGAGATAATGGAGAAGCCTTCTGAGATACCGAGATTATCTTACAATCGTATTCGTGATTTATCGTTGGCGGTGAATACCGGTGGTTATTATAAGCCGGAAGAATAAAATAGATTCCCGCTTTCGCGGGAATGACATATACATTATGAAGAACAAAAAAGCGGCGGCCAAAAAATCTACACTTCCTGCGGCTCAGCGTTTTATAAACATATCTGAAATAAAACAGGATTCTTTGGTTTTGAAAGATGGAACTTTGCGCGCGATTTTAATGGTGTCGAGTATTAATTTTGCTTTAAAAAATGAGGACGAACAAAATGCTACTATTTCCGCGTATGTTAGTTTTTTAAATTCTTTGGACCATCCTTTGCAAGTGGTGATTCAATCGCGTGAATTGTATATCCAGCCTTATTTGCAAGATTTAATAAAGCGTGAACATGAACAGACAAACGAGTTATTGCGCGCTCAAATTGCGGATTATCGTTCATTCGTGACGGAGCTGGTGGAAATGGGGGAGATTATGAGTAAAAATTTTTATGTAGTGGTGCCATATGATCCATTGTCCAACAAGCAAAAAAGTTTTTGGTCACGTTTGAGCGAAGTTTTCAATCCGGTAATCACGGTAAAATTAAAAGCGGAACGTTTCGCCAAACGTAAATATGATTTGGATCAGCGGGTGCGTCAGGTGGAATCCGGTCTGCGAAGTATCGGGTTGGAAGTTGTGCGTTTGGATACACAATCATTGGTGGAGGTATTATATTCGACTTATAATCCGGATATCGCTCTCACCGAGCGTTTGACACCGCTTAACGAAATGAAATTAGAATAATATGGCTTTTAAACCACAATTTGGACAAAATAATGCAACTGATATTTCTTTGCTTGGAAAAGAAACCAGCCAGTTGGAAAAGGAAGCGGCGATTTCGGCTATTACACTGGAAGAAGAGCGGGTTTATCGCGAGGGTGTAGTGTCGTTAAAAGATATTATTGCTCCGGCTTCTTTAAATGTTGAATCAAGTTTTATTCAACTGGGTACCACTTTTGCGCGCACGATTTTTATCATGAATTATCCGCGTTATATTTCTATTGGATGGAGTTCGCCGGTTATAAACATGTCTATCAACATGGATATCTCGATGTTTTTTTATCCGGTAAAGGCGGCGATTATTTTGAAACAATTAAAAAATAAAGTGGGCGCGCTCGAAGCTCAGATCAATGCCGATTCTGAAAAAGGCTCGCCACGTGATCCGATTCGTGAAACCGCTTTGCGCGATGTAGAGGAGTTGCGTGACAATCTTACTCAGGGTACGGAGCATTTTTTCCAATTTTCTTTTTATGTTACGATTTATACAAAAAATAAAGAAAAACTGGATCAACTTTCCGAGGATATCGAAAGTATTTTTGGCAGTAAATTAATTTTATCTCGCAAAGTTTTGTATCAAGCGGAACAAGGTTTTAACTCTACGATGCCTTTGTGCAATGATGAATTGATGATTGCCTACAACATGAATTCATCACCGATTGCCGCGTCGTTTCCTTTTATTTCGGCCGAGCTTACTTCCGACAATGGAATTTTGTATGGCGTTAATCGTCATAACAATAGTTTGATTTTGTTTGATCGTTTCTCCATGCAAAATGCCAACATGGTAGTGTTTGCGACTTCCGGTGCCGGTAAAAGTTATGCTATCAAATTGGAAATTTTGCGATCCTTGATGATGGGTGTGGATATTATCGTGATTGATCCGGAAATGGAATACAAACATTTGTCTGATGCGGTTGGGGGAACTTACATCAACATTTCTTTGTCTTCAGAAAGTAAAGTTAATCCGTTTGATCTACCCCGTCCAATGGGACAGGAAGTAGCTGTAGATGATATTATTCGCAGTGCGGTTATTACCGTGAAAGGTTTGTTGCGTATTATGCTTGGGGGAATTACTACGGAGCAGGATTCGATTATTGATCGAGCTTTGATTGAAACTTATGCCAAAAAAGATATTACTCCGGATGCCGATTTGCTTACCGTTCAGCCCCCGATTATGCAAGATTTGCAAGAAGTTTTGGAAGGTATGGAAGGTTCCAATGATTTGGTATTAAAATTACAAAAATATACCGAAGGTACGTTTAGTGGATTATTCAATTCGCCGACCAA
Source organism: Candidatus Magasanikiibacteriota bacterium (assembly GCA_041666745.1). Classification (GTDB taxonomy): domain Bacteria; phylum Patescibacteriota; class Patescibacteriia; order Magasanikbacterales; family GWA2-37-8; genus CAIOJG01. Next base: position 140,610 of record JBAYGI010000002.1, read on the forward strand.
TGTAGAAATGAAAAATCAACTGGTGGTATATAGTGTGCGTGATTTGGAAGATGAATTGCGTCCACTCGCGATTTACGCCATTATCAATTATATTTGGAACGTAGTACGCAGTGAACGCAAAAAACGTATTTTGATTATTGATGAGGCGTGGTGGTTGATGCAACACGAAGATAGTGCGCGTTTTATTTTTGCTCTGATCAAACGCTGTCGTAAATATTTCTTGGGCGTCACCACTATTACTCAGGATGTAAATGATTTTTTACATTCTCAATACGGACAGGCGATAGTGAACAACTCAGCCTTGCAGTTGTTATTGCGTCAATCGCCGGCGGCGGTAGAAAATATACAAAAAGTTTTCATGTTGACTGACAGTGAAAAATATTTATTGTTGGAAAGTGGTCCGGGTGAAGGGATATTTTTTGCCGGATTAAAACACGCGGCCATCAAAGTAGTGGCCTCATATACCGAAGATCAGTTGGTCACTACCAACCCACAACAATTGCTCGACATTGAGCGAGCCAAAGAAGAATTCGAAAAACAAACAAAATAATTTTAATATTTTTTTATGCTTTCATTGCGCGCTAGAATTTTTATCATTATCAGCTTAATAGTTTTGGTAATTTTAGGTATCAGTCTTTTTTTGTTGGTGCGAGCAAAAAAGCAAGCGGCGACCACAGCCGGTCAGCCGGTCGCAGGTGAAAATTTACCGGTAGCCAATGGTTTGCCGGCCGTCGCGCCCACTCCGGTGACCGATGTTTCCGGCAACATAAAAGTAAATCCGGTTTCTTCAGTGGAAACTCAAAAAAATGCTGCTGAACAAATTGCCAAGATATTTTTTGAACGTTACAATTCTTATTCATCCGAGAGTCAATATCAAAATGTACGTGATGTGCAGGCATTGGTGTCCAAATCATATTGGACTCAATTAAGCGCAAAATTACCTTCAGTGAAAACTGTTCAAAATACAGTCGCTCCATTTTCTTCCACCATTACCAAAGCTTATAGTTCAAAATTATCTTCATGGAGTGAACAATCGGCCATAGTGGATTTGCAAGTAAAAATTTTGGAAGAAAGAAATGGTATAGTAGGCAATCGTGATCAGCAAGCCACAGTATATTTGGTGAAAGATGGACAAAATTGGTTGGTGGATAAATTTGAATGGGGGAAATAGTCTATGAATTTATGGAGGGGATTGGTTCAAGTATCCAAGGATTATTTATTTCCGATATTTTGTTTGGAATGTAAAGTTGAAGGGCAATGGTGGTGTGAAAATTGTTTAAAAAAATATACTGTGATGGGAGTATATTATTGTCCGATTTGTCATGTTTCCAATTCCAATGGTCAGCCGTGTGGTCGTTGCAAAGCCGTTTCACTATTAAATAGTGTCACGGCTTTTTTAGACTACAATGATGAAGCGGTCATCGGCCAATTAATTCGTCAATTCAAATATAATTTTGCTTTTGATATTGTATCCGTGTGGGAAAAAATGATTGATTTATTTTTGTTGGATATTATAAAGAAAATGGATATTTCAGCGGAATGTTTTACTATTATTCCGGTGCCACTTCATATCAAAAGAGAACGCGAACGTGGTTTTAATCAAGCCAATTTGGTGGCACAATTAATTTTTAAAAAATTGGACACTGAGCGTTTGGTGGGTTTTGATAATAAAAGTTTTCAAAGAAAAAAATACACCCAACAGCAAGCCAAATTGAATCGCGTTGATCGACTAAACAACCTCAAAGAAGCGTTTGTTTGGTCTGGAAAAGAATCCGCCCCCAAAAATATTTTGTTGGTAGATGATGTATACACCAGTGGTACTACGATGCAAGAGTGTGCCACAGTATTGAAAAAGTTTGGCACGCAAAAAGTGTATGGTTTTACTTTGGCGCGTGATTGATGTTTTGCCAGACATTGGCTTGTTTGTCGGAATATACTTTTTTCCAATTACTGGAAGTGTTTAAATCTTTTTCCAATTGAGTTTGTTCCAAACAAGAAGCTATTATTGCGGATTTTCCAAACATCCAATTATTGACCGCATCCGGTTTGGCGATGGAAATAAAATTTGTTTGTGTCCAAAGGATGTAGTCAACTCCGTCGTTTTCGATTTCTTTTAATCCGTTAGGTTTGGTCAAGATTTCTCCATAATGTTCCAACATTGTTTTTTGTGTGTCATACATCCAAGTGGCGGTACCGCGACCATCAAAATAGATAAGAGCGTTTGGCACTGTCCAATTTAAATATCCTCCCCAGTTGAAAGCGTTAAAAATTTTGGTTGGCTGTTTGACATTTGTTTGCGACCAATTTACCGCCGAGTAAGGAAAAGAATTTTTTTCAGCTAAATATTTATCTTTCCAAACATCGCCGGTAAAATGAAGATTGTTCAAATAATAAAGTGATAGTAACACCAAAGTTGAAATTGAAAAAAAATAAAAACTTTTTTTAACAAAATTATCGCTTAAAAAATTAATTTTAGATAATTCCGTTTGTATCAACTTGATCACAGCCGACAAAACCACGGCGGATAATAACCCCATAAAAATAGCTTGTCGTTTGTAAGCGACGGCGACATAGAAAAACGCCAAGAAAATCAGTAGGTGAGTGAAGCCGACTTTCTTTTTAACAAAACCATAAACCACAAATACCAGAGCGATAGTTTGGATGACTAAAATTTTCCAAAAAATCGGAAAAGTATAACTTGGCAACCATTCATTCGTATGCAGTTTATAATAATTTTGACCAAAATATTGAATGATCTCTTGCCAGATTTTTATACCATAAGGATTGACGGTGATCAAAAGCGCGGCGGTGATTTGAGTCAGAATTATTTTATATATTAAATTGTTAGGTAATTTTTCTTCATTTAGATATGGGAAATATTTTTTAGGGATAAATTTGACAATCAGCGCGCTCCCCAGATAAATATTTAAAATAATAAAACCCAAAATCCAACTACCATGTAAAGCCGACCACAACCAAAACATTGGTGGTATGACATACAGCCACCGCTGATTTTTTTTAGCTTTTTCTATTAGAAAAAAAGTAAGCGCGGTAAACAACGAAGTGAACATCGCCAGACGCGTCACAAAAATATGAGTGATCGTCCATTGACACAATAAAGTGACGGCCAAAAAAGTCGAAGTGATTTTTTTTAAAAAAGTTTTGCCAATCAATAAAAATGCCAAAGTAATCGGTATGGCAGTCAGTAAATTTAACCACCAATATCCCAGTTTTGAATAAACCAACCAAAACAACCAGTCGCCACCCCACTCATGATTGGTCCAGGGTGAGCCGTATTTGGAATAGGTGTAGGTGTCGGTATAGGGGAAAGCGCCGGTATGGAGCTCTTGTCCAAAACGCAGGTGCCAACCTAGATCATTGTCGAAGCTATTGGAAACTATGGCTAACGGTAGCAAAAAACTGAGAAGTAAAAGTAAATAAAAGATAATTTTTCGCATAAAGACGTCTGTTGACTATTTTAATTTTTCTGCTACAATTATAACACAATTTTAAAACCTTGGAGAGGTGGCTGAGTGGTCTAAAGCGGCACACTGCTAATGTGTTGTACGGCGTTAAAACCGTACCGTGGGTTCAAATCCCACCCTCTCCGCTTTCACCTCGCCATAGCTCCGAAAGGAGCGACGGCGGGTCGTTAGTTTTACCACCAACCCAGTTTGCTTCTTAAGTCTGTGGCGAGGTTTCAGCGAGACAATGTCCGTCCTCGCTTCGCCGAAGCTTTAGCGAAGGCGGGTATGTATGAACAGATCATAATTATTTAAGAAGGGAATTATGTATTATGTTTATGGTTTAAAATGTAAGGATGGTTTTTATATTGGCTGTACTTCAGATCTAAAAGAAAGATATTCTAGACATCAAAAAGGTCAAGTGCCAGCTACGACCAAACGTTTGCCAGTAGAACTTGTTGTTTACTTTGCCTTCAAAGACAAGTATTTGGCATTTAATTTTGAAAGATATTTAAAATCCGGTTCTGGAAGGGTGTTTATCAAAAAACATCTTAGGATTTGAAATACACCAATATAATATTTAGGAGGTAGGTGTTGGAAATACAATTTTATATTTTATTTTTTTTGATTGACTTTTGAACTTAAAAAGCTTATGATTAAATTAAATAATAAAATGTTTTTATGAGAATAAAAAAAATTGAGAATATAAATAAAGGTAAAAATATCAAAGCAGATCTTTATTCTAGACCAAATGCCATGAATGGAAAATACAAAATCGGTCAACTTGGACTAGACAATTTTGCAACGATTCAAAATGATGATATTTTTTTTCTAGAGACGCTGGAGATGAAAGCCAACCTAGCTGACAAAATGATTACAGAAGCTGAATTGCTTGGTAAAAATACGAACGATTTGAATGTGATGAAGAATTTGGGGGCAGAAATAAATGCTTTAGCCACACCACTTCATAAAAGTGAGGTGATAATGACCGCGATTTTTGTTGCTCTACGATTATCGGTGTATTATGGTGTAGCTATGGGTATTTGGTGGTTGGTTTTAGGAAAAAGTTTTTTAGGCCTTGGTTTTTATAGCGTTATAGCGATAGTATTTTTAATTAGCTTATTTTTTGCTTCACCTCTCATTTTTCAAAGGACAAAAGAATCTTTAAGAGATCAAATAGTCGGTATGGGAGTCATTTGGGTACCTTTGGGTGTTCTGATTAGTATTATAGGTATAATAGCTTTTGTGTTAAGAGTGATGTTTTTTTAGAAAAATATGAACGGATATCTGGAGTATGTTATTGAAAATTGTCAGTTCGCTTTCGATGAGCTTTGTAAAGTAAACAAAGAATTACTTGTTGGAATGGATCCCAAGTCTAACGCCAATGTAAATCATCTGGGTGCGATGAATAGAATGATACAGGATTATTTAGTTATCCGTGTCGGTGGATTGTTTGATAGAACTGAGCAAAAAATAAAGGGAGGGATTGATGAAGTAATTTCTTTTGAAAAAATATTTTCTGGCAACAAGGACTATGAAAGTATTAAGGAGCAAGAGATCATAAAATATATTATTAGGCAAAGGCATAATTTTGTTGCACATAACAATACGAGTTATATCGAAAATAATTTTCCCGTAACATCCAAAATTTGTGATTCTGACTTGAAAAACTTACTTGAAAGATTGAATCAATTATTGTAATTTAATTTAAGCGGCACATCATTTTTATAGGAACAAAATTTGATTTATGATTATAAAATAGGAGTAGTAAAATATTTAAGTCAGTTTAGCTGGGTATAAGTTTTTGTTTGATTTCTAATTAATTTGATAATATTTTAAAAGTAACAAAATAAAATTTATGAAAAAAATCATCCAAGTTTTTTCACTTCTTTTAGTGGTTTTAGTCTTAGGTGGGTGTAACTATAAAATTGTAAAAGATCCAGAATATGTAAAAGTTGGTATGTTATCTGATAGAATGGATTCGGAAATTCGTTTGATAGGTGATTTGGTTAAATCTGGAGAAAAGATTGCGGTTTATGAGCATAATTTGTACGAAACACTTAACGGAGAAAATTTGTATGATAAAAATGGTGGATGGTTGCTAAAACAAGAGTATTATTGCTCAAAAAATATTTCCAGTCAGGTTGAAACTATTTCTAAAAAAACAGGAATAACTCAATATAAAGGGAATTATAACCTTGTTTCTTTGGAAGAATTTAAAAAATATTTATTACAAAATAATGCTAACTGTGTGCAGGTTCTTGGTTTAGAGCATTCTGGGGTGACAACAAAAGTATTGTCTTTGGGGTTTGAGGCTGATGATATGGCGATATGGAAAAGTCGCTAATCATATTTTTTGAACTTTACACCACCCGATTATTTCCGCAAATATCCGCGTAGTACTCCGCCGAACTGCGTGGTTTGCGTTCAAAGGTTTGGTAATCTACTTCATACAATCCAAATTTTGGGTGGAAGCCATGCGCCCATTCGAAATTGTCTATCAGTGACCAGTGGAAATATCCTTTTACATCAGCCCCCTCGCCGATTGCTCGATAAACATTTTTTAAAATTTCTCTAATATACCAAGAACGATGTTGATCGCCTCGGTCAGCTAAACCGTTTTCGGTGATATAAATCGGTTTGTTATATTTTTTTAAATCATTCAGTAAAAAATACATTCCTTCCGGATGCAGACCCCAGTTCAAATCCGAAGATTTTTCGTATTGATAATTTTTACTTAAACCGTAATTTATTTCATTGTGAAAATAATAATTCAATCCGACAAAATCTTGACAATCGTTAATTTTATTTAAAAACCTGTCATTCCACCACCAATCTGCCACTTTTTTGAGTAGGCGATTGGCAAGGCGATTTTTATACGCTTCGAAATAAGTGTTGTGACTGGCAATTCCAACCTGATTGTTGGAATCAATTGATTTTAATATTTTATAAGTACTACAGTGGGCATCGATCAAATTGGACAGCACCTGATAATAGACCAACGGATTTTTCTTTTGTGGTGGCCATTCACCGGTGAGAAAACTCATCCCGGCATAGACTGTCGGCTCATTGAGTGTCATCCAAAAATTTACTTCGGAATTTAAATGCGCGCCAACTTTTTGGACAAATCTATCAAAATATTTTATTATTTTTTTTGATTGCCAACCACCCAAATCACGCAACCAAATCGGTAATGGCCAATGCCACAGTGTAACAAATGGTTCGATATGATGCGCGCGCAGTTTTTTGATAAAGTCCAGATAATAATCCAGAGCGGTTTGGTCAAATTTTCCATTCTCCGGTTCAATACGCGACCAATCTACCGAAAAACGATAAGCGTTTAAATTCAGCTCACGCATGCAAGCAATATCCGCATTGTTATTTTCAAAAGAATTAGCCGCTGATCCGGAAATGAATTCAAAATGGTTGAGTTGTTTATCTGTTAAATGTTTCAATCGCAAAGTGGATTTTTCCCACTCACTCCAATCGTTGGTTAGTCCACCTTCAATCTGGTGAGCTGAAGTGGCGCATCCCCAAAAAAATTGTGGTGGAAATTTTAAGTCTGTTTCCATATTGTATTAGAATAATTAACTATTGGCATTTTAGCAGAAAGGGCGCAAAACGACAACCCACTTTTTATTTTTTGCATATTACTGTATAATAAATAACAGATTATAATATTATGCAAAATTCAGATCAAAAATTTTCTTTGCCGCTGGATGACTCCGGTGATGATTTTTCTATTTTGGCGGATTTTATGAAAAACGGTAGTGAGGCCGGTGGTTCGGTTTCGCCGGAAGGTCAGTTGGCTATCGATGTGGTTCAAACCGTCAACGAAGTGATAGTCATCGCCCCGATGGCCGGATGTCGCAGTGAAAATTTGGAATTGCATTTGCACAACGATGTCCTCACTATTCGTGGCGAACGCAAACCGCCGATTGATCAAGAAGTGGATTATTTTTACAAAGAATGTTATTGGGGGAAATTTTCACGCACGATTGTTTTGCCGGTAGAAGTAAAAGTAGAAATGGCCAGAGCGGAATTCAAAAATGGTGTCCTGACCGTGGTTTTGCCAAAAACAAAAGTAGATGGTAATATCCCAATCATTGTAGTAGAAGAATAAATATGGCGAAAATTAAATTAGACAACCCAGAAAAATTACCGGAGATGTTGTTACCGGAGAAAAAACACAGACCTTGGCTAAAAATTGTCATCATTATTTTTTTGATTTTATTTGTAGTGTCAGGCGCGGTATTTGGCGGGTCAGCTTGGTATATTCAAAAATATCAGAACAAAATTTATCCGGGGGTTTATGCCGGACATTATCATGTGGGAAAAATGTCGCGTGATGATTTGAGAAATTTCATCGAAACCACCAACAACCGTCTGGCCAAAGAAGGTTTGAATTTGGAGGTTGATGTCAATGGTAAAAAATCCGCGGTAAAAATCAACACAGTTTCTTTTGGGGAAAATTCCATCGAATTGGTAAAATTGGATAGTTATGTGTTGTGGCAAAATACTTACGCGATGGGTCGTACCGGAAATTGGGCAACGCGTCTGTTTTCACCTTTGTATTTTAGATTATTCAACCAAAATCTATCTGTACCGGTCAAAACAGATTGGGTGAATTTGTTGGATAGCCTAAAAGACAACCTTTCCAAATTGGTAGATGCCCCTCGTGATGCCGGTATTAAAATTACAAATTTTGCACCAGTTAGTTATGAGGTAGTGCCGGAAAGTTCCGGTTTGGTTTTCAAATATGAAGATATTATCAAACAGATACAAGATAATCTGGCAGAGTTGTATTTGGGAAATATTGCGATTCAGGCTCAACAATTTGATCCTACCATCAAAACTGCCGATGTAGTCAAGGCGGCCGAAAATCTTTCCGGTTTTTTGAGTTATGGAGATATTGGTTTGAATTATGTTGATCCTCAAACCAAAATACGTCGTGATTGGAATTTGTCCGTTGATCAATATTCACCATGGTTGGAAATACAAAATGATGAAAATAATCAGCCGATTTTTGTATTGAATCACGAAAAAGTCAAAACTTATTTGGAAGGCCTGCGTTATTTGGTAGATAAAGTTCCCCAAGATGCCAAATTTTCTATTGCCGCTGATCAAAAAGTAAAAGAATTTCAAGCTAGCCAAACCGGATTAACTCTCAATGTTGAAAAAACACTTCAAGATTTAAACAACGCTTTCAGACAAAGAAATTATCATTCCACTGAAATTATCAAGACAGTCAGTTTGACAGTCGATACGGCTGAGCCGGTAGTCAAAACGGCGAATGTAAATAGTTTGGGCATTGAAGATGTTATTGGATCCGGTTATTCCACTTTTAAAGATAGCCACACCAATCGTATTAAAAATATTGCGCATGCCGTAGAGAGATTGAATGGTACTTTGATCAAACCGGACGAAGAATTTTCGGCTATCAAATATGCCGGACCGTTTACCGCGGAAAATGGGTATTTGCCGGAGGCGGTTATCAAAGGTACAGAAATTAAAAATGAAATTGGTGGAGGTATGTGTCAGATTGGTACCACGCTATTTCGCATGGCTATGAATTCGGGGATGAATATTACTCAGCGTCAAAATCATTCATTGGTAGTGAGTTATTATGCCGATCCGGTCAATGGTAATCCGGGTACAGACGCGGCGTTGTATGAACCTATTTTAGATTTGAAATTTATCAACGATACCGGAAATTATTTATTATTGCAGACAGATATTGATTACAAAAAACAACAACTTACTTTTACACTTTGGGGTAAACCGGACGGGCGCAAAGGTTGGTTTACACATCCATTGGTCAAAAAATGGATTCCATACGGTGACCCGCAAGAGATAAAAACCGACAAAGTGAAACCGGGAGTAACCAAATGTCAGGTGGCATATCGTGGGGCAGTGGCCAGCTTTACTTATTCACGTGTAACTCCTAGCGGAGAAAAGATCGACAGGGTATTTGAAAGTTATTATCGACCGTTGCCAAAAATTTGTATGATCGGAGTGGATCCGGCCACACTATGTAAACCGGGGGAACAATGTGTAGCGTCGCCGGTAGTCAATTTAGACACGATAGAGTCGGCTCCGGAAATTAGCGCGCCGATACCTACCGCGACTACAACCAATTAAAAATAAAAACCACCGGCTTAATTCAGCTGGTGGTTTTAAAATTGTTGGGGAAGTTATCCCCATAGAAACCGCACCCAAGAAGATGTATCGGTGGAGAAGATTAGCCGAAGCCAGTTCTATCCGTCAACACATCTCCATGCTTGTAGTGGATACGGGTCGGTGCTAATTATATCTAACTTGACATGAATTGATAATTGGCACTGACCTGGATCCTAATACCCATAGAGGGTGGTAATGCGTGTTTATCGTGCTTCTGATTGAATCGGAAACGTTTCACTTTTAGCAACTGTAAATGATACCACAAATCGATAGTTTTGTCAATAGGGGGAGTGGGGTATCAAAAAACCGCCATTTTCAGGCGATTTTTGAGGTTTTTTTAGAAAATGGGTTATCCTACTATTTTATCTACCAGTCCATATTTGATCGCCTCTGTCGCACTCATAAAGTTGTCACGGTCGGTATCTTTTTCGATAGTGGCGATATCTTGACCGGTGTGATCAGACAAAATCTTATTCAGTTGTTGTTTCATACGCAAAATACGTTCAGCGTGGATTTTGATATCACTAGCTTGTCCTTCCATTCCACCCATGACCTGATGAATCATCACCTCGGCGTTGGGTAAAATCAGACGTTTGCCTTTGGTTCCTGACGCGAGCAATACTGCGGACATGCTGGCAGCCATCCCAATACAAATAGTGGATACATCGGATTTTATATATTTTATCGTGTCATAAATCGCCATACCGGCGGATACTGATCCCCCTGGAGAGTTGATATATATTTTAATGTCGGTTTCCGGATTTTGATTTTCCAAAAACAACAGCTGAGCGATCACAATATTGGCAACATGATCGTCGATTGGTTGTCCCAAGAAAATAATACGGTCCACCAACAAGCGGGAATAAATGTCATAAGCACGTTCGCCATAGCTGGTTTTTTCGATAACGGTTGGGATTAAGATTTGAGATTTGATGTCAGACATATTTTTTAAGTTATTTTATTTTACAATTCTACTAGTATTGGCTGGATAAGTCAAAAAAATTACAGTGTTGTTATTTTTTTCATCACCTCATCAATCGTGCCGGCAATGGAAAACCCGGCCGCTTTTTTGTGTCCGCCACCGCCTAGTTTTTTGGCCAAAGCCGAAACATCCACGTCATCTTTGGTAGTGCGAAAACTCCCTTTAATTTTTCCGTCTTGAGTTTCTTTTAAAATTAAAGACATTTTACCTTCATCCAAATTATTCAAAAAATTGGCAATCCCTTCGCTGTCAGTTTCGTCCACTTGATGGACTTTCAAATCCACTTGAGTAATATAGGTATAGACCATATCCAGAGCCTCGTGTTTGTTGAGACGATTCAAAATTTCTCCCCAAAGACGGAGTAAGTTGATGGATTTATTGCGCACCACTTGTTCGTTGATCATATTCAGATTACCACCTTTGCGAATCAGATCGCCGGCGGCCGCCATAGCGGTATCACTAGTTGCGGAGTTGGTGAAATTGTCGGTGTCGGTAATAATGCCGGTCAATAGAGCGGTAGCCATGCGATGGCTGATATGTACTTGGACATGTCGTAAAAAATTATAAACTATTTCAGCGGTTGAACTGGCTGTAGGATTCACCAAATTGAGGTGGCCGTATTTTTGATTGGTGTGATGATGGTCGATGTTGATAATTTCGGCCGAGTGATTTTTTACAAAACTATGAATACCGGCATATTGTAAATCACCGGAATCCAATACGATAATAGTATCCAGATCAGGATTAGAAAAAATTTCCGGATTGGTTTGAAGTTTTTCACTGTGTGGCAAAAAGGCCAATTTGGGGTTCAAAGGAGTAAGACAAAAAATCTCAGTTTTTAAACCGATTTTTTGCAGGTGTTCAAATAACGCGCAGGCTGACCCCAAAGCATCACCGTCGGCATTTTGATGAGCCACGATGACGATGGTGTGAGCGCGTTTTATTCGATCATAAATTTGTAAAGCTATTTTTCTCATTTCTCAGAATTTTATAATTTAAATTGAGAACAGGGGAGAATATCACACAAATAACGGTCTGTCAACAGTTGCGCCTCAGTTGGATTTTGTGATATAATAAGTCACAATTGTGTTATGTATTTGAAACGATTGGAAATTCAAGGTTTTAAATCTTTTGCCGGCAAAACGGTGTTGGATTTTTTGCCTCCAAAAAATGGGCGATTTAGTATTACCGCGGTGGTTGGTCCGAATGGATCGGGGAAGTCCAATGTGGTGGATGCTTTGCGCTGGGTAATGGGAGAACAGAGTATCAAAACTTTGCGCGGTAAAAAAAGTGAAGATATTATTTTTGGCGGTTCAGACCTCAAAGGACAGTTGGGGGCGTGCGAGGTTTCGATGATTTTGGACAATAGTGATGATCGAGTGCAAATAGATTTGCCGGAAATTGTGATTACTCGTCGTTTATACCGCAGTGGCGAGGGTGAATATATGATCAACAACAATCCGGTGCGTTTGTTGGATATCCATTTGCTATTGGCCAAAGCCCAGTTTGGTCAACATTCATATAGTATTATCGGGCAGGGGACAATCGATCGGTTGCTGACAGTCAGTACCGCGGAAAGAAAAGATTTTTTGGATGAAGCTTCGGGGATCAAAGAACATCAAATAAAACAACATCAGGCGAATCTCAAATTGGCTCGTACCGCCGAAAACATGTCGCAGGTAGAAATGTTACTCAAAGAAGTGGATCCACGTTTGCGATTGCTGTCCAAACAAGTGCGCAAGTTGGAACAGCGCCATGAAGTAGAAATAAATTTACGAGAAACACAAGAAAAATATTATGGATCATTGTATGGTGCCAACAAAAAAGAAATGGATCGCTTGGAGTTGGAAGTAAACAATTTGGACGCGCAATACAAAAATACTTTCAAAGAATTGGAAGACACTCAGTTGGAATTGTCAGAGTTGGCGCGCAGTGAAAGTCGTCAAGAAGTTTTTGTTAAATTACAAGAAAAATATCAGGCGGTTGTTCGAACCAAAAATGAATGGGAGAGGCAGTTGGCGGTTATTTCTGGGAAAATTCAAAACGCGTACAGTGAACTTGGAAAACAAAATATCGGTTGGCTGGAAAAGAAAGTAGCTGAACTAAAAGTTGTCGGCGAACGGTTTTTTCAAGAACAAAATAATTTAGAAAATGAATTGGCCAAAGCGGAAAAAATATTGAGTGAGAACAATGCCAAATTGGCGGAATTGTCGCGAGATAAAACCCAAGCGGCGGTTCGATTATCTCAACTGCAAGTCAAACAATACGAACAAAAATCCGAACGCCAATATTTGGAATTTAGCGGTTTGACTGCCGTGAAAACAGTGTTGGAAAATAAAAATCGTTTGGGAAAAGTGTATGGTTTGGTGGCGGAGTTGGGAGAGGTGGAAAGTGAATATCGTACCGCGCTGGAAGTATCGGCCGGACAGCATTTGTCTTCTTTGGTGGTGGCGGATGAAAGTGTGGCCAGATCAGCGATTGAATTTTTGCGTGAACAAAAAATGGGGGTGGCGACATTTTTGCCAACCAACAAAATTTTTGGGCGAGATATTAGCGGGGATATTCAATCACTATTGGTTGAAGATGGGGTAGTGGGGCTCGCGATTGATTTGGTAAAATTTGATGAAAAATTTCGCAATATTTTTTCTTTTATTTTTGGTGATACTATTATTGTAAAAAATTTGGCGGTGGCACAGCGGTTGGGTGTCGGACGGGCGCGCATGGTGACGCTCGATGGTGATGTGGTAGAGCGTCGCGGGGTGATGAAAGGTGGTTGGCGCGGACAGAAAAAAATGCATTTGAGTTTTTCCGGACGGACTATTTTTTCCGATGGTGAAGGTCAAAATTATCAGGAGGAATTGATCAGACAAGAAAGTAATTTTAAAGATTTTGAGACCAAGCTTGATCAAGCCAAGACCGTCGCGTTGTTGTCTCAAATGGACAAAGAAAAACTGTTGGGCAAGTTGGAATCGTTGCGCTCTGATCAGAAAAAAAATCAGGATGAAATGTCGGAGATGGAGCGCGAACTGAATTTCTTGCAGATGAGTCCGGAGGAATATGGTGCGCATTTGTCGGAGCTGGAAAAAGAAAAAGAAAAAATAAAATTGGAAATTAAAAATAGTGGAGCAGAGGCGGAAAAAATCGAAGAAGAAATAAAACAATTCAATGATAGTGAAGAAGAAAAAAAACAACGCGTGTTTGGTTTGCAAGAATCAATGCAAAAAAAGCAATTGGCAGTGAATGGAATATTGTCCGCGCGCAATGAATACAAAATTCAATTGGCAAAATTGGAAACAAAAAATGAAGACTTATCCAACGAAGTAAGTAGCGAAATGAGTCTATCGTTGGCGGCTTTGGCCGAACGGTCGTTAATCATACTCACTCAGTCTGAATTGGAGTCGAGCGCCACCGCAATTCAAAAATTAAAATACCAACTTAGTCTGATAGGTGGTATCGATGAAGATGTAGTAAAAGAATATGAAACCACCAAAGAGCGTTATGACTTTTTGAATAGTCAATTGAAAGACTTGACGACGGCCACCGATGATCTCTCCAAAATGGTGGAAGAACTCGATGAAATTATGAAGAAAAAACGCGCGACGGCGTTTAAACAAATTCGCAAAGAGTTCGATCGTTATTTCAAAATATTATTTAGCGGTGGTAGCGCGCAACTCGAAGAAATTTATGGTGAACCGGAAAGTGAAGACGAACCTGTCGTTTCTTTGAACAACACTGTCATTCCGAGTGAAACCGAGGAATCCCTCAAAAATAACAAATCAAAAAAACACGAAAAAATCCTCACCGGTATCGATATCGCCGTCAACCCCCCTGGTAAAAAAATAAAAAATATCAGCGCCTTATCCGGTGGTGAACGCACCCTAACTTCGATCGCTTTGATCTGTGCGATTTTGAACTGCAACCCATCACCATTTGTAGTGATGGACGAAGTGGAAGCGGCGCTTGACGAGACCAATACCCTGCGTTTTGCCGATATTATGAGCGAATTAGCCACAAAATCCCAGTTTATTATCATTACCCACAATCGTGCTACGATGCACAGCGCTGACGCCCTATATGGTGTAACGATGGGTGATGAAGGTATTTCCAAATTGTTAAGTGTTAATATTGGCGAAGTCGAGGTTGACAAAAATGCTCAAATATAGTATATTATTTTGGCTCTCGTTATCGTCAATAAAAAGAAAATTTTTATATAAATAAAACTAGTTATGTTAGCTATTCGATTACAACGTATTGGAAAAAAGAAATTTGCCACTTATCGTATTATTGTGTCTGAAAAAGCACGAGATACCCAAGGTAATCATTTGGAACAAGTTGGCACCTACAATCCGCACGCCAAAGAAAATCAATTTTTGCCGGTGGTGGATAGGATAAAATATTGGATGAGTAAAGGAGCTGTGCCTTCTGAAACTATCCACAATTTATTGGTGACCAACAAATTGATTGAAGGTAAGAAAAAGAAATCGGTATTTATCAGCAAAAGACGCGCCGCCAAATTGGCTGAAAAAAAGAAAACAGCCTAAAATTTGACGAGTTCTTTTGAAAGATGATAAAATAAGAATGCAGAGCTGGTGGACATATCCACACGTCGACAGACTGCCGATATGAAAAAATAATGATAATACTATGGAAGCAGATCAGATGTTTGTAGAGGCACTCGTGAAAGCGATTGTCAACAACCCAGACAAAGTAAAAACCGACCGCACTATCGATGAGCGCGGCGTGCTCATTACTTTGGATGTTGATCCAGCAGACATGGGCTATGTCATCGGACGAGGCGGTCAAACCGCTCGTTCTATCCGCACCTTGCTCAAGATCGTAGGCGCCAAGCACAATGCTCGCGTGAACCTAAAGATCAATGAGCCGGTAGGCGGTCGTGGTCCGCGCCCTATGCCTATGCAAAGTGCCGCCGCGCCAATTGACACTAGTGCTGTGGATGATCTAGGAATCTAAAATTCAAAAAACAAAAACACCAGTAACAACCACCTTTTCGCTTTTTTTGCCCGCGAGGGCAAAAGGATGAGCCTCGGGCTCATAACCCGCTCAAAGGTAATTGTTACTGGTGTTTTTGTTTTTTTGTCATTCCGAGCACCCGCTTCGCGAGTATAAACTCCGCCGAGGAATCCCTTATTAAGTTATCCACATGTTCTTGACCGAGTATTTTGTCTAATTTAAAACAAGCTATTAGTTAAAATACTAGTATTTTAACTAATAGACACAATTATAATGGACGAATTTGCGAATTTTCTCCAACGTGGTATTATATAGACAATCATTTTTTTGTATGCGTTTAGAAAAATATTCCATTGATAAACTCAAAAAAGAGCTTAAAAAAATTGTAAGTCAATATTTGAATTTAAAGAATTATCGTCTTTTTTTCTTTGGATCAAGAGTTACAGGCAAAGGAAATAATGTTTCGGATATAGATGTTGGTATTGAAGGCCACGAAGAAATTCCGCTCGAAATTATGTCTAAAATAAAAGAAGATGTGGAAAATTTACCGATTTTGTATAAAATGGAAATTATGGATTTCAAAAGAGCATCGCGAGATTTTTTGACAGTAGCTTTGCAAAATATTGAAGAAATTAAATAAATAACAAACACTTGTATGTCAAAACTGGAAGCCCAATTGATCCAAATGGAAAACGCGTTGAATAAATTAAAAGAGGTTTTGGCTTTGCCAGAGACAGAAATAGTGCGCGATTCTGCGATTCAACGTTTTGAATTTACTTTGGACTTAACATGGAAAACAACAAAAACGTATTTGGAAGAGAAGGAAGGTGTCGTGTGTGTTTCTCCAAAAGAATGTTTTAGGGAAGCGTTTAGGCAGGGTTTAATAAATTATGACAGCGAGTGGATTACTATGGTTGATTTACGCAATGAAACGGTTCATACATACAATGAAGAAAATGCGCAAAAAATTTATCTACAGTTATCTTCAACAATTGGAAAATTTGAAGAGTTACTAAATAAATTAAAGCAGTAAACATACTTATCCACATGTTGGGGGGGGCGGATGTTTGTGAGTAAATATATAAAGTGGTATAATATGTGTGTAGGTAAAAAACCTATTTATTAATTAATTATTTTTTTCATAAAATGTATCCTATGAAATATTTTTCATTAGGCAAAAAACTATTGCTATTAGGCAGTTTTGTTTTGCTTGGGGTTTTGTTAAATGGTGGTAGCGCAAGTGCCCAGACAGGGCCTTGTTATTGGGTAGCTGGTTCGGCTGCAAATTATAGTAGTACTACAGCATGGTTGGATGGTGCGGGTGACGCATGTGTTCCAGAAATAGCACCAGGCTTAGTGTTCAAAGCCGCTTCTTCTACCGCGGATATAACTTTTGATGTTAGCACCACAACTCCGAATATGAGTTTTGATAGTACTTATTCTGGTGAAGCGTATATTGCGGCTGGCATAACAGTCACTTCTACTGGCTCAATCACTTTCACAGGTACAGGAACTAACGGTTTTAATATACTTGCTGGATCCACTTTGAATGTTGCCTCTAATCTTGGTGTGTCTTCTACTTTTGTTATAGCTAGTACCGGTGTATTGAATTTGGGTGGAAATTTGACGGTATCTGGAACACTAAGTGCTGCTTTAGGTACTGCGACGGTTAATTTTACTAGTACGACTGCAACCACTCAAACTATTGGTGGTCCAGGAAGTATTACGTTTGGAACTTTGAATGTAAATGGTAGTACTGTAACCCTCGGTTCATCGGTTACGACTACAGGTGATGTGACAGTGGCGAGTGGAAAGACACTTGCTTTGGCAGGAAATAGTTTGGTGGCGTCTGGGAATATTACCAACACAGGTGGTACGATTACTCAAACCGGCGGTGTGGTGACTATGACTGGTGCAAGTAAAACTTTGGGTGGGGTAGGTGGTACTACAAATTTATATGATTTAGTTGTAAGTAGTACGCTTGTTAGCTTGGCTGGTAATGTTACTACCACAGGTGCTTTGACAGTTGCTAGTGCCAGTTCGGTTTTGGCTTTAGGCACAAAGAATCTAGTCGTCAGTAGTAGTTTTGCCGGTTTGGGTACGGTCACTCAAACATCCGGATCTGTTACAATGATCGGAGAGGGGAATTTGGGAGGAACAAGTTTGACAATGGGTATTTCTGATTTGATAATTACCGGTACTACGACTTTAGCGGGTACTGTGACTGCTTCTACTACAGTTGTGTCTGGGGTATTGAATGGTGGTGACGCAAAAACACTGTCTGTTTCTGGTTCCGGCACCCCATTATCTATAACCGGTACCTTTAATCCGGGAACCTCCAATGTAAATTTTACAAATGTCAGTGTTAATATACCGACAGCTACTTATTATTCCTTGACTTATAATTGTGCTGGTTATGGTTGTGGCACAGCGACTTTAATTGGTAACGTTACAAGTACCAATTTGTATAATAGTATGGGAACTTTAGCTTTTGGAAATTATAATGTTTTTGTAAGCACAACTTTCCAAAATTACGATATTATTACTCAATCTGGTGGCAGTACAACTTTGAATGGATCCGCTGTAAGCTTAAATCCAGGCAACACGGCAACAACAACATTATATAATTTAATTATCAGTTCAAATGTTACCAGTTCAAATACAGGCACTCTGACCGTCAATAATTTAACTGTTGATACAGGCAAAGAACTGATGCTGACTGCCGGTTTAACTATTGATATCACAGGCACAGGTACGCCGTTTGTTAACAATGGTACTTTGGCTGGTACATCAACTATTAAATATTCGGGCGCAACAGTATACATCGCTTCTTCTACTTATTATAACTTGACGGTTGATAGTGCTTCGTCTACTTTGTTGGATACTACTAACATAAACAATGCGTTAATAATTAATTCTGGAAAAACATTGAATATAGGCGGTTTTGCACTTAATGTGACAGGCAATGCGACAAATTCAGGTAATTTTATTATAAATGGCGGGTCAGGAAATGGCACAGCTGATATAACAGGTGATTTTACTGCGACTGGTGATGTAAATATTATTGCCGAAGGAGAATTGTTAGTGGGCGCTACTTCTACTTTATCATCCACAACATTAACCAGTGGTAATTTTTCTACAAAGAACCTTTATGTTAGTAATAGTGGTCATGTTGTAGATAACGGCACAGGAACTATAACTATTTTAGGCAGTGGTGTGTTAAATGTTGGGACAGGCGCCAACTTGAGCGCTTATGATTTATCCGTTGGTACTTCATCTGGCACTGTGACAACCACAGGCAATGTTACAACCACCCATGTCTTGACTATTGGGAGTGCTGGAACTTTAAATGCTGGTAGCGGTGTCTTTACATTCACCGCCACTAGTACACCTTTTGTAATGGCAGGTGGAACATTTAATGCAAATACCTCAGAATTTGTTTATGCTGGTGCCACAGCCAACGTTGCTTCAACTACTTATTACAATTTGACAGTTAACGGAAGTCAGTCTTTGGTTGGAAATGTGACTACGACAAATGTTTTGACTATCGGAACCGGTGGTACATTAGATGCTGGTGCATACACCATCCGATTAACCGGCACAGGTACCCCATTGGTAAACAGTGGTACATTCACCGCCTCAACTTCCGCGGTCATATTCTCCGGTACCACATCCAATGTTCCTGCCGCCACTTACTATGATTTGACAACCAATGGTACTACTCAAACACTTGTCGGTAATGTTACCTCCACTCACGTCTTGACAAATGGAAGTGGTACATTAGATGCTGGTGCATACACCATCCGATTAACCGGCACAGGTACCCCATTGGTAAACAGTGGTACATTCACCGCCTCAACTTCCGCGGTCATATTCTCCGGTGCCACCTCCAACGTTCCTGCCGCCACATATTATGATTTGAAAACAAATGGTTCTCAAACATTGACAGGAAGTGTTACGTCAACTCACTTTTTGACCATCGGTGCAGCAGGTACATTAAATGCCGGCGCGCATAGTATCCGATTTACAGGAACAGGTTTGCCGTTAGTTATAACTACTGGAGGCACTTTCACCGCCTCAACTTCTGCCGTTTATTACACCGGTGCTACATATGTCGCACCCGCAATTTACTACGATTTAATAATCAACGGTACTACAGCATTAATGGGCAACGTAACCTCAACTCATGTCTTGACAGTTGGAAGCGGTACTTTGAGTAATGGTTATATTATTACGCTTACAGGTGACGGAACCCCATTTGTAAAAACTGGCGCGTTCACATCAGGTGATACATCGGAAGTAAAATATACCAATACCGGAACAGTAACTATCGCCGGTGCTACATATGATAAACTTACTCTTAGCGCAGGTACATACAATCTAGGTGCAAATGCTACAACAACAAATACATTCACTAATGGCGGAACATTTGTTTTGGGAGATTATTATTTGGTCGCCAATGGTACTTATACAAACAACAACACGGTGACAGGTATTAGTCATGTTAAGAAATTATCTACTGGCGGACTTGCTGGTGCTCCTTATGTCAGTGGTACAGGTAATGGTACAGGAAATAATATAACATTGTCTATTTTTGATCCGACTGCCAATGCGTCTTCATCGGTTAAGGAAACCATTTCAGTTACTTTAACAGCTACTTCAAATTTAAGTGACAGCGAAACAATCACTTTAACCGAAGATGCGGTTTCTTCTGGTAATTTTACTGCAACAATTCCATTCTATATTATAAATGCAAAGACGGAAAATAATAACAAGGTAGATGTTTCAAGCAATGGTACTTTGGCTTTATCATATTCAAAAAGTGGTCTTACTTTAGCAGATTCTATATCTACTACATTTACCGGTCCTAGTTTCTTTGGCGGTAGTTCTCCTGGTGGCGCTGGTACAGCCCCTTCGGTTTCATCTGAGGCTACAGCAGCTACCATTTCTACCGACGGCACAGCAACTACCCAGACAATCACATTGAATTTCTCCACTACAAACGCCACTCAAGTTGCCATTTCCGAAGATATTGGTTTTGCCGGAGCAAGTTGGGATACATATAGTGCTAGCAAACAGTTTACTCTTTCATCAGGTGCCGGCGCAAAGACAATATATGTCAAATTCCGTTCAGATAGTGGCGGTATTACCAGTGTATATACTTTGAAAACAAATTTAGTTGCCGGGTATGTTCCTGCCACCAAAGTAGTTACTCCACCTGCAGTCACCGCACCGGTTGTATCCACTCCTGCTGAATCAGCCACAACTCCGGTATCTGCAACCGTTCCGGTTTTCGAAGTTGCCAGTCCAGATTCAGCTATTATTATTCCAGCAATTAAAAAATTGACATACAAACCAGGAGAAGTTGTTAAATTCAAATATACATACAAAAATACTACTTCCGCCACCCAAAAAATAAAAGTAGTTCGTCAGTTGCTCGATGCAAATGGTAAAGTGTTAGCCACTTCCAATGGTTCAGCCACCTTAAATAAAGGCAAATTATTTACCAGTGCACCTTCACAGACCCTTGGAACCAAACTTGCCGATGGAACCTATACACTCGTGGTAAAAGTATTGGATAGCAAAAACAACGTCTTAGATCAAAATAGTTTTGATGTTGTAGTCGCCAAACCTCTGCCTCCACCGGCCATCATCGCCAATTATCCTGATTCCAAAGTTGTGATAACCGGTTTGAAATTGGATTATAAAGTAGGAAACACAGTGAAGTATGCATATTCCTACAAGAATGAAACCGGCAAATCTTTGAAGATAAAAATCACCCGTCAATTGGTAGATGCCAATGACAAAGTAGTAACTCAATCCTCCGGCACCAGAACTTTGACCAAAGGCCAGAACTTCAAGTTTAGTGTCAGCGATGTATTGGGCAAGAAACTAGCAACCGGAGTTTATACCATAAAGATCAAAGTATTTGATTCCAAAAATGTTATTTTGGATGAAAACAGCTTTGATGTGACAGTGAATAAATAAAAAGAAATAGTTAAAAACAAACCAAACAAGAGCCTCGCTTCAATGCCGGCTCTTGTTTTTTATCTTTTTTAATAGTATAATCAAGTTTATGAAATTCGACATCCTGACACTTTTTCCAGACGCAATTCACAACTACTCAGAAGTGAGTATTCTTGGTCGTGCCCAAAAAAGTAGGCAGATAGATATCCGTGCTCACGATATCCGTGATTTTACTTTGGATAAACAACATCATGTGGATGACAAGCCATATGGTGGTGGGGCGGGTATGGTGTTGCAGGTGGAGCCAATTTATCGTTGTTTGGAGAGTTTGGGGTTGGTGAAAGATGGAAAACCCGCCTTCGCCAAGGCTTCGGCGAGGCGAAGAATAATAATCATGGATCCGGACGGAAAAAAGTTTGATCAAAAAATGGCTCACAAATTTTCCAAGTTGGATAATTTAGTTTTAATTTGCGGACGCTATGAAGGTTTCGATGAGCGAGTATATAAATTTATTGATGAAAGAATTTCGGTAGGGGATTTTGTTTTGGCTGGCGGAGAGTTGCCAGCACTAACTATTGTTGAATCCACTGCGCGTCTTATCCCAGGGGTATTGGGCAATAAAGAATCTTTAACAGAAGAAACATTTGTAGAGGGTGTAATAGAATACCCACAATACACTCGCCCCGAAGATTTTATGGGTTTAAAAGTACCAAAAATTTTATTATCCGGAGATCATAAAAAAATAGAGCAATGGCGTCAAAAAAATACCAAGCGATCAGTAAAAAGTTAAGTTAGATTTTATCCACAACTTAGCCACTTTTCCGCTATTGACAGTCTTTTATCTCTATGCTATTATGTAAAAGCTTTAAAGAAAACCCTGCAAACAAAAGTACTTCCAAAATTAAATCATTTTTCTAAGTCCGCTTAACAGATTCCCGCATTTGCGAGAATGACAACGAGTTGATACTGGAAAGAGAAAAGAGTAAGTCAAATTGGCTTCCTCTTTTTTCTTTCAACAGTGAAAGAAAATGAACCTTGACAATACAAACGTGACAAAGACCATATTATATACAATTTAATTTGTATAAAATTAAACTGTCTATTCAACAACAAATATATTAAATAGTTCGGATTTATTTCCGA
>JBAYGI010000003.1:0-145022 GCA_041666745.1 Candidatus Magasanikiibacteriota bacterium
ACACAATGGCCTTGTTTGGAATATTGCATATACATTCTTTTGGATAGTATAGCAGACTCCGAGGCCAGCGGGTAGACTCTATCCCCGGGCTAACGCCCGGGGAATTGCGTGGGGGTATTAAATCTGTTTTTCTTTTTGAAAGAAAAACAGATACTTCATTCAAGCGCATGGATATATCTTCCTTGGAAATGTTTCTTTCTACTGTTTTTCCTTTTAGCTTAGCTATCTCTGGTATCGCGTCAGTAGACAAATAATTCACTAAATAATCGAAGTCCAATTTTTTGCCTTCTAACAAATAACGGTCAACATTTTTTTTGCTAATTATACCGTCCACATTCACCGAAGCAACGGTAGTAAAAGCCAGCAAACCAAAAATTAATCCCGTATATACAAAACGCTTGAAAGATGAATTTTTAATAATTACAAATGCCAAAAACAAAAACATGATACCGGAAAAATATATAAACCATTCTACATACAAACGCAAAGTGGTATAACCATATTCATCCTGATACAAATTCATACGCCTTAAAGCCGAGGTGGCAATCAGTAAAATTTGCGCGATTAATATCAATTTCAAAACACTAACGGTAATACTGCGATCATTATATGAAGCGGAGCGAAACAACACCAGCAATATCACAGCTGAAATTATCATTACCCAAACCAGTTCAAAAAAACCACGGCGAGCGTAATCGGCAAATGTAATACCAGCCACTTGAAGATAATCACCAGCACCAAACAAATATCGAATTTGAATTATTACAAACAACAGAAATAAAATATTCACCAACGATAACACAACTGTCACCACAGTGTGGTCGAGTTTTGGTGCGATTACTTTCACATTATCTTTCATTTCATGCTCATCGCTTAAAATAACGTAAAAAAATGAACCGGCTAATAAAGTCAAAAACATTACTCTCACTGCTCGCCATACATTGATTGGATCGAAATTAAATCTAACAGAAAATATTTTGTCCAACCCTTGTTGGAATACCGCGTCGGCTGAAGCAAACAACATGATAAAGACAAGCAAAATTGGAATGGAAATAATTAACCCAATAGCTATTTTTTTATATTTTTCGTTTGGACTGGCTAATTTTCTCCAATAAAACAAATCACCTATCACCTTTCCCCAATTTTCAAAAATTAGAGTAAGCTTGTTTAGCACGGGAATATTTTTAAAATAAAATTTTATCGAATTACGATTTTTTAATGTTAAAAATATAGAATATAAAAATACTAAAACACAAATACTCAACGGCACAAATGTTCGTACAAAATCATTGGCATAAATAACCAAATCAAACGATAGAATAAAAATCGGAATTAAAAATAACAAGGCTAGACGTTGGTGAACAAAATTGGTAGCAAAAGCCACTGTGGTAAAAATAGCCACATATACCAATACCAACAAAAAAGCTCCCAGCCCCAATGTTTGTTGCCAAAAAAGAAACTCCGCCAATAGCGCCACCAAAAACGCTATCGCCACATAGGCCAAACGCACATAGCGTGATTTATCGGTTGCAAGAAAATTCATAAGGTGAATACAAATTACTTTCTTAGGTGTGGTTATATTATCTAAAAACACCAACTTTGTAAAGCTAAAAACGATTCGGCTTGATTTTCAACCAATACCCGATAATATTGACAACCGGATGTAAAAACCCAAAAAACAACAGCGCATACAACCAAGTATACCAAGGCAAATTGATTATCAACGATATGGCAATCAAAGAACCGAGTATCCAATCTATCTGATCAAACGGCACCCAAGATTTACCGGAAGCTATGTGAAAACGGCGTTTAAAAAAACTTTTTATCAGATCACCAATCAACGCGCCGGCACCAAACAAAAAACCAACTAGACAAATATTGGCATTGAAATAACTGAAAAACGAAATGTCACGCACCGCAAAAAATCGTGAATATAAAAAACTTTGAATAAAAACTGTTAAAATAGAAAAAATAATTCCAAAAAATAATCCTCGCCAAGTTTTATTACTACCAAACAAACGCTCGCCGAAAAATATCCTACCGCCATCAATCGGATAATTTAAAAAATTAATTTTTCGTACCAATACCGGTGCCATGTTGGCAAATCCAGCCGGTAACAAAAACCATATTATCTGTAACAAAATTTTAAAAATCATAATTTTTTACTCTTCCAGCGTAACTGAATATACACAAAAAAATAAATAGCTAAAATTGTCGCTAAAACGTTGGAGAGATACAACGATTTATCCACCCAAAGAACCGACAGTCCAAAATACCAATGAAAGTAAAAAGCCAACAACACAACAAATTTTATATAAGATATTTTTGCGTAAGGTTTTATAATCCAATCACTTGGTACAAACTCTTGTTTTTTAATAATCGCCAACAGTGTACACACCGGCACGATAAAAATATTATAAATAACCAATCTGTAATTACTAACAATAAATAATGTTAAAAATAACACAAAACCATAAGCCAAATAATCTACGAAAATATCTAGAAATTTACCACGATCACTACTTTTATTTTGAAAACGCGCCAAGGCACCATCCAACAGATCCAAAACACCGACAATCAACAAAAGAAAAATCGCTTCATCATAACGATAAAAATAAAATCCCAAAATTACCGCGAAAACCCCAAGCGCCAACCGAAAATTGGTAATACCGTTGGCGGTAATTTTACATTTAGTCAAAAACCTCAAAACAGGATCAAATAATCGCGCGCGTATTTCTTGGCCTTTATAATTAATTTTGTCTATCCAACTATTATTATCTATATTCATATTTTATAAAATAACTCCCCCACCCAAACACAAGTTGCCTTTATATATTACCGCAAATTGTCCCGGGGTGACAGCGCGCTGTGGTTTGGAGAATTTAATTTTTAATAATACAAAGGGATTCCTCCGCTTCGCTTCGCTTCGGTCGGAATGACAAATGGTGGCTAATTGCAATTCTTGACGATGGCGCAATCGTATTTGGCATTTCAAAGGCAATTTTGGCGCAATGCCGGCCACCCAGTTTTCATCACCAACCAATATTTCTTTTTTAAATAATAACGGACTGGATTCACTACCAACAATCAATTCGTTGGTTTGAGGATTTTTATCAACCACAAACATCGGCCGACCGTCTTTACTGTTTAACCCCAAATTACGTTGTCCAATAGTATAATATGCCAAACCATCATGTTGGCCCAAAACTTTTCCGCTCTCATCAACGATATTTCCAGTCTTTACTTTTATTTTATTTTTTAAAAAACTACGCATTGGTACCTCACCGACAAAACAAATTCCCATGCTTTCTTCTTTGTCAGCGGTTGGTAAGTCGAATTTTTTCGCCAATTTACGCACCTGATCTTTGGTGTATTGGCCAATTGGAAATAAAACATTTTTTAATTGTTCTTGGTTGAGTTGATGGAGGAAATATGTCTGATCTTTATTTTTGTCTTTGGCTTCTTGTACACAATAAACAACCGAATTGTCATTCCCGTGCAAACGGGAATCTAACACCGTGGATCCCCGCTTTCGCGAGGATGACAGGCGCGCATAATGTCCGGTGGCGAGATAATCAAAACCGAGTTTTTTGGCTTTGTCTAACCACGCGCCAAATTTTATAAATTTATTGCACAGCACATCCGGATTAGGTGTGCGACCGGCTTCGTATTCTTTATACATATAAGCCAGCACATCACGATTGTATTCTTTAACAAAATCCAAACGTAATAATTTTATACCGAGTTTGGCCGCTACCCGTAGAGCATCATGATAATCATCGCGCCAACAAGATTTGTCGCCAGACTTATCATCATAATTTACCATAAAAGCCGCCGTGACATCATATCCGGCTTTTACCAATAGAGCAGTTGCCACAGATGAATCCACTCCACCAGACAAACAAACCAAAACTTTTTTCTTCTTTTTCTGCATATCAAAGTGACACCGGCTTAATTTCCGATTTTAACAATCTCACTGTTTCTTTAAAAATCGGTTCAAACATTTTTTGTTTTTTAAAATATCTGCGTGCCATCTCGGTACGCAACCAAAATATATCATCCATACGATAGCGCATGCCGTTCATTATTTTTTCTTTTGTTTTCAGATAATGAGCGTTGCGTTTCACTCCTATTTTACCAAACAGATCCAACTTGTCCGCATCACGTAAAATTATTGCTTCCACATATTTATCCGCCGCATTATTCCAATGATAACGCACACTATATAATAAAATTAATTTTTCCGTTTTAGAAAGATTTTTCAAAACCGCATCTTCACGAAACCACTTTTGACAAATTTCGTAAGATAGCTCGTGGTGTCTTCGACTATGACCGTGCACATCTTCTTGCGCGCGACCAACATCATGCAACAAACCGGCCATTTCACACAAAAAAATATTGGCTTTTTCCGCTTGGGCAATTTTCACCGCCCAATTCGCCACACGCAAAATATGGTCAAATTCATGACCCGGCGTGATTGCGCTCAACATAAAATCACGCACCTTGGCTTGCGTGTAACTCAAAATTTGTTTCTGCTGGACAGAATATGACATGTTTAAATTATATCATTTCCTCTGGATTTTTCAAGTATACTCTATCAGATCCCCGCTTTCGCGAGGATGACATTGTTATAAAACAAAAACCCCTCGAAAATCGAGGGGTTTGAGTTGATTGTCAATTAACCATTGCGACGAGCCTGCATGCAGTCTCGGCAATATACTGGTTTGTCACCAGTTGGTTGGAAAGGCAACTCAGAGATTTGCTGATTGCAAGATGCGCAAGTCAAGTTGACACTGTACATCTGGCGAGGAGCCTGGGAAAAACCGCCAGAACGTCCACCGCGATCAGTACTCGGGCGATCCTTGCGGAAAGCACGATTACAATCGGAGCAGTATACTGGGCGATCACCTGAAGGTTGGAAAGGCAACTGTGCGATGTGAGCCCCGCATTTTGCGCAGGTCAAATCTACATCGTACATCTGTCTGTCAGATCCAAAAGCCATAATATTATTCCTTATATATTCCAAAATGTTGTTTGGAAAATAAATAAACGACCTATTTGGGAACATATTTTGGCCTTTTGACCTACTCTTGTTGCCCAAGTTATTGTTTAATATGATAGCACATTTTCCACACACTGTCAATCTCGCTGTATTTTGGCTATTTTTGGCTATTTTTTTAAGGTAGTAATCGGCCGACTTTGGGTAATATACAACTTTCCTTTTTCCATTGCCCATTCAATATCACAAGGAAAACCATAGTGCTTTTCTATTTTTTGAAATAATTTGGCGGCTGAAACAATCTGTTTTCCGGTGAGTTTTTGTTTTGTTCCTTCCTTACCAAGCTTCACCCAATGATTTGATTTATTTTCTTCATCTTCGATTCCTTTTGCTTTGCCAATCTTACGCACCAATTTTCTATTTTGTTCGCTAATATTAATATCCAAAATACTCATTTCACTTTTACTTATGACATAACTATCCGGAGTAATTTGACCGGAAACTATCGCTTCACCCAAACCAAGCCCGGCTTCAATAATCATCTGGTCTCTATCTTCGGTAACCGGATGCACAGTAAAAGCAATACCGGAAATTTCACTCTGAATCATTTTTTGTACCACCACCGCCACAGAAACATAATGATCAATCAACTTTTTTTCATGACGATAAAAAATTGCGCGTGGAGTAAATAATGAAGACCAACATAATTTCACTCTCTCCAAAATATTTTTATTTTCGGTATTCAAATATGTTTCCAACTCCCCCGCCCAACTGGCCACGGCTGAATCTTCCGCGGTGGCACTACTACGCACGGCAACAAATTTTGTGTCCAGTTTTTTGAATGCTGATAAAATTTCTTTTTCCAAATCTTTGGGCATCAAGTGGTCGTGAATAGAATCGCGAATCACCGCGCTGGCTTTGTCCACCGAATTGGTGTCCGCGAGCTTCACTTTTTTTAAATGCGCGGCAATATCCAGATCCAAACCTGTTTCTTTTAAAAACCTATCAAAAGCGCCGGATAATAATACAAACCCGGGAGGCACTGGGATTTTGGCTTTGGTCATTTCCCCCAAACTTGCGCCTTTACCGCCGGCGATGGCGACATCTGATTTGGAAATTTGTTTGAAAAACTTGATGTGGGACATAACTTTGTTTATCCAAAATAATTTTTTACTGCCACCACTTACGAAATTGACAATGTGGCGTTAGTTTTTTCAAAAAAACTTAATATTTGCTCTTGTCTTTTGTTAATATTGGTTAATTTTAGCATAAAATAATTGTATCATTTTAATGGATTAATTGTATCATAAATGATACGATTGGGCAATTCTTTTCTAATTTGTTTGAAATTTGATATACCCGTGACGCGGACAAACAATTACATCATCGCCGTCTTTAAAAAGTTTAGTGGCGTATTTAACACCGATTAAACACGGTACATTCAGTTCTCTGCTTACAATAGCCGCATGAGAAGTAATCCCTCCGTAATCGGTAACAATCGCGCCGGCGATTTTCATCGCCGTGATAATATCCGGCGTAGTACAAATTGAAACCAAAATATCTCCCGCTGTCATTTTGCTCATGTCTTCCGGAGAATTAACTATTTTAACTTTACCACACACCCAATCGCCCGTCTGTCCTAAACAAGCAGTAGTGCCTTCTAATAATTTTACACGATTTCCGCTGTTAACCACCAAAAAATTCTCCTTAATAACATATTTTTCTATAATCTCACGCGCTTCTTGGCCGGTATAAACCACATTATCCTCGCTACCAAATACCACACTTTCGGTTTGGCGCATTTTTATTTCTTGCTTGTCAATAGATAATTTACCCAAAATCAAACATTTAGCCTCCTCCAATGACAAATTCTGAATATTTTATACCATTTTCTTTCATCAATCGTTCTATTATTTTATACAGAAAATAATTTGGTAAACAAACACTCATCTTTTTACGGTAATCACGCCAATCAACCATTTTTGTAAACATGTAAAAAACATTTTTCAATTCAGTGGGTACTTTTTTATTTTTTAATATCTTAGCTTTTTTTAATTTTATATCAGCTAAATATTTTTTGGTGTTTTTGACTTCTTGACGATATTTATCAATATTTTCTACATCAGCCGTTATTTTTTTCGCAAAATATTGTTCATCACAATTATATACATACGCCCAAGTGTTTTGATGCCAAAAATACTTTTTGGTGTGTTTGACTAACAAACTACCGATATCTTGACCGCGTAATTTTTGTTCGACTAATTTTATACGATCAATAAACTCCGACTGGTTGAAAGTCAATTTTTCCGGACTAATTAAAATATTAATTTCTTCTTCTGACAAATCGACGTTATATCTTTTTATTAATTCATGTAACAAAAACAATCCGTCCGGATCGGTCCATTCCAGCAGTACCCCCTTTTTCCAATGTATCACCGTTAGTTTTTGAAATTTATTTAAAAAAACTACCAATTTCTTATCGGACCATTTATTTATCGGCGTTTGAAAAATACTATTGCAATAGTTTAATAGGGTGCGCACCTTTTTTTCCCAATCTTGTATCCAACTATCTATAAACTTTCGATTCTTTATCTGTTGTTCCAAAACCCAACGAGCTTTCTTTTCCTCACGTTTACGATCAAAAAAAGCTGTGTTCACCTCGCCTTCTTGGCATAAAATACAACCGTCAAAACCAATAGTTTCATTAATACAAGAATATGGCCCCAAAACATAAAATAGGCTAATCGCTCCGCCTTGACGATACCATGTTGTGTTCTTTATATGTTTGGTGTTTACCGGTTGACTCATACAAATTTCGTAAATTACTTACTTAATATTACCTAAAATAGCCCACTTTGTAAATACACAAAAAAACACCCTCGCGCGGAAGGTGTTTTAGTCTATCTTTTCTACTTGACCGGGTTTTACGGTTTTCGGTGGCAAATAATCCGGTAATACATTTGGTTTGGGTGGAGTAATTTCTTGAACCGGTTTATTTGGTTGGATTGGTTGTTGTACTGGTTGATGAGCGGGTTGTTGTCTTGGCGGTTGTGCCGGTGAAAGCGCGTTTAAAGAAATACCTCGTTGAGATGGATCACCTAGTATCACCTGATTGCCAGCTACAAAATTTTGGTTGCTTCTATTCTTTTTTTTACGTCGACGTTTTTTGGCTGATTCCGAAAGTTGTGGTGGTGCGATGTGTTGGGGAGCATTGAATGGTTGCGGAGTTTGTCTGAAAATAGGCTTTGCTACCGGTTCTGAAATTATTTCTGTTTTAACCGGTGGTTGAACGGCCGGTTTCACTTCAACTTTTTTGTTGGGCACATCGGTAAACATCGCCTCATCAGCATCCACTTCCAAATCCCCCGCTTCATCTCCCGGAATTATCACCATACCACTCCACTTGGCAATTTTTCCTTCGATAGTATCTCTGCTAACCGCATAGCGTTCGCGTGAAACCTTTACTACTTTTTCCATACTGCCGGTCGATTGTGCGATTGGTGGCAATGTAAGCGCGCTAAATGGTCGGCTCGCCACTCCGTCGATCATCAATTTTAAATAAATATGAAATTTCGGTAAATTTACCAAATCTTCTTCGACAAATGTCGGAATAAATTCTTTGGCCAAAATTTCGGCATCAGTAGAACCAACTCGAAAGGTAATAATACTACCAACGTTACCAATAACCGCCGCGAGCACTTCTTCTTCGAGCTGTTCCATATACTGATGCGCCATGATCAAATCTAGACGATATTTTCGCGCTTCAGATAATATGTTGGCAAAAGCTTCCGTTGCAAAATTTTGAAACTCATCTACATAAAAAAAGAAATCCGGACGCTTAGCCTCTGGCATATCTACACGCTCCATCGCCGACAATTGGATTTTGGTAACTAACATACCGCCAAGCAAACGCGAATTATCTTCACCAATACGACCCTTAGACAAATTCATGATAAAAATCTTTTTTTCATCCATGATCTCGCGAATATCGATACGGGATTTTACTTGCGCGACAATATTACGGATTACCGAGGCGGACAAAAATTGACCGATTTTATTTTGAATTGGCGCTACCGCTTCTTGTTTGTATTTATCATTGTAGTTGGCAAATTCAGTTTGCCAAAAGGCCTTGATAACCGGATCCTTGGTATTGTTTACCACTCTGCGACGATAATCCGCATCGGCCAACAAACGATTGATACCGAGCAAAGTCGTCCCAGGAAAATCCAAAAGCGCCAAAATAGTATTGTTCAAAATGTATTCCATACGAGAACTCCACACATCCGGCCAAATCTTTTTGAACACCCCCATCAAACCCGAAGCTACCAAATGTTTTTGCTCCGGACGAATAGTTTCTAAAATATTAAAACCAATCGGGTAATCCAAATCACCCGGATTGAAATATACCACATCGTTGATACGGTTGGCTGGGATATAATCCAAAATTTTCTCTGCAGTATCGCCATGCGGATCTATATAACCAACACCATGCCCGGCATAAATATCGTTGAGCACCATGTTTTCGAGCAAAGTGGTTTTACCCATACCGGTCTTGCCCACCACATACATATGACGACGGCGATCATCTAGCTTGATACCAAACTTTCTATTTTGATTGCGATAATTGGCCAAACCAAAATAATTCACCTCTGTATTTGGGGTTACGGTTGGTTTGTTTTGTTCTTCACTTGATGTGTCTAACTGATTGTCCATGAAAATATTATACCACTTTTATAAAAAAATGTCATTGACGACAAGCTAGTTTTTATTAACATTAAAAAAATCGCGTACTAATGTCCAGGTGGCCAAAGTTTGTCCACTCCATATTTCACCCCTCTTGATCATTTCGTTTATTTCATCCGGACGGCGCAAAACCAATTCTATATCCTCGGCGTCATCCAACGAACTGGCCACCTGACTTGAAATTTCATTAGCTAAAAATACACTGGATTTATCTTTGGCCAATCCTTGTATCGGCTCAAACTCACCCACCTTAGAAAAATTGGTCGATTCATATCCGGTTTCCTCACGTAGCTCTCGGATGGCTGCTTGTAAAGGTGTCTCACCCGCCGAAATTCCACCCATAGGAAATTCAACACCGGATCGATCTTGCAAATAACGATATTGCCTGATCAAAACAATTCGACCATCATCCAAAATCGGCACGATAATAGCATTGCCGTTTGTTTCTCCATAATAATAATCATGATCTTTTTCGTCGCATTTATACTGATCATGTTTGTATGACCACCAAGCATTTTTATGAATAACCTCCTCCGAAATTTTTTGATATTTTTTATTCATAACTAATTTTTATTTTGAAATAAATCAAATACTTCTTGAGGGGTTTTGTTTCCCGGATTTTTAATAATCGAATGTATACTACCACCACCATCGCCTTCGTATCTTGGTAGTATATGGACGTGGAAATGAGGCACTACTTGCCCGCCGACTACACCCTGATTCCAACCAATATTATATCCATCCGGTTTTAATACTTGTTGAATTTTATCTAACGTAATTTTTAAACTGGCATTAAAATTTTTAAATTCATCCGCGCTCATTTCAAACGGAGTGTCAAAATGTTTTTTTGATATCACCACCACATGGCCGAGCGCGTGTGGAAAAATATCTAAAAACGCCAACACACTTTCATCTTCAAAAACCGTAAAATTGGGAATTTCTTTATTATTAATTTTGCAAAATAAGCAGTCCATAATATTATTTTTAATTATTATATATTTTAATGTTGCCAAATTGAGCGATTGGATAAAGCGAGTTATAATCCCCCACCAAATAACAATCGTTGGTATTTAATAATTTTTTGGCTTGCGACAAAGCCACTTGTGGTTGGGTTTGCGCTAACTTCAAAAGTTGTTCCAATTCAGGTTGGGTGAAATATAAATTTATTGGAAAACCACCACCTATCACTTTTTTACCGGATATCCCCTCTAACGCCAAAAGTGTGTAAGTATCCGACAAAACACAGGCGGGACTACTATTGGTATTTGTTTTTTGCCAAATATAATCAGCGGCTAAATATTGCGACTGACTTACCACCTGAATATCCGGACCAAGGGTATATGATGCGGTAATCGCCGCCGAACAAAATAAAATTATCAAAAACAAAACTACTCGTTGATAAAAAATATTTTTTTGAATCACAATAAATTCAAACAACAAATACGCCACCGGTAAAATAATCAGCACGGCCAATACCGCATCCAATCGTCGAGATAAAATATTTTCACCGGTCAAAAAATAACGAGAAATAATATATCCACCCAATAATCCGACTGTTAGTGTCAACCAAACAAAATTAAAACTGTTTTTCTTTGTGCGCAAAATTTTATACCACCCGAAAACGAAGGCGCCCCAAAACAACAACATAAAACCGCAAATCCATATACGATTAACGGTAAATACGTTTGTCACCAAAGCGTTCAATGACGGTTGATTAAAAATAATATTACCGGTAGTAATGTCCGAGACGCGCAAACCGGTCGCTACATACCAAGCGCTAAGATTACTTAACACAGCTTTTATTTGCATCCACCAGTTTAGATGTGAATCAGTTTGTGAAAAATGGGAAATTAGTTCTAAACATGGAATCAATAATACAGAGAACGCAATCGCAACTGTTGTTTTTATTTTTTTAAACAAAACAAAACTCAAACAAAATAAAATGAAATATAAAGAATGACCGAATATAGATAACACGCCAAAAACAATGATCGCTATCTGACCAACCAAGGTGTATTTTTGCCTATTTTTGAATTGTAATAATAAAATAAATAACCAAAATAAAAAGCTCAGATTGGACGGCAGACTAAAACTGCCACTAACTTGTAAAGCAAAAGGCAGAGCGGACAACCAAACAAACAACAAGGCTCGTTTCTTTTCCCAGTTGAAAGCGCACGCTATTTCCAATAATAATATTGGTAAAATTATTGACCAAACAATCGGAATAAAAAAGCGTAAAAATATTATCAAATCCACCTGACATAACAATTTGAACAACAGTGCCAAAGAACTAAACTGAGCATAAGCCAAACCCCCAAAATTAAATCTCTGCCAAAAACTAACCGGCGTGGTGGTAAATAATAATGTCTTTTCCACACCAACCGACAACATATTGTTTTCAATAGCCAAATGACGCCAACCATCGGCCCCATAAAATAGCGAATGACTCAAAGGCAAATAAGCGTGGAGCAACAAAAAATACAAAATCA
The DNA here is from genome assembly GCA_041666745.1 of Candidatus Magasanikiibacteriota bacterium. Classification (GTDB taxonomy): domain Bacteria; phylum Patescibacteriota; class Patescibacteriia; order Magasanikbacterales; family GWA2-37-8; genus CAIOJG01. The sequence goes on from JBAYGI010000003.1 coordinate 12,232, forward strand.
ATAAAAACAATAACGTGCCGGATTTTAATTTCGAAAAAAGCAAACACCCGAGCGCAAAAGTGGCGGCAAAAAATACATAGACATACGAAACTGAAATCGTCTGCCATGGAGTCACAATATTCAAATCCGTTCGACTGCTATTTAAAAAATAAAAACCCATCAAAACTAAAACCAAATATAACACCACACCAACTTTGGCCGATGGCACTTCTTCGATAACTTGTTTGTGGTCGTCCTCAATTTCCGGAACAACTTCACTACCCTCGCCGGATAAATATTTTAAATAAGACGCGATCAATCCGGTGATTAAAAAAGTAAGCGCTAAAATCGTCGGGGTCATTTTGTAAATCCAAGATAACAGACCAGCAACAAAACCAAGGAATGTCAGAACTAGAAATATTGAAAGTACCCTTATACGTAATGATCCGGAAAAATCGAAAAATTTTATTAAAAAATTGTGAACCAACCGCGATATCCACAAAAAGAAAACCGCCAAAATGACCCATCCCAGAAAGGCGTTTTGCGAAAAAACTATATGACCATAAACCAAGCTGGTAAAAACAAGCGGCAATACTGCGTCCTCTAAAAAAGCTTTTATTCTCATATAACCAATATTATAGCAGAATGAGCGAAAAGAGCAAAAGTATGCACACTTTAACCACACGATAGCCACAAAACTGCTTGCCCAAAAAAAGGCTTTGATATAACATATACAAACCAACCAGATATTATGAACACAGCCGAAGAATTAAATCAGGTACCACCACAGAGTCTTGAAGCCGAGATGTCTCTTTTGGGGTCTCTACTTTTGGACAAAGACGCGATGTTGAAAATCGCTGATCTTATTCGTTATGAGGATTTTTATAAAAATGCCCACGCGCGGATTTTTGAAACTATTACCGACCTTTATTCGCGCAATGAACCGGCGGACTTGTTGACTTTGAGTACTCGTTTGGAAGAAAAGGGAGTTTTGGAAATGTGTGGCGGACGCACTTATTTGGCATCGTTGGTCAATGCGGTACCAACTGCCGCCAACGTCATCAACTACGCGCAGATAGTTCACCGCAAAGCCGTACGTCGCCGACTACTTTTGGCTTCACATGAAATTTCTCGATTGGGCTATCAAGAAGAAAACGACATTGAAAAAATATTGGATGAAGCTCAACAAAGTTTGTTCGCAGTTTCTCAAATTCATTTTAAACAAACTTTTATTCCGATTCGCAATGTACTTTCGGATGCTTTTGAACGCATTGATGAGTTACACAAGCACAAAGGTCAGTTGCGTGGTTTGCCGACCGGTTTTACTCAGCTAGACAATTTATTGGCTGGTTTGCAAAAATCTGATTTGATCATTTTGGCCGCTCGCCCGAGTGTGGGTAAAACTTCTTTGGCTTTGGATATCATCCGTCATGTGGCTACCAAACAAAAATTACCGGTAGGGATGTTTTCTTTGGAAATGGGTAAAGAACAACTGGTGGACAGAATGCTTTGTTCCGAAGCCGGTATAGATTTGTGGCGCATGCGTACCGGTCGATTATCCGATCGCCCTGAAGATGACGACTTTCCTCGTATCGGTCATGCGATTGGTGTGTTATCTGAAACACCGATATATATCGATGATTCCGGTAGTTTAAATATCTTACAGCTAAGAACCAAAGCTCGTCGTTTGCAAAATGAACATGGTTTGGGTTTGATTGTTATTGATTATTTACAGTTAATGGAATCAACTAGTGGCAAAACTGACAATCGTGTTCAAGAAGTTGCTGAAATAAGTCGTGGTTTAAAAGCTTTGGCGCGCGAACTAAATATTCCAATTTTAGCGCTATCCCAGTTGTCACGTACTGTAGAACAAAGCAAACCGGCTATTCCAAAATTATCCCACTTGCGTGAATCCGGTTCTATCGAACAAGACGCGGATGTGGTATTATTTATCTATCGAAAAAGCGCTGATCGCAATTATCGTCTTGAAGATATTTCACCGGACGAACGCAATATTGCCGAAATACATATAGCCAAACACAGAAACGGTCCGACCGGTTTGGTAAAAACTACCTTCGTCGAACATCTGGCTTCGTTTAGAAATTTGGATACAACTTATTCTGCCCCCACCACCGCCAGTGCCCCACAAGCTCTAAAACCAAAATCCGCTTTCAATAAACCGGCTTCCGGCGGTACCGGTTTTAAACCACCCGAGCAACCTGAATTTTAATCATTTTTATTTATTAATTTTTATAAACAAAAAATATGTCAATGTTTTCCAAACTCAAACAGTTCAAAGATTTGCGCGAACAAGGTAAAAAACTACAAGATTTAATTGGTGATGAAACTGTCACGGTGGATAAAGCCGGCAATAAGGTAGTACTCACCATGAATGGCAACTTGGAGATAACCGGTTTGGCTATCGACAACAGCATGCTGTCTCCGGATAAAAAAACAGACTTAGAAAAAGCCATCAAAGAGGCTCACAGTGATGCACTCAAAAAAATGCAACGCACTATCGCTATGAAAATGCAACAATCCGGCGATTTTAATATCCCAGGTTTGAAATAAAAATGTATTCACCAACCATAAACAAATTAATCGGTATCTTAAAAAAACTTCCATCAGTTGGACAACATACCGCTGAACGGTATGTTTTTCATTGGTTGAAATCCGGAAAAATCGAAGTGAACGAACTTCGAAATGCTTTGGATGATTTATTAAAAAATACCAAAAGTTGTGAAATTTGTTGGAATTTTTCCGACTTTAATCCTTGTGAAATTTGTATCAATAAAAACCGCGACCAAAATCAAATTTGCGTGGTGGACGAAGCTCAAGCCGTAGCCGCTTTGGAAAAAACCAACGCTTATACTGGAACTTATCATGTCCTGCGTGGCACTATCGATGTTAGCGATGAAGCGGGATTGGAAAATTTAAAAATTCGCGCACTGTTGCAACGAGTTAAAAATACCGAACATATTCAAGAAATAATCTTAGCTCTCAATCCGGATATGTCTGGTGAAACCACAATGTTATATTTGGAAAAACAAATAAAACAAATACAGCCTCAGATAAAAATCACCAGATTGGCCAGAGGTTTGCCGATGGGATCGGACTTGCAATATAGCGACGAGATCACCTTGGGTAGCGCGCTGAAAAATCGACTTTCAAATTAAAAACTGATACAAAAAAACCATCGATAATTCGATGGTTTTTATTTTTGGTTATTTTAGATAATTTCCACTTCAGTAAATCTTTGTCTTTGTCCGTGTACTTTGTGAAAACGTACTTTACTTTTGAATCGTTCCACACGCACTGTGCGATGCTTGCCTTGTTTTAATACTTTGGCATTGACCACCTCACCGGCTAAATATGGTTTTCCGATTTCTATCTTACTGCCATCTTCTTCAGCTTTCAATAATACTTTATCAAAAGCGAAGTTGGTGTCGGCCAAAACATCGATACCGTTTACTTTTAATTTTTCGAATTTGAATTTTTCACCGGCTTTAACAATATATTGTTTACCGCCAGTTGCAATTATAGAGATCATAATTTGTTTGATATACCCGTTTTCTAGTCCATCGAAGTTGTCCTAGTTGGGCTTATTTTAGATATAAAACGTGTTAATTATAACAAAAACAAAGAAAATGTCAAGGGACCACAGGCTATTTTGCTGAAACTACCTCAAAACCTCCAGTTTATCCCCTATTTTGTAATTAAACTTTTGGGCGTATCCAGCCGGCAATTCCAATACTCGGTCTGATTCATCCCTAGCTGGGTACAAAGTCAACTGCTCTTCAGTTCGACCCGGTTCAAGCGGTAAATTTGGCGCTATGTCCACTATCACACCTTTTTTAAACCAAACAATATCGATTGAAAAATTCATATCACGCATCACAAACACATGTTGCTTTACTTCCGGAAACACAAACAACATACCATCATACTTGCCCAGATCTTTAAATTTACCCAATCCATTTTGCCAATGTTTGATATTGTTGGCTACCAACACATTTAGAACTTGATTGTTTATTTTTATGGTCGCTTTTGGCCAATAAAAATTATAATATAATTTTAAACCAATAGTAAAAATGATTATCAGCCCCAAAACACACAACTGCCATTTTTTAATTTCAGATTTTTTGTTCTCTGACATATTTTTGACGTTTTGAAACATAAATCTCTATCGCAATAATAGCCACCACCAAAAGTAATAAAGAAATAATTTTAAATATACTATTCATATATAATGCCGAAAAACCAAACAACGCCGAAAAACCATAAAAAATCAATACCGCCTGCCATTGTTTGAGACCGATATCCACCAATCTAAAATGCAGATGACGGCGATCACCTTTGGCAACCGACTGACCGTGAAACATTCGAGAAATAATTACCCAAACCAAATCCACTATCGGAACAGCCATAACCAGTAGCGCGGTCGCAATTTTACTACCGGCCACAATCGCAAGCACACCAATCATCAAACCCAAAAATTGACCACCACCTTCACCCAAAAATATTTTGGCCGGATAAAAATTTAATACCAAAAATCCTAGACAGGTCATAGCCAAAATTATCGCGATCATAGCTACATCCAATTGGTGGAATTTGGTGGCCCCACCAGCCAACGCGGCTATCGAGAATGCGCCAATCGCGACCACACCAGTCGACAAACCATCCAATCCATCCAATATTTTTACGGTATACATCATGCCCATCAACCACAAAAAAGCCAAAATATCCACTCCCACCAAAATAGTACCGAAATATTGAGTATGTATCTTCCAAAAATCCAAACCGATTGTTCCACCAAAGGGATTGGTGATGCCATCAAAATTTAATCCACCAGCCAATACCAACAACACCGCCACCACCGAAGCCAACAATCGCCACTGGTATTTCAAACGCACCGCATCATCAACATATCCGACAATCATCAAAATTAACCCGGCAAAAAAAATTAACCACAATTGAGTTAATTTTAAATGGGTAAAATTATTTATTAAATTACAATACAAAACCATCATCAACCAAAAACTTACAAAAATTCCCAAACCACCAAGCAGTGGAATGGGATTTTGATGAAGCTTGCGATCTTTGTCCGGATAATCAAAAATTTTTAATTTGATCGCTAGTTTTTTAACTAAAAAAGTAACAAAAACCGACAACCCAAACGGTAAAATAAAAACCAAAAATATAATATACAGCTGTGTCGGTAGCCAACTTGCACTTATCATACAACTTTAATTTCTCCCCCTTGACCTATTACCACCGTATCTCTACGTTTCAGCTTACCAGATAACAACAACTCCGCCAACTGATTTTCTACTTTTTCTTGTAAAGCGCGACGCATCGGGCGGGCGCCAAACTCCGGATCAAAGCCAACATCAGCCAAAAACTCCATCGCCGCCGGCTCTATTTTTAATTCAATACCCTTGGCTTCCAAATCTTTGGAAACACGCTTCAACATCAAGCCGGCAATCTTGATAATATCCTCGCGGTTCAAAGCTTTGAACAACACAATACCATCAAAACGATTTAAAAATTCAGGACGGAAATATTCTTTTAGTTCGCCGTGCAACAATTTTTCTTTGATAACATCCGATGAAACATTGGCGCGTAATTGCTCTTGAACATAAGACGTGCCGGCGTTGGAAGTGGCAATCAAAATAACATTGGTAAAATCTACCACCCGACCAACGCTATCAGACAAACGACCGTCATCCATCACCTGTAAAAATAAATTTAAAATATCTTTGTCGGCTTTTTCCATTTCATCAAGTAACAACAAAGAAAATGGATTGCGACGAATAGCTTCTGTCAACATTCCACTACCCTTTTCACCAGCCGTACCGATCAAACGAGAAATACTGCTTTTATCTTGGTATTCACTCATATCCAAACGCACCATACGCTCTTCACCACCAAAATATACCTCCGCGATAGTCTTGGCTAATTCGGTTTTACCAACACCGGTCGGACCCAAAAACAAAAAGTTGGCAATCGGGCGCTTGGAGGATCGAATCTCCGCTCGCGCGCGACGCAGAGCATTGGCCACCAAATCTACCGCTTCGACTTGACCGATCACTCGCTTGTGCATTTCTTCTTCGAGGTGCATCAATTTGGTACTCTCATCAGCTGAAACAGTTGTGACCGGTACACCGGTTTTTTGCGCCACTACCGCGCCCACTTCTTCACCGGTAACAAAACTATTGATACCTTTTTTACTACGAGAAAAAGAAGCCGCTTCCGTCATCAGCTCTTGCGCGCTACCTGGTAAATATGACTCATGCAAAAATCGTGCCGCCAACTGAACCGACTTGGCTACCGCGTCATAAGAAAAAAATACATTTTGTTTATACTCGACTGTCCCCACTTTGGATTCCAAAACTTGAATTGCCTGATTTTCGTCCATTTCTTTTATTTCCACTTTGGCAAATAAATTTCCAAGTGGCGAACTGACAATATGACGAGAATATTCATCCGGAGTAGTTGTGGCAAAAGTCAAAAACCGTCCACTACCAAGATATTCATTGAGAGTGCCGGCTACATCCAAACTTCCTGTTTCTCCACCAGCTGACACACCGGTTAATTCATGAATATTGTTGATAAATAAAATAACATTACCGGACCGACCAACATCTTGCATAATACCGATCAAACGCTCCACCGCCCCAGCCGGAGTAGTCCCTGCCAATAATTTCGGCACACTCAAACGCACCAAACGTTTGTCTCGCAAACGAACCGGCACATCATCTTCTACCATTTTTTGCGCCAAACCTTCGATGATGCTGGTTTTTCCTACACCATTATCTCCAACTAAAATAACATTTTGTCCGCCCCCTTCTACAATTCTAAAAACTTCTTCGATTTCTTTTTCACGCGCGATACAACTATCCAGATGACCAAACTGCGCCGAGATTGTCAGGTCGTCACTAAAATTATTTAAAAACGGAGTCTGTACCGCTGTCATCGCTTTGTCCATACCGATTTTTGAACGTCCAACGGCGGCTTTGCGAAATTTCATATATTGACGATACAATCTCTCTCGTATTCTCGCCCACTCCACCACGTTTAATAATTTTTGTTTGTCAACCGCTAAATCAAATAAAATTTCTTGTAATTTTTCTGACTGTTTAATAGTAGACAACAACAATTCAGTAACACTAACATATTCTTGATGGGCGCTATACGCTTCTTCGTAGGCATTGAATAATACTTGCTGAAATTCAGGTGAAATCAATGGCATTGTAAATTTATCACGTTTCTTGTCAAAAGATGGCTCAGCCCCCAAAACATTGGCCAAAGTTTTTTGCAATGAACTGGCCGGCAGAGCTAAACGAGTAAAAATATTGGAAATGCGATTGGAAGAAAGCAATGCATAAAAAAGGTGTTCAGGCGTAGCACTACCATGACCACTTTTATCTGCCACAAAATAAGCCTCGCCCAAAACCGACAACGCCTCATCGGTAAAAGTATCAGAAATATTTATTTTTTTCTTTGATTTTATTTTTTTGGCCTGTTGCCAATCCACTACATCGATTTTTTCTTCAGCACTTTCTTTATTTCCATACTGATTGTAATGATAACGTTCGACATTGTCTTTTTTGATTCTTTCGACTATCGCCCGATACCACAAATACAACAGGATTACCGCCCCAACACAAAACAAAACACCTTCTGTGTCTTTTAAATTGTTTATCAACAAAGCGGGGTTAAAAACAATTCCTTTGCGTAAAGTAAAATAAATCCCCCACCCCCAAGCATTGAGCCATAAAAGTATGAGGGTAAAAAAACGAACTTTATTAAAAATACGATGTGCTTTGGCCAAATTCAAATGGTAACGAGTAAGTGGATAAAACCAAAACAACCAATGCCCACGCACAAAATGACCGGCAGACATACCGCGACATTCTTTACATTTGGAAAAACCAACAAAACCGGTCGCTTTACAAACCGGACAAGATAACAGAGATACGGATTCGGATTTCTCAAATAACATACTATTTTGAAAACGACATAATAAAACCACCCACCACTATAATTGGCAACAATAACCAAACAATAAATAACACCACACACACCACCAGCCAAATCAACAATCCGATGGATCGCGCGCAAAACTGCACAAATCGCATCAAAACACTGATGATTCGTCCTTGCCAATCATATTGTCCATACATCGGTACAAATAAATTTTTCAACCACAACCCGGGGGATAAATTTTGATTGCCTTCCAAAAAGAAAGTAGTGCACCATTTTAGAGAATGCAAAACTCCGCCGGTATACCACCAAAGCGGAAAATAAAAGATATCCACGATCGCATCAAATAAAATACGTTGAAAAACCAATAACCACATAAATATTTTATATGAGATTATTATACCACAAAATATTAAAAATAAAAAATCCACCTATCGGCGGATTTTAAACTATACAGAAAACTATTTTGCCATGGCCACTGCCCCATTGGTAGGATTGTAACGTTGAAAATCTTCAACGGCCACCAAATTCATACCTTGTAAACGTTTTTCAATATTATTCATTGAACCGGCATCAGCGATTTTGATCTGCAAACCCTGCAAATCCGCGTTCATTTCACTAATCTGGTTTTCCAATGCATGAGCTTCATAACCACAAGTAGCCGCTGAATTTACTCGAACCATATAGGCCACCGACATGATTACCACCACTCCTAGCAAACTAGCACGCATGGCTTTGCCACTAACCCACTCCGGCACAGTAATAGTACACAAGGCAGAAATAAAATTGTGATAGTGGGCCTGAAATTGACGTTTATATGACATATAAAATTTAAAGTTTTTCAATTATTCTTAATTTGGCACTACGACTGCTAGGATTGTTTTCGACTTCTTCCTCGCTAGCTATAATGGGTTTTTTGTTAATAATTTTTAATGTTTTATTTTGATTTTTTACAAAAAATTGTTTTACTATTCTATCTTCCAAAGAATGAAAGGTGATCACTGCCAAACGTCCGCCAACAGATAAACTTTCGATTGCTTGCGGTAAAACCTGTCGTATCACTTCCAATTCTGAATTGACCGCGATGCGTAACGCTTGAAACACTTTGGTCGCCGGATGAATACCACCAACCCAAGGAATTTCTTTTTCAGTTTTTAATTTACGACGATAAACTCCCAAAATAATTTCTACCAATGGCGCGGTATGTTCAATTTTATTTACCGCTCGTGATCCAACAATTTCTTTGGCAATTTCTCGACTTAATTTTTCCTCCCCATAAAAACGCAATATTTTTTCTAATTCGGCTTCACTGTATTGGTTGATAACATCCGCCGCACTCTCACCCGACACACCGTTGTAGCGCATATCTAGCGGTTCATCGCCTTCAAAACTGAATCCCCGACTACGTTCTTTGAACTGTGGTGTTGACCATCCCAAATCTATCAAAATTGCATCGGCATTTTCAAAATTATTTGCTTTGATTATTTCTTTTAAATTTACAAAGTTGTCTCGAACAAAAATTACCTGACTACCAAAATTATATAAATTTCTTTTGGCTCTAAATAGTGATTCCGGATCAGCATCAATGCCCAGTAATTTTCCTTTTGGACCGATTTTTTCCAAAATCACTTCGCTGTGCCCTGCATCACCCAAAGTACAATCGATCACTTTCGCGCCTGCTTTTAGTTGTAAAGAATCCACTACCTCCCTTAACAAAACCGGTACATGCCTAGACATATTATTTTTTTAATTTCTTAAACTCCCAGCTCGGCCATCTTTTCAGCGATTTCATTACTGTTGGTTTCAGTGGTTGTCTTGTAAGCTTTCCATTTGGCTTCATCCCAAATTTCCGCGCGATTATACAAACCAGCCAAAACAACATTTTTCTTTAAACCGGCAAACTCTCGTAAATATTCCGGTAAAACTACGCGTCCTTGCTTGTCGATTTCCACTTCCATCGCACCAGCCAACATCAAACGAGAAAAAGCACGACTGTTGGATTGACTAAACGGTAGAGTGGCCAATTTTTCGGCCAATTTTTCCCATTCGGTTTTGGTGTAGAGGAATAAACAGTTGTCTAATCCGCGTGTGACTACCGCACCCTTGGACAAATCACGACGAAACTTGACTGGAATAGCCAAACGTCCCTTATCGTCTAAGTTGTGCGCGTATTCACCGATAAACATAATTTGTAAATTCACCACTTTCCTCCACTACATTCCATTTTATACCACTTTGAAACATTGGTCAACACTTTATACCATTTTAATCTTGGCTAAGACACAACAAAAAAACCACATAAAAAAATATGTGTGGATAACTATTTTGTATTGACTTTAAAACACAGAACAAGGTAAAATCATTTCACTGTTCTTTCGGCGATTTTTCTCGCCAACGGAGGGACACTAGATGACCAACGCGCGCTTCTTTGCTAGACCAATCGAAGACATGGCCATTCATGTCGTAGCAGTGGCTGCCACCACGGTGGTCGCTCCGATTGTCGCGGCCGGCGTCTTTAGCCTAGGCGTCCAGGACGCGGCGAAGGCGATCAGCGACAAAGCCACGAAGCTCTGCCGAAAGGCGAGCGGGATGGTCATTGACATGATCCCTGATCTGCCCTACGACGACTATTGTGATTAGGTGCGATGACGACGCATTGATTGGCGTCGCCGCGCCCTCCCGCCTATATGCGCGCCGGATCCTTCAAGGACCGGCGCGCTTCCATTTTTGGTTGATTTTTGTTTGGGTAGTGTGTATAATAGACGGTAATCATAACCACCTTGTGAATAAAAATTATTGAAACTATTTTGTTTTGTTTTAGTCAAATTTTTAGCAAGTTGGTTTATCAGTAGTTAGGCGACATACGATTTTTATTAAAAAACTGGAAACACCCCCCCCCTTAACCACTAGCGTTATGGAAAACGAAATCCAAATCGGCCATGAGCCAAAACAAAATTGGTTATTGAAGCGAGTAAAAAAATATCAAGTTATTACTTTCACGTTTGGCTTCCTGCTCCTCAATCAACTTACAATGATTTTTGTATCTTATTTTGCCGATAAAAATTTATTTGTAAAAAATTTTGCCCTGAATATTTGGTTTTGGGCAATCGGCATACCGATAATTTACTTTCTACAATGGTTATTAGTTATTTGGGTAGCATCAAAGTTCTCGAAGGAAACATTAAAACAAAAATTTTCAAGACACCCCATAGCCACAATTATTCTTTTTATTTTGTATGTGACTAACTTACCATATAGATTATCTGAGTACGGTGGTGGCATCGTCGCTATTTTCGAAACAATAATATATTACGCATTTGTATCTTTTCTCTGGTGGCTATTGATTTGTTGGATTAGTAGTAAAATTTTTAAAAAACAGCGATTTGACTGGAGTTGGTATAAAAAAATAATTGAAAAAATTTTTGTTTTAATGCCGATTATCTACAAAATTATCCTTGGCTTAATAGTGGCGTTGGCATTATTCTTTGTCTTATTTATTTTAATAACAGTAGTTTTCAAATATTCAGGCCAAGATTTAAAAATGCTGTTTTCTTAATCATTGACAAAATCACTATGAGAACAATCGGCAAAATAATCGGCTACCTAATGTGGATCGGAGCAGGAATCCTAATGTTTATTTTTTGGCTCCTGGCCATGAGTAAATGGTTGGGTTTACTCGGTACAATACTCGCTTTCGTTTTAAGTCCTGGCTTAGTTATATTTCCGATAGTATTTTGGATTGTCGAGGGGGTGTTCCCAGCTTTCTATTTCATAATTTGGGGCTTTGGTATAGTTGGGTTGATAATCGGCGGCATTTCGAGTCGCAACGATTAATAAAAATCGTACATCGCCTAACAGCGTGTATCTGGTTCAACAGATTTGGCTCATTAAATTTTAAAGGGATGCCAAATCTGCCTCACTCAAATTTCGCACACACTTATTGAAAAATTTAAGGATGTGTGCGAAACTTCAGATACACGCGAACGTTGTGCGAAATTGTGAGGCAACCTAATAAATTTTAATTCCGCTTTTTTCTTATGAAGTTCGATAAACTAGTTCGGGATAATATCCCCGATATTATAAAAAAAGATGGTAAGGAGCCGTTTACTCGTATTGCCGAAGATAAAGAGTTCGAGGAAGCTTTGACGCGCAAATTGCACGAAGAGGCCGGCGAATTTTTAGAAAATCCAAGTGTAGAAGAGGCCGCCGATATTTTAGAGGTCTTGCATGCAATTTGCGCTCTGAAAGGTGTGGACTTACAAACTTTAGAGGAAGTTCGCCAGAAAAAAGCGGAAGAACGTGGAGGTTTCACGCAAAGGATTATTTTGGATAGAACAGAGTAATACCGGGGCGGTTGCCTCACAACTTCGTACAACAGCGCATATGCGGTTACGCTACGCTCCACCCAAATTCTGATTCGCTTCGCTCAACAGAACTTCGCATGATGCGCATACGTTAGGCAACATACTGGAAACCTCTCGAATAAGACTTAAAATAATTATCGTAATTTATTTATTCAACTAACTTAAAATATGGAACGAAAAGATTATCCAACACCGTTTTCAGAAGCCGAAACAAGAAGTTTTTGGAACGGGCTTAGTAAAGAACAAAGGATAGATTTTTTAAAAAAAGCTAACCATTCACTCGGCGCTTCTGAAACCGATCTTATGCCTTGCGCTGATTATGATTGGGATTCTATGTCTGAAAATGGACTAACTACGCAACTTAAGGAACATTTACCTAAAATCGGTAGATTTTTTGAAGCCGAGCTTAAGGCGGGACAATAAATTACGAGAATTATTTTAAGAGTCGGTTTCCAGTACATTGCCTAACAGCGTGTATACAGCATTAAAACGATGCATACCCGCGGCGCATTCGGCGAAATAACAATAAATTTATGTCTAAACATTTATTATTCATGGAAATAAAAGACAAGGTTCTGTTAAAAAATAATGGATGTTGCCCACTTCACTACTTGCCTCATAAATTACCTATTGGCGAACCTATAATAAATGAACCTTGTCATACACACACAATATACTGGAGAAGATGGCACCATAACTTTTTTTGTCAAATGCTTAATTGCCCAAATTATCCAGCTATGAGGAAGAGCAAAACTCTAGAGACACACTGAATAAAATCCAGAATCTATTTTAAACAGACTCAAATCCCCCTATGAAAAAATATCAAAATGTTTGGGAGTCAGCCCTACCATATTTAAAGAAAGGCATTAACAAAAACTTTATCATTCATACTAAGGGGGTTGTTAAAGCTATGGAAATGATTCTCAAGAAGGAAAAAAGCGATCCGGATATCTTGATACCGGCTGCCATACTCCATGATGTAGGCTGGGCAAATGTTCCAAAAAAATATCAATGCACCACAAACAAAGCTGATAAGCTTCATGGCATGAAACTTCATATTGAATTGGCTCCAGAAATTATCAAGGAAGTTCTTTGGTCGGTAAATTATAAAATTTCTCAAATCAATGAAATAATCGAAATTGTTCAAGCGCATAAATTTAGTAAGCCAAGAAAATTAAGTAAGCAAATATTGATTGATGCCGACCAACTTTCCGATGCTTTCAAAGAACAATTTTATAGTGACGTAAAAGCCTACAATTCTACACCTGAAAAGCTTTATAATTTTAGAATGAGTGATAATATTTTCTATACGAAAGTGGCAAAAGATATTTTTTTGAAACAAATGAAACAGAGAAAAAGTGAGTTTTAAAATATGAAGTTTAAAAAAGATAAACATAAATCTGATAAAAATTAAAAACAAAAAAACCACACTAACTAAGTGTGGTTTTTGATATGGCAATTAACTCAAACCTAAAATTGGTCTTATTTGTATGAAATCATTTTCTAACACTACGACTCTATCGTCAAGTTTTCTTACATTGTGAGCATTGACCAGTGTTTCTTCATCTTTTTTCTTATACATACCAACAAACGCATCCAAAGTATTCATGATTTTTGAGATATCTTCCTTGTTAACCATAATGTCCATCATTTTTGAAATATCATCTTTGGTAGCCATAATATCTATGATTTTTGAGACATCTTCCTTGGTGACATCCAAACTTTCTTTAATTCTATCCAGATGCTCGGTATGATCAGCCACTGTACGAGCTATAAGACCCAGCTGATCTTCTTGATCATCAAAACGTTTGTTGACTTCCACAAAACTAACGTCGTGTTCTTTGAGTTTTTTGATAACTTCCTCCATATAAATCAATATTGTTATTTATGTTCATGCCCGCACCCACAAGAATCTTCCACTTTGTCCTCGCACTTCCCTTCTTCACAACATTTTTCCTCACATTTTTTGTCACCTTTACAACTGCAGACACATTCGCCACCGCAACAACTTTTTTTGCTGAAAATATAAATATATAATATTTCCAAAATACCAACTGTGTTTACCAATAATAAAACCACAAACCAAGCCACATTTCCCTTTCTGGCCGCCAACCACAAGGCTCTGCCTTTCCAATAAAATAGCCAAACAAAAAACGCGACAAAAAATATACCAAAGAAACCAAAAAAACTACCGACTCCGTAACCCATAAAATTTTGCATATAGATTTTAAATTAATGAATAAAATTTTTAAATTATTACTTCGTTATTTATTTTTGCAGTATCCACATCCAGTCCATATACATCTTTTAGGTGTTTGACCAAACTGCCAGATGCTTCCGGTTCACCATGGTTTAAAATAATTTTCTTTGGCCTTTTGGCCGAACTGCCAAGCCAAACAGTGAGTTTATCTCTATCTCCATGCGCGGAAAATGCTCCAATCGCTTTTACTTTGCAATGTACAGCCACACTCTCTCCCATCACATCTACCGGACTATGCCCGTCCAAAATTTTTCTTCCCAATGTCCCCTGCGCCTGATAACCAATGATCAACAGTGTACTTTTGTCATCGGACAAATAACGTAATGCGTGGTGCAAAATTCTTCCACCATTCATCATCCCCGCTCCGGCAATAATTATTTTTGGGGGGCGAGTATTGTTGATTTTCATGGATTCGGCTTTGTTTTCAGTTTCGGTCAAACCGGCAAAGGTAAAAAGATCGTCTCCGGATTTCAGCCATTTATATGCTTCTTCATCGTAATATTTGGTAAATTTACGATAAACTTTGGTAGCACCAATCGCCAGAGGGCTATCCAAAAAAATCGGCACGCGGGGTAATTTGTGTTTATGATCTATTAAATCATTCAAATCATAAAGTAACTCCTGTGTACGTTCCAAAGAAAATGACGGGATCATCATCACCCCACCACGTTGCATCGCTTGCAAAACCATTTCTTCCAAAATTTCACGTCTCGCTTGATCCGATTCGTGACGCCTATCGCCATAGGTAGATTCACATACTACCAAATCTACATCTTCGGGAAGTTTGTCGGTATCACGCAAAATCGGCACATTGATATTACCAATATCTCCGGAAAAAATAACTTTTTTATTTTCCGCCTGCAATTCCACAAATACCGATCCAAAGATGTGCCCGGCTTCGTAAAATTTTATTTTAACAGTTTTGTCCTGAAACAAATCCAATTCGTCATAATAATCCAACGATTTGAACTGGCTCATCACTCCGGCAATATCTTGTTCTTCATATAAAATCGGACTGCCGAATTTTCGGTGGTTATATTCCATGATCGAATGGGCGTCACGCAAAATAAGCTCAGTCAATTCAATAGTGGCCGGAGTGGCGTAAAAAAATCCGGAGTAACCATTTTTGATCAACACAGGCAAACGGCCGGTGTGATCCAAATGGGCGTGAGTCACTAATACCGCAGACAGCTCTTTGGCATCAAAAGCCAACGGATCATGATTTTTACCCTCATTAAAATCACTACCCTGAAACATGCCACAATCCACTAAGATTTTTTTATTCCCACTTTCAACTAGACTGCAAGAACCTGTAACCTCGCCTGCCGCGCCAAAAAAACGGATTTTCATAAAAATAACTAAGTTTTAGATAGTATTATTTTACCCCATTACAAAACTATATACAAGCTTATGATTTTGTGATAAAATATTTTCAAGTATCGGATTGAAAAAATGGCTAAAAAACCACTTTAAAAACCAGCAATTATGCGCCGTAATTTGGAAAATATTGAGATAGTAGAACCACCAATCGAAGAACTAACCAAAAAAAGATCATGGAAAGGAGCCTGTTTTACCAGTTGCTTGTTTTTGGTAATTCTGGCAGTAGCGGCAATTATCGGTATTCGTTTTTATGTTGGCCCCGGTCCAAAAAACAGCAATGCTATTCCAAACAATTTTCCGGCAGATATTCCAGTTTACGATAAAGATAATATCGAAAATATCACAGTCATTTCAGCTCGTTACAAAGAACGCGGTTTGAGCATAGCCACCATCTTACCGAAATTGGTACTCTCACCGGTGTTTTACAATTCCGACAATTCCACCAATGGCGGTTCTCTACAAAATATTTGGAAAACTATTTCTACACCAAACAACAACTACCGCGATAGCATCCAAATTGAATGGCAAAATATAAACGCTGATCCGAGTTTTGTTATCGCTTATTATAAAAAAGAATTAAAAAAGAAGAATTTTAAAATTGATATCGAGTCTGAAGGGAAAACAATTCAACAATTTTCATTTAGTCGTGAAGACGGTTTGGACGGATCGGTGCTTGCCCAAGTCAATGATGAAAAAAAATCCGGTACTGATTATATGATTTTGACCATAAATTTACCCAAACAATAATGTTAAAAATTTTAAACTCTCAATCCAAAACCATCACCGGAGCGGCCATTATTTTATCTGGCGCTACTTTGTTGTCTCGTTTGGTCGGAATCATTCGTGATCGAGTTTTGGCTCACTACTATGGTGCCGGTCCAGTGATGGATACTTATTACGCCGCTTTTAAAATTCCTGATCTGATTTATAGCCTATTGATTGTAGGCGCACTCACCGCCGGCTTCATCCCCACCTTCACCAGACTTCTCAGTGAAAAAGATAACAACAAACGCGCTTGGCACCTCACCAACAATCTTCTAAATATTTTGGGGTTATCCTTGATAGTATTATGTTCACTCGGTGTTATTTTTGCCCCGGTTTTAAACAAAATTATTGCCCCCGGATTTCATGGTGAAAATTTGACGCGCGTCATTTCTTTTACTCGCATCATGTTTTTATCGCCAATTTTTTTGGGTATTTCCATGATTATGGGTGGGGTGTTGCAATCACTGCGTCGTTTTGTCTTGTATGCTATTGCTCCAATTTTTTATAATTTCGGAATTATCTTTGGAGCGACAGTATTGGTAAGACTTTTGGGAGAAAATGGTTTGGCTTGGGGAGTGGTGTTGGGAGCTGTCGTGCATTGTATTATACAAATATACGGAACTTGGCATGTCGGCTGGCGTTTTCATTTTAGTTTTGACACCAAAGATAAAGATACCGGCACAGTTGTCAAATTGATGATACCTCGCACTTTGGGATTGGCGATTACCCAACTGAATCAGGTCGTAGTTACCATGCTGGCCTCTTTTTTACCGGTAGGCAGTATTGCTGTTTACAACTATGCTAACAATTTACAAGCTGTACCGGTTGGAGTTTTGGCTATCCCGTTTGCACTAGCAATTTTTCCATTGCTATCTTCAGCGGCCGCCGAAAACGATATGCAACAATTCACCAATCACCTATCCGGTGTTATTCGACAAATATTATTTTTAATTGTGCCGGCAGCCGTACTGATTTTATTACTACGAGCACAAATTGTCCGAGTAATTTTGGGTAGTGGTCAGTTTGATTGGAACGCAACTATCAACACCGCTGATGCTCTGGCTTTTTTTTCATTAGGTCTAGTCGCTCAGGCTTTGATCCCGGTATTATCACGAGCCTTTTTCGCGCTTTCCAATACCAAAACCCCATTTGTAATTGGAATAATTTCAGAATTAATTAGTATTATCGCCGCTTTGATTTTAATGAAACCGTTGGGGGCGGCCGGTTTGGCATTGGCGTGTTCAATTGGAGTTACAATCAATTTGATTTTATTATGGATAAGTTTGAGGTCAGAAACAAAAACTTTGAACGAATCGGAAATTCTATCTTTGATTTACAAAATAGCATTGGCGAGTATTGTGATGGGAATAATAGTTCAAGCTCTAAAATATCCATTAGCCAAATTATTAAACCAACAATTTTTCTGGGGAATTTTCGGACAGGGCGCTATTGCCGGTGTAACCGGTATTGTTGTTTATTTTTCCTTGTGCTATATATTAAGGGTACCGGAATTCATGCAACTCAAAGACAGTTTTGCCAAACGCTGGCTCAAATTACGCAATATTAATGCCACTGAAATAATTGAAAATAAGGATTAAGTTTATACGAGTAGCCCGCTTTATTGATTTGAGCGGGTTATGAGCCGAGGCTCATCCTTTCAGCCTCGCGGCTGAAAAAAGCGAAAACAATATAGCGGGCTACGATAATTTTAATATATGAATGACCACTTGCGAAATTTCTGCATTATTGCTCATATTGATCACGGTAAATCCACTCTGGCGGATCGTTTTTTGGAATTCACCGGCACAGTATCCAAACGTGACATGAAAAATCAATTGCTGGATTCTATGGACTTGGAACGTGAACGTGGCATCACCATCAAACTGACGCCAGTGCGAATGAATTACAAAGAATATATTTTAAATTTAATCGACACTCCCGGACACGTGGATTTCAACTATGAAGTTTCCCGATCACTAGCGGCCGTTGAAGGCGCGATATTGCTGGTGGATGCCACTCAAGGGGTGCAGGCGCAAACTATCGGCAACCTATATTTGGCAATTGAACAAAATTTGCAAATTATTCCAGTTATAAACAAAATAGATTCTCCGGCCGCCAATATTGAAAAAACTACTGCGGAAATTATTCATCTTTTGGGTTGTGAATCGGAAGATATTATTTTGGCTTCTGGAAAAACCGGACAAGGGGTAGAAGATATTTTGGAAACGATCGTAAAAAAAATACCCCCACCGACTGATTTAAACAACAAACCACCCCGTGCTTTAATTTTTGATTCTTCCTACAATGAATTCAAAGGAGTAGTTGCTTCGGTTCGAATTGTTGATGGGGAGATTAAAAAAAGTGACAAAATATATTTAGTAACTACTCAAACTCCGGCCGAAGTATTGGAGTTGGGATATTACACCCCGAAATTTCAGCCTGATGTAATTTTGAAAAATGGTGAGATCGGATATATTGTGACCGGTCTAAAAGAAGTACGTGACTGCCGAGTTGGTGATACTATTACTACACTCAATTCTGAAAAAACCGGTGTCGCCAAAGATCCATTGCCGGGTTACAAAGAAGTAAAACCGATGGTTTATGCTGGAATTTTTCCAAGCGAGGGTGATGGATATGAAGAACTGCGCGACGCTATCGATAGATTAAAATTGAGCGACTCAGCTTTGATTTATGAGCCGGAACATTCTCAAGCTTTGGGTTTTGGTTTTCGTTGCGGATTTTTGGGATTATTACATTTAGATATTTTTCAAGAACGACTCAAACGTGAATTTAATTTGGAAGTGGTGATTACTGTCCCGAGTGTAGCCTACAAAATAGAAAAAACCAACGGCGTTGCTCTGACCATTCACAGCCCTCAAGAAATGCCTGATCCAAATCATCTGACCTCTATTATGGAACCATGGATGACACTCGACATTATTACTCCAAAAGAATATGTCGGCAATGTGATGTCTTTGATATCTGAACGCCGTGGACGATATATCAACACCGAATATCTTTCTACCGGTGCCGATCAGCGCGCGCTTTTGCATTACCAAATTCCACTCGCCGCGCTTATCACCGATTTTTATGATAAATTAAAAACAGTCACTTCCGGATATGGTTCGATGAATTATGAATTGATTGGCTACGAAAAAACCGACGTTGTCAAAATAGATATTTTGGTAGCCGAAGAACCGGTCGAAGCGCTGGCTACTTTGGTCTGGCGTGATGATGCTTTTCATATTGGTAAAAAAATCTGCGAATCATTAAAAGATTCACTCCCCCGCCAACAATTTGAATTAAAAATTCAAGCCGCCATTGGTGGAAAAATAATCGCCTCAGAAAGACTAGGGGCGTTGCGCAAAGATGTAATCGCCAAACTCTACGGTGGTGATGTGACGCGCAAAATGAAACTTTTGGAAAAACAGAAAAAAGGCAAGAAACGCATGATGGCGCATAGTAAAGTAAATATACCGTCGGAGGCTTATTTGGCGGTGTTGAAAAGATAATTTAATAAACGACACAAAAATATATGAAACACAAAACTTTTAAACAACTTTGGACGGTGATTGCGATCGTCGGAATTATCGCGATGGTATTTTTCACCATCATGCCTATTTTCCAATAATTTAATCTCATGAGAATTTTACGTAAATATCAACTGGATATTATTTTTCTTTTTTTTGCTTTGATCCTGATTATGTGGTCTTATTTTTATGGTTTACAATATTTCGGTGTTGACCCTCATCGATACGAATGGTTTGTGGCCGGCCCGTTGTTATTTTTTTATATTATATATGTCTTTAAAATTCGCAATCAAATAACTATCGCTGACCGCCGCAGTCTTACCACCAAATCTTTGGTGTATTGGATATTGCTTGGCATTTCTTTATTTGCTACATACAACACGCCGATTCCTGCCAAAGATTACTGGTCGCTCAATGCCCTATTCTTTGCTTTTACACTTTTTTTGGCTGACTCGTATTGGGATTTCGCCGGTATTACTTTAAAAAATTTCAAAAAATAATATGCCAAAAAAGTGGATTATCTCCCCTGCTGTACCAAATGAATTTCTCAATTCTCATCCCGAGCTACCACCAATAGTAGCGCGCTTGTTGTATAATCGAAATATCAAAACTCAAGAAAAAATCGACGAATTTTTAAATCCGGATTATTCTGAGGATATTCATGATCCGTTTTTGTTTGATGATATGGAAAAAGCGGTAGAGATTATTTTGTCACATGTCAAACAACAAAAAAATATTGTCGTACATGGTGATTATGATGCGGACGGTGTGTGTGCGGCCGCGATTATTGTCAGTTGTCTACAAAAAATCGGCGCGCAACATGTTTCAGTATTTTTGCCACATCGAGAAACCGATGGCTACGGGTTAAATTTTAATACTGTCAAAGATTTAAAGAAAAAAAATACCGATCTGATAATCACCTGTGATTGTGGTGTGAGCAATACTCCGGAAGTCCAAATGGTCAAAGAACTTGGTATGATGATAATCATCACTGACCACCATTCTGTGCCCGCCAATATTCCTCCGGCCGATGCTATCATTCATCCCAAGATGCCCAACGAAACATATCCCGACAAAGGTTTGTGTGGCGGAGCAGTAGCTTTTAAACTGGTACAAGCATTATTAAAAAAACATCAAGCAACAAACTCCACCTTGCTTGACGGTCAATCACATGAAGCGTTTGAAAAATGGTTGCTGGATTTGGTAGCCATCGCTTCCATCGGTGACATGGTTCCATTGATTGGCGAATCACGCACACTGACTCGCTATGGATTGACAGTGTTAAACAAAACTCACAATTTGGGATTAAAAAAATTAATGTTTGTGGCTGGTATAATGGATGAAAACGATCAGCCAAAACGAGGGGTGATCGAGGCACACACAGTTGGATACCAGATCGTCCCCCGCCTCAACGCCGCCGGACGCATGGATCACGCCAATAGCGCTTATGCATTACTGATGGCAACAGATGAGCGTGAAGCGGAAAATTTGGCTGAACAATTAAACCAAAACAATCTTGATCGCCAAAAATTGACCGAGGGATTAGTAAATCAAGCCATCCAACAAATCAAAGAAACTGAACAAGAAAAAAATTCGGCTCTTTTTGCTTTTAGCGAAGATTGGCCGACTGGAGTATTGGGTTTGGTATCGGGTCGCCTCAAAGATATATTTTATAAACCCGCGCTTGCGATGGGTAAAAGCAGTGATGGAGAAATAGTCGGTTCCGGCCGAAGTATTTCCGAATTTAATCTCATCGCCGCCATGCAAGAACGACCGGAATTTTTTGATAAATTTGGAGGTCATCCACAAGCCTGTGGTTTCACTTTAAAATCCAAGTCGGCGCTGGAAGAATTTAAAAAATTCTTAAACGAAAAAGTAGTCGCAGAAACCAAAGGGGTTGAACTGGTTCCGCAGGTAAATATTGATTCCGAAGTTGACCTTGATGAAATCGACTGGGATATGTATGATCTGCTACAAAAATTTGAACCGTTTGGCATGAACAATGAAGAACCGATTTATGCCGCCTATGGTTTGACAATAATAAATATTGATCCGGTAGGACAAGATGGAAAACATTTGCGTATGAAACTCAAACACAATTCTCAAGTCATAAGAAAAACCATTGGTTTTGGATTGGGCGACACAACCAAACATCCGGATGATTGGAAAAACAATCTTCATCCGGGAGAAAAAATAGATATTGCGTTTTGCGTGGAAGTAAACAAATGGAATGGCAACCGCGAACTACAAATGACAATTCACGACATCAAAAAAAGCGTTCTGAATTAATCAGAACGCTTTTTTATTTTTATGATTTTTTTAATTCCTTTGCCAATTCTATCCATTTCTTTTTTAGCTGTTTGATAAGATTGTTTTTGACATCTTCAGCTAATTCTTTTTTGTTGGTATATTCCTCTACCGCTCGTTCCACCAACGCATCCCACATTTCCTGAGTTGGACCTTCCAGTTGTTTTATGCTGGCTTTTAATTCATTATATAAAGGATCCAAATGCTGTAAAATTTTAGTACGCATTTCCTTGCCTTGTGGAGTAACGTTGAGCCATGTTAAAAATGCGCCCAATGCTCCTCCCAAAATAAGTCCTCTTTTAAAATTACCCATAAAATAACAATTAATGTAAAACAGGTATATTATACCACATTTCTACCCTAGTTACCACAAGCGGCCGCGGCTGATGGGTCTCCACTGGCGTCATAACCGAATCCTGCTCCATAAGCCGCACTCGCCAAAGTTGTACCACATTCAGCTGGAGGGTTATTAAATGCCGCACAAATTGCTTGTTTCACTGCATCGGCCGTACGACCCACACCTTCTGCCAGGGCGCCGTTTATAACCAATGACGGTGAACCTTGCACGTCATATTTGGTATTTAGATCTTCTTGCACCGGATAAACAGGATAGCGACCGGACAACCATGTGGTTTGGTCTTTAAATTTATCCAGTGTCTTATACTTAGCATTGGTGGCATTAATACAAGAACTCAAACTACCTTCAGAAATTCCAGCCTGAGACAAACAACTCTTGTAGTCATCTTTACCGGTAAAACATTGGAGGTAAGTAATGATTTTGGCCGGTTGATTTTGTTGAATACAATATTGTCTGGTATTTTCTTCCAACTCTTTCAAACCATGCATAGCGTATGAAACAAATTTGATATCCATGTCGGCCTTATTTTTAAGCAAATTCCAAGCTGGTAAATAAGCTTTTTCCATCTGCAAACCATAAGGACAATAGGCCATAACAAACAACTCTACTTTTGGACGATCGGATTTGGTGACTGCTACCGGTGCTGTTGCCTGATCCCCTTGATTGACATTCGCAACTGGAGTAACTTTGTCGGAAGTATCAGATTTGTTGCCTCCTTTTAAATATAGACCCAACATTACCAAAAAACCAATGGTACAGAGAACTAAGATGCCGGTAACCAAACCGACTATCAAAGCGCTCTTTGAATCCAAACTGGCAAAAAAAGATTTCTTTTGTTCCATATAAAAGTGAATTAGTGATTAATTAACATTATTTTACTGCTAAACTATTATAAACCATAACTAAGTCTTCGACAATACTAACCTTGTGAATATCTTCACCCTCATGTGGCATTCCCAAAACTATCGCTTTTTTGTTGTTCTTGAGCATTTTTATACCAATTCGCGATTGATCATGCCGATCAGCAAAAAAAGTAACGAATTGCGCTACATTAAATAATTTTGGCAGATAATAATAATTATACAATTTTATTAGATATCCAAAAAAATCCGGGCTGTAAAAATCGTGGTGATAAGTAATTATTAAAAATTTTTCCGGATGATTTTTTAACCACTGCAAAATTCTTCCAACTTCACCAAAAAAAGGGCAGTGCAAATTTATTATATCGTAATAATCCCAAGTTGAGATATTTTCTTCAAAAGATTCTTGGCCGGAATATTTTTTGGAAGGGGCGATTTTTTTTACTTCAAAGATGTCTTTTTTGGTAACACCGCCATATTCGATGGTAATCGCGTCTGCTTCTACCCCAAAATCTCCTTCGGCTTCTAGAATTTTAAAAGCCTCGGAATGGATATCTTCAAAATAATCAAACGCGCTAGGAATGACGTGGAGTACTTTCATATTTTTTTGCTTGATTAAGAGTGTCCTGCCTGACTATTTTGGTTATTTGGTGGTCAATTTTTTCCAAACGTATAAAAATTTTAAATATTAAGAAAAACAACAAAGCAATCGCCAAATATATTACGGCGTCAACTCCCCTACCAACCCCCAAAAGTTTCGCCAAAACAGTGGTAGAGTTGGGGCTAATTACTACCACAATGGCCAAAATCCAAAAAATTATCCAACCGATTGTTTCTTTGCCCTTCAACTCTCCGGATCGAAATCTACCCAAAACTTTGAATAAAACAAAGAGAAAAAATACCACTAAAATAATTTGAATAATCATCATATTATTTATTAATTTTAGCTAAAAATAAATCCCACAAAATCTTAAAACCACCCGACATACCCTGCCCACTTTCAAAATAAAAAACCTCTACCGGTAATTCACCATATTTTAGATGGTGTTCTTGCACTAATCGTGGAATTTCAGAATTATGAGCCATTTGATCCTGATTGATATTTATTTTTTCCGCCGCTCGTTTGTGCATTATTCTAAAACCGTTGTGCACATCGGATAATTTTAATTTTGTTATCCGGTTATTTATAATTCTGCTTAATGGTAAAATAAAATATTTTTTAAAAAATGGGATCTTCGATCTGGAATCCAAAAAACGAGAACCAAAAACTATATCCAGATTTTCTTCCGTCAACTTTTGAATACCAGTATGAATATCGTTGGCATTAAACTGACCGTCCGCATCAAAATGGACTATGATTTCCGCTCCATTTTGCAACACAAATTCATTGCCGGTTTGTAGTGCCGCACCCTGTCCACGATTGATTGTATGACTCAAAACAACCGCTCCGGCCGATGTGGCTTCACTGGCAGTATTATCAATAGAACCATCGTCCACAACTACCACATTATTAAAACCATGTTGAAAAAGGTCGCGAATTACGCGACCGATTTTTTGCTCTTCATTGTAAGCTGGTAAAACTATAAATATCATATTCAATCTTGAACGATCACGATATTGTAATGATTATTTACTATGAAATAACAACGCCTCTTTGTTGGCTACAGTATAATCCACTGCTTTTTGCAAACCATCTTGCAGACGAATCAGCGGCATCCAACCCAAAACTTCCTTGGCATAAGTTAAATCCGGCAAACCTTTTTTGGTCAAAAATACCAACGGTTTTTCAAAAACTATTTTGGAGGAAGATCCGGTGAGCTCAACAATCTTTTTGGCTACTTCCATATAGCTAACTACTTGATCACCACCTAAATTGACTATTTTTACTTCCGGAACGGCGGACATCAGACGCACAAAACCATCTACCATATCACTGACATACAACAAAGAAGTAGAAATAGTTTCATCTCCATAAATAACCAAATCTTTTCCGTCCAAGGCATTGATGATAAAATCCGGAATAAGCTGTCCTTCAAACAATTTCATGCGTGGCCCATAAGTAGTAAAGACACGACCGATTTTTGCGTCAATACCATAAAATTGGCGATAAGTTTCCACACAGGTTTCGGCGAACCTTTTGCCTTCGTCGTAGCACGCACGTGGTGTCAGGTGATTTACTATACCTTGATGGGATTCCAAAAATTTGGCACCGTCTTGGGGATCACCATAAACTACCGAACTGGAAGCAAAGACATATTTCGCGCGATATTTCACTGCCAAATCCAAAGTGTTGATCATAGCCGAAGAGTTGGATAGCAATGATTTCATTTTTAATTTTTCAAAATCTTTCGGACTGGTCGGACAAGCCAAATGATAAATTTCTTGAATACCCTGAAATTTGACTTTGAATTTGTCCAATTCATCAAATTTACTCAGGTCAAGTGGGTTGTCCACATCATAATTGATAAATTCAAAATCCGGATATTGCAAAAGATGTTCGATGTTTTTGGGTGATGAATTCGAAAAATCATCAACACAAATTACGTTGGCTTCTTTGAGCAAACGCTCACATAAATGTGAACCGATAAAGCCGGCTCCACCGGTAACTAATATATTTTTTTTCTCAAATACAGGATTTTCCATAAGGAAAAACATTAATTTTTAGCCCTTATATTATAACATTTCCTCAAAAAAATGGCAACTGCAAAAAACGCCCAAAACCACCACTGGGGTTGATTTTTTAGCCAAATTATAATATACTTCAAAAATAAGATTAACTCTATGTATCGTCTCAAACAACTAACTATTCTTATTGGTGACCTGATAACCCTGTATTTAGGCCTTTATTTGGCTGTATTTTTACGTTATCTGGATGTTCCAAGCAAAGCAAATATAAACAATTTGATAGGGCATTTTTCTTGGTTGTTTTTTGTAGCCATTGTTATCGCTTTTATCAGCGGAATCTACGACCTAGGCAAGGCCAAAAACAATTTTGCTTTATACCAAAAAATATTTTTTGCCGCGATAATTTGGACTTTGATGGGGGTTTTGTATTTCTATATTACACCAAAAAATAATATAAACCCTAAAACTATACTGGCTTTGACTGCTTTGTGTGGATTTGGTTTGTTGTCTTTGTGGCGTTTTCTGTACAACCGTTTTGTGGCCGCTACTATTTTAAAAACCAAGGTTATCTTTGTTGGATTTTCAAATGAAGTACAAAAAATTGCTGAAATAATAATAAAGTCACCGCAAATTGGTTATGAAGTGGTCGGAGTAATAAGTTCGGAAAATTGCCCAACCAATATCCCCTGCGTGCAAAATTTAGCAGAGTTAAAAACCGTTCCCGATTTAATTGTGCTTGATTTTAATTATGAAAAAAATGAAACCGTTGTAAAAGAATTGTATCAAAAAGTTTTTCAACAGGTTAGCATTATTGATCTGGCGGATTTTTATGAAACCATTTATCGCCGATTACCACCTTTTACTTTTTCAGAAAGTTGGTTTTTGACAAAATTCCAAGAACAATCCAAAAAAATATACGACCGTTTCCGCTTACTGACAGATTTTATCGCGGCGGTATTGATGGCAATATTTTTTGCAATTACCTTTCCATTTATTGCTATAGCTATAAAATTAAATTCTAAAGGACCGGTTTTATTCAAACAAGCTCGTGTTGGTCGGGGTGGTCAAATATTTTTTATTTATAAATACCGCACCATGAAAGTTTTGAACGCAGATGGTAGTGCTGAGACTAGTGGTCCACAATATGCCTCTGAAAAAGACAATCGTATTACCCTGGTCGGGAGATTTTTACGCGCTACACGTTTGGATGAAATTCCTCAATTTATCAACATCTTCAAAAACGAAATGGGGCTAATCGGACCACGACCGGAACGTCCGGAATTTGTGGATCAACTCACCAAATTGATGCCATTTTATGCATTGCGCCATTTGATAAAACCCGGATTGACCGGCTGGGCACAACTACAGCGTGGTTATTATGGTACACTGGATGAAAACTTGGGGAAACTGGAATATGATTTGTATTATATAAAAAATCGCGGTCCATTGTTGGATATTGCGATTATTTTGAAAACTGTTAGTGTTGTTTTAGGTATGATTGGTAGATAACAAAAACAACCAACTACAACTCTATGATGGTTTGCTCACCTACTATCAGCCGATGAAATCCGTCAGTATTTTTTTTCTTTATTTGGACATTTCCACCTACTATACTGTCTTTTATTTTCAAGTCACAGACCATGTGGCAGTTGGAAAGAATAATGGAATTCGCAATTTCTACTCCTTCAATAATACTACCGCTACCAATAGTAACATTGGGTGAAATAATACAATTTTTTAATGTACAATTTTCACCGACAATTACCGGACCGGTGATTTTTACGTTTTGATCAATTGTGGTTCCTACTCCTATTTTTACTTTACCACTAATTTGCGCGCCATCAACTACTTGTCCTAAATTTTTAAATTCACCATCCAACATTTCATCAAGCAATAGTTGGTTCGCGATAATCAAATCCTTTGGCGCGCCGGTATCTTTCCACCAGCCGGTGATTTCTTTGTGACCGACTTTGAAATTATTTTTTAGCAAATAGGAATGAATATCAGAAATTTCATATTCACCACGCGCGCTTTTATTTATTTTAGAGAATACATCAAAAAATATTTTGGAGCCATAGAGATAAATACCGGTCTGAGCAAAATTATTTGGCGGGTTCGATGGTTTTTCCACCACATCTATCAGATTGTCGCTTTCATCAAAAATTGGCACTCCAAAACGTTCCGGATCGGGTACTTTGGCAAAGGCCAACATACAATCATAATTATTCTGGTAAAATTCTTCAAAAATCGGTTTTAGACTACCCAAGGTAATATTGTCGGATAGATAAAAAAGAAAAGGATCGTCACCAATAAAATCCTGAGCTTCTTTTACTACATGAGCGATTCCTTGTGGACCACCGGTTTGTTCAAAAAATTTTATTTTAATTCCCCAATGCCCACCATCACCAATGTGTTTTTGTAAATCTGTTTCACCTGGATTGGTATTGATAAAAATTTCTTCTATACCGGCCTCTACCGCCTTGGCGATAGCGTGAAAAATCATCGGCTTGTTGGCCAGTGGTATCAGATGTTTGTTCATTGTTGAGGTTACCGGGCGCAATCTGGTTGCCCGTCCCCCTCCGGTCAAAATCGCTTTTCTGATTTTTTGCATATCAATTACCAAAAAATAATATTCTTTACGATCAACCAATAAAAATTCATTAATGGGTTGGCGATATTGTCTAAAATAGGATTTTTTATACTGGCTTCATTGAATTCTACTTTTCCTACAAATGTTTTGATCATTTCTTTGTCAGTTACTTTACGAATACTTTGGACATAAGCGCGTTTTTTTAACCACAATTTCCAACTGGATAATTTCAGCCAATATGCATAAGATCTGAGTTTTTCTTTCCACCAACCTTGTTTGGCGGCGAATAATAACAGACCCAATTCCAACACCAATCCCATTGGTAAAAATAACAACAAAGTCGGCCATTTAAAAAACATCAACATTACACCTAGACGATTGCGTTCAATATAATAAAACTTTTCTTGATTGCGACCAAAAGAATACTTATGATAAAAAATCGAATCACTGGCAACCATTATTTTATAACCGGCAATTTTTAGACGGAAACAATATTCAATGTCTTCATGATACAGAAAAAAATCATTATCCCACAAACCATATTGACGCAATAAATCCGCACGCATCAATACCGCCGCCCCACTGGCATAAGATGTTTCAAAAACTTTTTCCAAATTCAAACTATCTCTTTTTACACGCAAATTATTACAAAAACCCAGACCCAAATAGTGAAAAGAATTTCCGGAACTATTCAATAAATCAGTTTCCGGATAAAGCATCAAAAGCGATTGCGCCGCGCCCACAGTTTTGTCCTTTTCCATTACCTCCAAAAGTGGTTCCAAAAAACTAGCCGCCACAAAACCATCGTTATTATGAAAATATACATAATCAAAACCATTATCCAGCGCCCACTGTATACCAACATTGTTGCCACCGGCAAAACCTAAATTTTGACTTTGAGCCAGCAAAGTGATATGTGGCAATTCATTTCCCGACAATTGCATGACCCTATCTTCCAAGAATCGAACCGATGATCCATGTTGAGGATGAGGATTATCCACAATCACCAACTCCACTTTGTCTTTTGGATAAGTCATCTTTTTCAACGCTGAAACCACATCGTCGATATATGGTTCACAATGAAAAGATAAATAAACTATTGCTACTTTTGGTTGAGACATATTAAACAGAATAATATTTATTATTACCTTTCCACTTCCACATATATTTCAGCCAACTAATAAAGTGAATGCGGGCTAATTTATTTTTAAAAATCGCTTTGATCCCCGGCACCTTGGCGGATTCGCGCGCGTGAGCATGATAAATTTTCACGTCAGCCAAATAATAAACCGGCCAGCCTTTTTCCCACATCCGACGACACCAATCTGAATCTTCCATATACATAAAATAACGGTCGTCAAAAAACCCAACTTGATCAGTGGCGGTTTTTCGCGCCATCATGACCGAACCCATCACCCAATCTACCGGGCGAGTTTCATTGTGATCAAAATCTTTCATCAGTAATCTATCGGAATATTTTTTAACCCAAGCGTATTTTTTATCAAAATTTATTTGTTTCAGAGGTTTGATGGCAATGGATGGGAAATCAAAACGATAACAAGAATATTGCAAAGTGTCATCCATGTTTAAAATTTTTGGACCAATCATTCCGATCTTTGGATGCTCGTCCATATACTTGACCATCCGTTCGATAGTGTGCGAATTTCCCGGGATAACCGTATCAGGATTGAGTGTCATGTAGTAGCGTGCTTCCATTTGCGCAAACGCCATATTCAAACCCCGACCAAATCCAACATTGTCACCACAACTAAAATATTGAATGTCGGGAAACTTTTCCGCCAACGCTTCTTTTAGTCCATCTTTATTTAGCGAATTATCCGCAACAATTATTTTAATATCATAAGGACAACCGGCGATATCTTTGATAACCGAATCAAGCGCGCATAAAATATCGTCTTTTGATAAAAAATTTAGAAATACCAAATTGACATCTTTCATAAAATTATTTCCACCATTTTCTTAAATCTTTATAACTGACTTTTTTCATTTTATTTATCTGTTCACGCTTGTTTTTCAAATCCACTCTCCCCTGCCAAATCTCTTTTAGTCCCTTTAAAACCGCTCGATCAAACAATAAAAAGAAAACAAACTTCTTTAATTCATACCACAAAACCCAAGGAAAATCAAGTATCAGGTTCTGCCAGTATTCATTCTTGTAAAGTGTGCTCAAATGGTTTTTGTAACTATGATATTGCACCCATGGCGATTGTTGTTTTTTGTTAACCGAAGCTACAAAATCATTCAACTCTTTTGGACCGGCGCCAGCCCGATCGTGATAAGCGACTGTGTCTAATAAAATATAAGATTGAAAACCAGCCTCCTGTAAACGATAAGACAAATCCACATCTTCTTTGTAAGCATGGTAAGATTCATCCAAAAACTGACCACCGGAAAAAGCCACCTGCTCTATGATATTTCGACGCATCATCGGAAATGCTCCGGAAGCGCCAAATACTTCCAAGGCTTTCATAGTGCTGTCATCCCCGTGAAAACGGGGATCTTTTTTCACTTCTTCCCAATTTTGTTGCGTAAATTGTTCAATCACTCGGCGATTACGAAATATTTTTAAACCCAACGCATCAATACTGTCAGTCATCCCAAATTCCGCCAAAGAATCTTTTTCCACCGCTTTAAAATCCCAACGCATTAAACGTGGCGAAACTGCGGCCACTTTTTTATTCTCATCCAAAAATTTAACCATTTTTTCTAAACAGTCCGGTTGTAAATACATGTCTTGATTGAGCAGTAAAAAATATTCACTGTCAGTATCACGATAAGCTTGATTGTGTCCGCCGGCAAAACCATTGTTGGAGGGATTGATTACCATTTTGTAGGGCACCGAAAAATTGGCCAACTCTTTTTTGATCAATTCTGCGGTATTATCTTTGGAGTCATTGTCAATAATATACAAAAACCAATCCTTGAAAGTTTGCTTACGCAAAGATTCAAATAAATACGGAATATACTTTCCACCATTCCAAGCCACTAAGTGAACGGATAATTTTTGCATATTATTTACTCAACTTATCATTTATCCAAGCCAGCGCAATACCGACAGGTCTAAAAATTGCAATCCACATCCATTTATACCACGGTTCCCATTTCTGAAAATACTGCAACATGCTTTTGGTAAAATTTTTCTGTTTCCACAGAGTAGTGCGTTGTTTAAAACTTTGTCCAATATAATCAACACACGAAATTATTGGCGTATGAACTACTTTATAGCCCAATTTTTTTACTTCACGACAAGTATCTACATCTTCAAACCAGATAAAATATCTAGAATCAAAAGCGAAGCCCAATTTTTCAAAAACTTCACGGCGCATTATCATAAACGAACCACGCACTGAATCCACTTCTTGTTCTTTGTCCGCATCAAAATCCGTAAACATATATTTATCCAAAATTGATGGAAGAAGATGCGGTAATTTTAAAATTATTGCGAGTTGGTCAAACACCTTGGGAAAACGACGTGGCTGAGCATCGGCATTTAGTTGACCGTTTTCATCTACCAATTTACAACTGGCCAAACCGACATCACTGTGGGTTCGCATCCACTCTACTATTTTATCCAAACTTCCCGCTTCTACACGCATGTCCGGATTTAAAAATAACAAAAATTCACCACTGCTCATTTTGGCGGCAGTATTGTTGGGCGCGCCAAAACCCAAATTTTTTTCATTTCTTATCAATCTAACCTCGGGATATTTTTGGGCTACCAAATCAGCGGTGCCATCGGTCGAACCATTGTCCACGACTAATTCTTCAAACGAAATATTTTGACAGCCGGTTTTGACGGAGTCGATTTGTTCGGTGATTAGTTTTGCGGAATTCCAGGTGACAGTGATGATTGAGAGATTCATAATTTTTTCTTGTTTTTTACGCCAAATATATATTGTTTTTCTTGCGCTCAGACTTGTAGCGTATTGGGGGTTTGGCAGACAGCTTGGATTGGCTCTCGCTACTTCGGACAATTCGCGCGGCGAAAAATAATATATATTTGGCTAAAATACTTATAACTACTTTTTTAATTGTTGTTTGAAATAATCTACGAACGGTATTGCTGTCGGATCGAGGCCTTGCAGGAGGGCAGAGTAATAACTTATATAACTACTTAATACTAGAATTTCGCATGTTTGGGCTAGTGGATTTTGGGCGGTGGCGGTGTATGACAAATATTCTATTTTATTTTTGTCCAGAATGTTTTTGGTTACTGTAAAACGTTTTTGGATTTTTTCACTGTACAATTTTGATTCCAACAAGACAAATGTCAGATCTTTTTGGTTGCTTTTTGGATACATCATTCCCTCCATCAAATGATGATTCAGTTCCGGGATAATAAAATATCCGGCAAAACGTTTGGCGTTTTCATTCATCTGGTTGGCGGCGATATGCGTGTTGCCGTTTAAATGTTGCGCGCCGGCATACCATACGCTTTTATTTTGTAAAGCTTGGGCGATTTTTTTAGCGGCATTTTCACCGCTGTTACCCACTCCAAATTCCAAATTATATTTTTCGAAATCACCGATCACTTGTTTGATGTCTTTTTCGCCAATTTTCAAAAATCCAATTTTACTCAATAAAATTATTTGACCAATTATTAAATATCCCAAACCCATACGCGGTGAACCGCACGGATTATTTTTGGTGGTAAAAATCAAAGCCGGTATTTTGGCAGTGCGCGCGATTTCACTCAGCTCACCGCCGGAAGTGATGATCACTGTTTTGGCTTTTTTAATCCGCGCAGTTTTCATGGCATACAACACTTCTTCGGTGGTGCCTGAATAACTGGAAAAAATTACCAAACTATTTTTGTCTGTATATTCCGGCACACTATAACCATTCACTATTTCTAGCGGGATTTTTAAAGTACTAAAATATAAAGATTTAATTACGTGCGCGCCAAGCGCTGATCCGCCCATACCAACCACTACGATATTTTTTACTTTTTTATAATCTGCTGAAAATTTCAAATCCTTTGCGCATTGCCATACTTCCTCCACTTGATGTGGTAATTTTTCCAAACTACCCAACATGTTTTTGGAATCCAATTTTTGGATGGCAGAAATATCATTTAAAATATTTTTTGACATAAATAAAAATTATTTTTTTGAAACTCTTTGTGATTCAAGTTGTTGGTGAAAATGACGACCCAATGTTTCTTTGATAAAAGTATGTTTACTCTCGACTATCTTTTCACAAACCGAAACTGCATTTACTCCCTTGGCCAATAGATTTTTTTTAAATAATAACTTTTCTTCTAATAACTTTTCTTCGGTTGGTTGTTTTTTGGTTGGGAATTTTACACCAAAACCCTCCTGTAAAATAGTTTGCACCGCCCCACCACCTTTGCCAAACACCAACATTGCCAAACCCCATTGTCCATATTTGTCATAAGAACTAAGTAAGGCTTTTGCCGCTGCTCTAGTAGAAGCCTCAAAATCATAACGCTGATCCACTTTTTCATTCACTGTTAATCCCCACGATACCGCGGTGGCTTTTTCTATTTGATAATATCCAGACGCGTAGCCAGCCCCTTTGTGCACATGCGGTATTTTCATCGCAGTCTCACCACTCAAAATTGCCGTCATCACACCTTCTAAATCTTTATTTCTTTTTCCATCCTCATCTTTACAATATTTAACAATTATCGGGAATCTATCGTGCCATTTTTCCAACATGGTAGAAAAATATTCGTTTTCCCCACTGCCTTTTAAACGCGTATGCATTACCCTTTTTTCCGCTTTATCAAAAATATTTTTTTTACGCGCCAATAATTCTTTTCTCTTCGGCTCCGGTAATTGTGAAGCAATCCGTTCGATTTCTGCATCCAACACATTATCATGAAAATCTTCGTTTAGCGTTTCTCTACTCTCGGGATGTTTTTTGGCTGCCTCAGCCGGTCGTTCACCACCCAATCCCAAAGCGGTCGCAAACACTCCCGCCGCGCCAAGCAAGACCTCTCGCCGACTAAATTTTTGATCGCCTTTTGGTTGACCTTCTGGCATATTATTTGGTTAAATATTCTTGTAAAGCTTCTTGCCAACTACGTTGAGGTGGCAATTTTGTGTTTAATAATTCTGAATACATCGGACGTCTGGCTGGACGTGGAAATTTATCTCCACCAACCGGTGCTACCTCTATATTTATTTTTTTAATTTCAAAAATCTTTTTTGCCCACTCATACCAACTACAAACACCGCTATTACTACCATGATAAATTCCAAACGGCCGGCCATCCTCAACAATTTTACGCGTAAGCTGTGCCAAATCCGGGGCGTAAGTAATACAACCGATTTCTTCGTCAACCAAATCCAAATGTTTTTTTCCTCCCTCGGTAGCCAAATAAATCATCGTGTCAACAAAACTTTTTTTGGCTCCTACACTCACGGCTGGTTTGCCAAATAATTTGGACAACCGAATCAAATAAAATTTGTCACCAACATCCAAAATACTTTTTTCCGCCACCGCTTTGGTTTGTCCGTATTTATTTATTGGATCGGTTTGATCATCTTCGGTATAACCATCCTTTTTATCTCCTTTGAAAACATAATCCGAAGAATAATGGACTAATACAGAATGTATTTCTTTACAAATACCCGCCAAATTTTCTACTGCTTCGCTGTTTATTTTTTTTGCCAAGTCAAAAGCGCTTTTATCTTCTTCTATTCTGTCTACTGCGTTATAGGCCACGGCATTGATCACAACATCAGGATGTAAATCAGAAATTTTGGTAGCCGTAACAATATAATCAGTAATATCCAAATCCTCTTTGTCCCAACCAACCACCTCATAATTGTGAACAGAAAACTCGCCAACCAATTCTTGGCCAAGCATCCCTTTTGCGCCGAGTATTAAAACTTTTGGCATATTTTTTTATATTCCTCATAATCCGTAATATAATCATTTCTATCCGGATTATAATTGGTCGAAGACAAAGCCAACAAAACACAGTCAGCCGAAGCGTCTTTGAATCCGTGCCAAACATAATTATCCACCAAAATCGCATCTTCCGGACCCCGCATAGGCAAATCCTCCAAACCGTTTCCCCTATCAACAACCGCTGTCACCACACCACGCTGACAAACAAACAATTCCTTTTCCTCTTTGTGACAATGCTGTCCGGTATCTTTAATAAAATCAGTAACAAAATAAATACGCTTCACCTCCCAATCAATAAAATCCTTCAACTCCAACGGCGTCAACGAAATCCCAGTATTCGTAAAAGTTTTTATTTTAAATTGTCTAAAATTTAATTGCATGTTATTTAATATGATCATTAATAGAATCTTTTTTCGCCCAAATCTTCTCCACCCATTCCAAATTCCCCAAATACCAATCCACCGTCTCCTTCAAACCCTGTTCAAACTTCTCGCGTGTATATTCCGGCACCCACCCCAAAGACAAAATTTTCGTAGCATCAATCGCATACCGACGATCATGCCCCGGTCGATCCTGAACATGTTCAATAAAACTTTCATCTTTACCCATCATTTTCAAAATCATATGCGTAATTTCCATATTACTACGTTCATTATCCACACCAATATTATACACCCCACCCGCCTCACCTTTTTCCAATAACAAATCCAAAGCCGAGGCGTGATCATTTACATGAATCCAATCACGCACATACAAACCATCACCATACATTGGCACCTTTTCATTTTTCATTAATTTCATCACAAAAAATGGAATCAATTTTTCCGGATACTGATACGATCCATAATTGTTGGAAC
Source organism: Candidatus Magasanikiibacteriota bacterium (assembly GCA_041666745.1). Taxonomy (GTDB): domain Bacteria; phylum Patescibacteriota; class Patescibacteriia; order Magasanikbacterales; family GWA2-37-8; genus CAIOJG01. The sequence goes on from JBAYGI010000003.1 coordinate 48,996, forward strand.
AATGCGTCACCACCACCGGCACTTTGTGAGTAACGAAATAAGCATGACACATCATATCGCCACCCGCTTTGGCCGCGGCGTATGGCATATTGGGATTAATAGGAGTATGTTCGGAAAATTTGTCCGGACTATCCAAACGCAAAGCTCCATATACTTCATCCGTAGAAACATTGACCATTTTTTCCAAATTGTTTATTCGCACCGCATCGAGCAACATCTGCACGCCCAAAGTATTGGTCAAAACAAAATCTTTACAACCACCGTGGATAGATTTGTCCACATGTGTTTCCGCGGCAAAATTTATCAGATGGGTGATGTGGTGTTTTTGGATTGTTTCATTTACTTTTTCCAAATCAATAATATCCCCCCGCACAAAACTATAATTTGGATTATTTTCTAAATCTTTTAAATTATCCAAATTCCCAGCGTAAGTTAATTTATCCAAATTCACTATCTCGCGATCCGGATATTTTGTTAAATAATAATGAATAAAATTTGAACCAATAAATCCCGCTCCTCCACAAACAAGTAATTTCATATTGATACATTATGCAATGAATTATTAACAAAATTTAATCATTGAAAATATGAGGAAATAATTTATAGACAAATGAAACGTGGCTGGCTCTGCTGTTTGAGCCCATAGGCGAGTTCAGAGCCAGAGTGAAATGAGTCATAAATTATCCGAATATTTTCACAGATTAAATTTTATTAATAATTCATATTTGTTTACTAATATTTAAAACCAAAGCCACTGCCGCCAACTCCGCCATCAAAGCCGAACCACCATGCGACACAAACGGCAAAGGCACACCGGTAAGTGGCAACACCCCGACCATCGCCCCAATGTTTAAAAATGATTGCCAAACCAACCAAACCACAATCCCGACTACAATCAAGCGACCAAATTCGCTATTGGTATTTTTGGCAATTTTCAGGCCACGCAAACCAATCAATAAAATCAAAATCACCACACAAGAAGAAATCAGAAAACCGGTTTCTTCGGCAATCACCGCAAAAATCGAATCAGCGTTTACCTCCGGCAAATATTGAAATTTTTGACGCGACTGCCCTATTCCCAAACCCCAAAAACCACCCGACCCAACCGCCAAAAATGCTTGGTTGATCTGGTAACCAACCCCTTGAGGATCCAATTCCGGATGCATAAAAATAGTAATGCGTTCCAAACGATATGGTTTTAAAAACACTAAAAATACAAAAGCACCCGCAGCGAACAAACCCAAAACCACCAAATATTTTTTGGGCACATGCGCCTCAAGCAACATGGCAAATAAAATCACCAGCAAAATAGACAGCGTGCCGATATCCGGTTGAAATAAAACCAAAAGTATCACCGGCGCCAACAAAGTTAAAATCGGCAATAAACCCATTTGCCAATCTTGCAAATTACGTTTACGATCAGACAATAAATAAGCGGCAAAAATGATCATGACCAACTTCGCTACCTCTGATGGTTGAAAACCGAAACCAAAAATATTTATCCAACTACGCGCTCCGTTGATCGATTGTCCAATACCCGGAATTAAAACTAAAACTAATAAAATTACTGTTAAAAAATACGGCAACCAACTTAACTTGCGCCATTTTTCATAATTTAATTTTATTAAAAAACAACCCAGCACTAAGCCCGGTAATAATCCAAAAATAATTTGGCGTTTTATATAAAAAAAAGAATCATGAAATTTGCCATAAGCCAACGGACCACTGGCGGACATGAGAGCGGCTAGACCAAAAACTAGGAGTATACCAACATAAAGCAAAAATACTTTGTCAATTGTACTTTCGGTACGTGCCATAATTAAATATTTAATCCAACTACCAAATAAAAAGCTATCGCCAAAAACAAATTAAAAAGAGCGGATACAAAAGTAAGAAAACGCGCCAAGATTTTGTCCTCGCTATAACGATACCAAGACAAAGAAAAATTTATCAAAAATATCAGAAAGCCACCAAATGGAACCGCGAGTATCTTCCACCACTCCCCGATTAGGTCCACTCCAAAAACTACATTGTAATGCAAGAAAACTTGGTCGGCGGTGGGACGGACATAAACAGCCGCATAAACCCACATAAACAGCTGAAATAACAGCAAAAAAACTGCCGGTATCCACACCCAGCGATCCTTCCAATAAACTTTGGGAAAGTTAAACATAAACACAGTTATTTTAGCATGTCTGGGCGCCCTTGACAAGTTAGCCAAATTGGAATATAATAAAGCCACTTTTTACCATTTAAATACTCAAAATATGTCACATAAAAAAGCAGGTGGTTCTACCCACCTAGGCCGAGATTCCGTCGCAAAACGCCTAGGAGTAAAAAAACATGACGGAGAGGTTATCAAAGCTGGCATGATCATTGTCAAGCAACGTGGTACCAAAATCAACGCTGGCAAAAATGTTTTGCGCGGTGGTGACGATACTTTGTTTGCACATGTTGCCGGTAAAGTAAAATTTTCTAGCCACAAACGCCGTCGTTTTGATGGAGCTTTGAAGAGCGCACAGTTTGTAAGTGTGGTAGAATAAAAAATAGCAACTAAAAAAACAATCACCAAATTTGGTGATTGTTTTTATTTTTAAATCTGACTACTCGTTAGTCCTCAATGGTTTGAGAATTAACGAGTAGGTAGTCAGATGGTAAGTCCAACCCCTTGCTCGCCTCTTGGGAGAGGGGTTAGTGTGGGCCGTTGAGCGACCTACAGATTGTGGCGAGCGCGGAACTTCGTGACGGCCAGAGGGATGATCCGTTCGACGTGCGCCGGAACCGTGGGATCTGGCAGGTCATCGACTGGGAACCACCCGCGCGTGTCGCTGACTTCTGGAGCGCGTTCCAAGTCGGTGAGAAACACGAAGGAGATCCCCGCGCCTCTGCCTTCGTCGCCGATCTTGTACCAGCCGAAGCCGGCGTCGCCGACGCGAACGATACTGACAGGCACCCCATATTCCCTGGAGAGTCGGAATTTTGGAGTGTTCTCATCGTCGCTTGGACGAAGAGCGGTGCCTGGCACATGCCAGTAACCGGACCAGTCGGGATCGCTATCGTCCCGCTTGATCATGAAGACCTCGACCTTCCCCGAGTCATCATTGAATCGTAGCGACACGCTTTCCCAGTACACGTTCCACGAGGACCGTGCTACCGCCTTGTACAGTTCTGTCCCCAGTGGCCTTGTCGGATCAACGCGTCGGAGCACTTCTGCCACGAACTCCCTATATTCTGCGCTTTCTGGATCGAAGTCCTTGAGCACTTCAAGGACATCGTTCAAAATTTCAGTCATCACTCCACTCCTGACGGGATTTAACCCGAGTAGTTGCCGAACCTCTGTTGATCAAAAAAGCTTATAACTATAACACAAAACAGACATTCTGTCAAATTGGCCATTGAAACCAAAGTGTCGGATCCCAAAATGTTTTAACATTCATAAAATTTCTTGAGTCCATATTATTGAGATGTAGGATTGGTAACGGATCCACACTACCCGACAAAATACCGGTATCCAAATTCATCAAATTGGTATTATCCAGTGTCAGCTCCCCACTAAATATTTTTATTCCATTGGTGTTGGCCACATTTGGTTTTGATCCGATATAACCAATCGAACTATTGTTTATTACTACAGTTGAATTATTTATTTCCAAAGTATTTCCAGACGGTTTACTATCCAACAACTGACAATTTTGCATATCCAGTTTGCCGTTTTTTACTGTCACCATCCCCTGATAGGTATCGTTCCAAATCGTACCACGCCCGCCGGAGATGTTGGCGTTTTTAAAACCACCTTTACCACCATCAAAAATAATTCTACCCCAATAATTAATTATTAATGGTTGAATCGCCGAGATATTTATTGGATCATTTTCTGTTCCATTTAAATTTAAAATACCTTTTACCAAAATATTTGAATACTCCGGCATTTTAATATTGGTTCCGGCGGAGACATTTAGAGTTATGTTTGGTTCAACGGTGATATTTTGCCAAGTCATCGGAATATCTTTTTCAACAGTGAGATCAGTAGAAATCACCGCTTGGTCTATAGCGACATTATTTGCAATATTATTACTAAAATTTATTTGTGACATTTTTGGCCAAATATTTTTTACATAAACCGGACCATTGATATTTGTAAAATTATTTAAGCCAATATTTTCCAATTCCAAACTGCCGTCATAATTTTCTATTGCCAACACACCATTTTTAAAATCCGTATTTTTAACAGTCGAAGTTGTTTTGGATAAATAAATATTTGTGTCCCCGCTATCACTGAAAATAGAATTATTAATATTTAATCCCGCACTGACAGCCCGCACTGCTTGAGAAACAAATGGGTCATAAGTATTGGCACCCGGAGCTTTGAAAGCCTTACCGGCATAGCGCATATCCAAACCGGACAAATTGGCGGTTGAACTGGCATACAACAATAGCCCCTGCCAATCTTTGGCCAAAGCACTTCCCGATCGAGTACCGATAATAGTTTTGTACCCTTCCGATTCAAAATTTACATCTCTGCCGGATGTCATAATCACTCGACTGTCGCTGGTGCCATTTATATTCAAATTCCCTTTGATATCAATTTTGGAATCCGCATAATAAGTTTTTATTACCACTCCCGAATCAATGTTGAAAGTTTTACCAACCGGAATTTCATAATAAGTTAAAATATACGGATAAATACTTTTTTTCAAAGTGCGATCGGTTTCAACCTGACGACTCTTGAGAACTATCGATCCAAAATTTGATTGCTTTGGTGAACCGTTGAGTGGAAGATCATCACCACCGCCATCTACTTTGCCTGTGAATCTCGGACCTTGGTTTGTTTGCCAATTGGTTGAATTATTTCCGGGTAAACGTGAATTTATTTTTTCCATCGAAGAATAAGTAACGTCGGAACCGGCAAACCAAGTACTACTACAATCCACTTCATCCACGAGCTGATTGTTTCCGTCCAACAAACGCAGGCGCTCACCACTATTTTTTAATGCACCGGAATAAATAATGTCTGCCGGAATTTCATTGACTGTGCGATCGTCGGTGCGTTCAAATAAATAATAACCATTTTTGGGAATGATACGATTGACGATTTTTCCAATACTAATTTCTTTATCTCCGATCATAAGTTTCCACCACTTGGAGGTGTTGGTGGCGGAAAATAAATTTATATCTTGATCGGTGTTGTTGTATAACTCGATAAACTCATCTTGGTCGGTGACCGAGGACGTGCCTGCCCAGGCGATTTCGTTTATTACTACGTCGGGGGCGGGTGGAACTGGATCTGGGATTTCGGGAGTGGATGTGGGGGTGGTGGAGGTTGGGGTGGTGGAGGTTGGGATTGTGGAAGTTGGGGTTGTATCTGGGATGGTTGAGGTGGGAATTTCGATAGGTGTGGTTGTGGGGGTGATTGGGGTGGTGGTGGGTATTTCTATGGTGGTAGTTGGAATGTCGATTGTGGAGGTGGGAGTTTCGATTGTGGAAGTAGCAACAGGTACGGTTGTTGTAGGAACAGGTGTTTGAATAACTACGACTGGATCAGCAACTGGGATTATGGTCGGATTGGATCCGCCACCGCCTCCACCTCCACCGGTGGAATGTTCTGGTGGTTGAATTGGAGTTGGATTATTTATTGGTGGGTTTGGTGTTGGTTGGGGTGGTGATATGACTGGTTGTGTAGTTGGAGGTGTGTTTGGTGCTGGATTTTGGTTTACTGGAGGTGTATTGTTTGGGGTATTGTCGGACACGGGATTGTTGGTATTTTCTCCGGATGTAATTTGATCATTTGGTGTTTGAGAATTGGCAGAATCATAAATATTTTCCGCTACTGAAATTATGTCTCCAACTCCAGTGTCTATCAAGCCACCTAAGCCAATTCTAAAAAATGGCAGTTTTTCGGTTTCATTTTTTTGTACATCGGAGAGGAATAATTTTATGGTGTTGGCGCTGTAACTGACGGCTTTGGGGAGGAGGTGGGAGGCGTAGTCTTGGAGGATCACACTGTTGTTTACCATGTTTTTATCTTCTTTCCAATCAGTACCACCTATCAAATGACTTTTTATTAAATTACTATCACTATCTTTAGTCGAAGCAACATATAGATCAACTGCATTATTAAAATTATACGGATCCAATTTAGAAATTTTATGTACACTATACTTACTATTTTCAATCGTCTTGTCACTATAAAAATTACTATTTGAATATTTAGCCGCATCATTAAAAATATCTTCTAGACTATTTTTATCAGCTACCTCACTTTTAATATTTTTACTTATTGTACTCCAATTATTTTTTACATAACTTTCATACGAGTCCGGTGGAATAGCATGAATACTGTCACGTGTATGAGCTGGCACCAACATATCAGATACCAGGTGAATATTGTGACCTAATTCTTTAAAAGCCAACTCTTTGTTGCCTTTACGAAAATCATTTATTGCTCTTTGCCAACTATTATCACCCAACGAAAAAGCGGTTTGTTTGTCATAATCTTTTGCCCAAACTTTGGCGGAATCATTTTGTTTTCCAAAAAATAATCCGCGATTGTATATCGGATCATAAAAATGATTTAACCATCTGGTCGGTTGATCCTCCTCTACTGTGCCGGTTTTGATCCAACCAAGTTGTTCAACTGAAATTTTTTGACTGTTGTTTTGATTGTATTGTTTCACGGCCAAATCGGCAATTCCGGGATGGGCAACGTTGGAATCATAACAAAAAACTTGGCGCACGAACGCCAAGTTTAAAAAAATAACAAAAATAATAAAAACAAATAATTGAAAACACTTATCCCCTCCCTTTTTCATATATTATATTGTTTATCGTAAAAATTAAGTTATAAAAAAATAATTATAAAGATTTAATATACCAAATACCAGACGTGGTTTTTATAAATTCCATTATGTTTCCAACTTTTTTACCTTTAGAAGTACCCGCATAAACATATGTCGCCTCCCAACTATTTTCAGTATCCTTGTGAATTTCTTTTATATCATTCATCATCACCGGTAATAATCCCTTGTTTTTAACTCCAATTAAAAATTCTTTCATCCCCACCTTATCCCCCTCCCGAAAACAACAATCCACCGCCTCATCAAAATCCTCTTTTTTCAATGCCGCCAAAAATTTCTGATGAGTTTCTTCCGGTGTCTGGATGGTAGGCGCTAAATTTTCCGGATTTTGGGAATACAACGCCTCCAACTGCGCCGGACTATAATCTGAAAACGGAAAATCCGGCCTTGCGGTACCGGATAAAACTCTGGCTTGTTTTTTTAAAAACCAACCATAGGCGCTAAAAATGGCCATTAAAACTAAAATTACAACCACCAAACACACTACAATTTTCTTGCGCATAGTTTTTGTGAGTTAAAAAATAAAAAATTTTTAAAAAAAATCTCGGTGGTAAATTTTCCAATCCGAGATTTCATTCCCCCTCTTTTACTCATTACTGAAACTATTATAACACAGTTTTATTTTACACTCGAATATGTTCTGTGGATAACTTTTTATTTACTCTACATTCCACACTTTTTTCAATTCTTTTATTCCATTTTCCAAATCAATTGTCGGTTCCCATTTCAATAATTCTTTGGCACGCGAGATGTCGGCCTGAATATTTTTCATTTCTCCTTTGCGTTCCGGAATTTGTTTTCTGTCACCATCGATGAGGCTGGCTATTTCATTTACACTGCTTTGTTTGCCGGAACCGACATTAATACTCAACCCACCACCAACAGACGACTCCCACGCCAAAATATTGGCTTGTACCACATCCTGAACGTGCACGTAATCGCGCGTAGCCGTACCATCACCGACAATCGTGAGAGGCAGGTTATTTTTCTTCTGATCCAAAAATACTGGGATAACCATCGGGTATGAGCCATTTGCCAATTTACGCGGACCAAACACATTGAAATAACGCAGACAAACTGTTGGTAAATCAAACAAACTGGAATACAAACGACAATATTGTTCCCCCATCAATTTATGCAAACCATACGGACTCAGCGGATTTGTGCCCTCACTCTCATTTATTGGTAAAGTTTTTACATCACCATACACCGCGCAAGAGGAAGAAAAAATTACTTTTTTGACACCATTTTGTCGCGCCGCTTCCAACACATTTATCGTGCCGGTAACATTTATTTCATGAGTAGTGATCGGATCCTCTATGGAAACCGGCAATCTAGGATCAGCTGCCAGATGAAACACGGCGTCTGCTCCTTTAAAATATTTAACTATTTTTTTATAATCGCGAATATCTTCTTTGACAAAATCGGCCTTTTTGTTAACAAATTCTTTTTTGCCCAGCATTAAATTGTCTATCACTATTACTTCATGACCTAGCTCGATCAATTTGTCCGCCAGATGTGAACCGATAAACCCCGCTCCGCCTGTGACTATTAATTTTGACATATTATTTTCCTTTTAAAAATGGACTCCCGACCGCTATGATATCATAGCCTAAATTTTGTAATTCATCAAATTGGGTAGCCAACATACGACGACCATCCATTATTAAATATGGAGGTGGACAAACTTGTTTGATCGTATCCCCTGCTTCGCGAAACTTTGACCAATCGGTCAAAATCATACAAACATCAGTACCAACCAAGGCTTCTTTTTCGGAATTAAAATAACTAATTATTTTATAACGTGAATCTTTTTCGGCATTAAATAAATTTTTAAACATCGGCGTGGCGGCCGGATCATAAATTTTAATTTCTTTCGCGCCATCGTCAATGAGGTGGTAAACAATATCTATCGCGCCGGAGTTGCGAATGTCGTTGGTGTTTTGTTTGAACGCGACACCCAAAATGGCGACAGTTTTATCCTGATAATCAAAACCGGCTTGTACTTGAGCGCGTTTGTAAAAATTATCTCGCTGTTTATTATTAATTAATAATGACTGTTTGATATAAGAAACGTCGGCGCCTTTTTTCTCCAACTGATAAGTCAGTGAAGCGGTGTCTTTGATAAAACAACTGCCACCGGCAAAAAAACTACTGTAAAGCCCCCAATCATTTGCTCCGATGCGCGGATCGGTGCCAATAATCTTTTTCAGATTTTCAAAATTCAAATTATCAAAACTTTCACTGGTTCTACCCATGACTTCAAAACAGTTGGCCAATTTACTCATCAAATAATAGTTGGCCAACAATTTTCCGGCCGCCGCTTCTTTGGGGTTGACCTCGATATATTTTATATTTTGTATTCTAATAAATTTTTCATAAATACTACGAATAATTTCAAAATCTTGTACCTGCCAAGCGCCCACAACAATTCTATCCGGATATAGAGAATCGTGAATGGCCTTACCTTCAACCAAAAATTCCGGATTGGAAGCGACGCCAAAATTGACCACGCCGCTATCGCGCATCATTTTTTCCGTATCATCCACCATGTCGATTGGCACGGTGCTTTTATTTATTATCAAAACATATTTTGTTTGCGCGCCACCATTTCTACTTGCCAAACTTTGAGCTAGTTGTTGGGCCGCTATATTGTAATATGTCAGATCCGATTCACCTGATGACTCGGTTTTTTCCGGAGTGGGCAGACACATGAAAATCGCGTCCACGATATCCAGTTCGTCTTTCACCTGATTGTAATCGGCGGTAAATTTTATTTTTTCTTGGTTTTTTATCAACATGTCCGCCAGCCCTTCTTCAAACAAACAAGATTCGATTGTTGAGACATCGTTTGATCCGAGTTTGCTGATTTTGGTCTGATCGATGTCATACAACAAAACATCGTGACCGGAATCGGCCATCACTGCGGCGGAACATGTGCCGACAAAACCGGCGCCGATGTAGAGGATTTTCATATTTATTTTTTCGTTACTTCGTTATAAATTTTTTGTGTTTCGGATAACATTTTATCAACTGAATAATTTTCTATTATTGATAAACGAGCAGAATCTCCAATTTGTTTTCTTAAATCTTTGTTTTTAATTAAATCTTCTAATACAACAGGTAACCGTTCTGAATTTTTAATTAAGAATCCATTTTTACTATTTATTATTTCATTCAAACCACCGACATCTGAAGCGATCACCGGCAAACCAACACTCATCGCTTCTAACACTGACAACGGCAATCCTTCCCATTGGGATAATAAAACAAAAATATCGGATTGACACAATACTCTCAAAACATTTTCTCGTGTTAAACTACCCAACATTTTCACTTCATTCATCTGATTGTTTTTTATAAAATTTTCCAATTCAGTTTTTAACGGACCGGTGCCAACAATCGAAACTTCTAAATTTATTTTTAAATTATCCGGTAAATTTTTTATCGTCTGCAATAACATTAACGGTTGTTTTGGTAACGCTAATCTGCCAACAAAAACTATTTTAATTTTATCGTCAGTCTTATTTACTAATTGACAATCGGTTTCTACTCCGTTATAAACCACGTCAAATTTATCTTCTTTGGCAATATGGTATTTTAACGCCAAATCTTTAACAAATTTAGAAACACAAATTATTTTAATACAATATTTTGCCGCTAATTTTTCTCCGATAATCGCTAGTTGTTTTTGGATAAAAGGCACGCCAATATTAAAACCCCAACCATGGGCGGTATAAAGCGTTGGAACTCTATTCTGAACCGCCAATCTACCAAGAAACCCCGCCATCGAGCTGTGACAATGCACAACGTCCGGTTTAAAATCAGATACTACAGTTTGTATTTTTTTGATTGAATTTAAAAGATTAAACGGATTAAAACTATTGGAAAAATAATTATTAGCAAAAAATTTTCCACCAATCTTTTTTATTTCATTTTCCAACCAGCCACTAGGATATGACATCACCACCACTTCGTGGCCTTGAGATATAAAATACCGGCTCAACTGTAAAACATGAGTTTGCGCGCCACCTTCTTCGGATTTTGTGATTAGGTATAGGATTTTCATGTTTTTTTGAGAAAAATTTTTACAAAAAACAACCGCACTGATCTGCGCAATAACGCAAAAAAATAATTGGGGTAATCATTTTTATACCTGTTTATTATAACTAAATTATCTTCTAACGCATTCACAATTTTGATTCTACTAACATTCTGACCATGCTGGCAATAATTTACAAAAATACTTGGAATATTTATCAATCTCCCTAATCGTCCTAATCTTAAAAACAAATCATAATCTTCCCCAACCTGCAAAGACTCGTCATACCCGCCTGATTTTACAGCTAAATCTTTTTTAAACATTACACTAGAATTTACAAATGGGTTTTTAAATAAAAATTTACTACGAATTTGGCCGTCTGTTGTAGGGTTCAAAAAACTATTCTTTTTGTTTCCTAATCGATCTACAACCTGATAACCACCACCAACTAAAACAAATTCGCCGCTTTCTAATAAATCAAATTGTTTTTGTAATTTATTTTTATCCGACCAATAGTCGTCGCTATCTAAAACCGCAATATATTTACCAGATGATAACTGCAGTGCTAAATTACGAGACTTTCCTATTCCCAAATTAGTGTCATTTTTAAAATATTTAATTCGAGAATCTTTTTGTATGTATTCCGAAACCAAAACTGCGGTATTGTCGATAGAACAATCATCCACAATAATTAGCTCCCAATCTTTAAAAGATTGCACCAAAACACTGTCTATTGCTTTAGATAAGAAATCTTCTCGATTATATGTGATAATATTAACACTTACTTTTGTCATATTGTAGTCCATTCAGAAGGCAACAGCTCGCTCGTGTCAATATTGGATACCAACAACCAACGAGACGGCGCTACCACGATCTTCTGTGGATTCTGATTTAACCATGCCCCCCACCAACTAAAAGTGCTGTTAGCAATAATCTGATGCTTACACAAACTCATCAACAGTAGTTCTTCGGCGTTGCTCAAAGTCGGCCTAGAAACAAAAACCATCGGACTGTCAAATTTGAGGTTTTCTCGCGCCCAAGCGATATCGTCGGAAAAAATAAACAACTTAACACTGGAATATTTTTTCTTAATTTGATCTAAGCCCTGTTGGTAATATTTAATATCACAAAGACCATTCCAATTTTTACAAGAAGAAGAGTAGTCACCTCGCCTAACATGAACAGCAACAGATTCACCTGACAACTCAATATCGTTTTTTGTCTTTTGCGCATCCTGAGAATAACCATTCTTTAAAACAAAATCATCCAACAACGTCTTCCTAATGGAATCGGGGTATTTATAACTTTGAAAATACCCATCGAGATAAACATTGTTTTTCTTTTTTAATAACCCGGAATGAAAATGATAAAAATAGTTTCGATCTAGACGAGCACGGATCTTGTTAATTATTTTTGAGAAAAAACAAGGCATGACCTGCTCTCTCTCTTGATCCGTCACTTCAACTAAATTTATTTTAAATTTATCAATATCCAAAGTTCTTGGAGTTTCACTATTTTTAATATTTTGAAACCATGACAAATCAAATTTTAATTCATCGTTCCAATCCAAAGACAACCGCCGACCAAGGGCGTATTGAAACATCTGATTGCCTAAGCCAGCTTTAATTTTTACGACAATCATAAATTATCTGATACAATATTTAATTTATGAATTATCTTTTTTGTTTTCTTTTACTTGTTGATCTATCCATCTATATAATTTTTCCATACCAACTTTTAAAGGTTGAGATGGCGCCCAATCAAGCTTTTCCCTAATTAAATTATTGTCAGAATTTCGGCCACGTACTCCCGTAAATCCTTCAACATGATTAATATTTAATTTTTTACCAGCAATATCCATCACCATATCCGCCAAATCATTTACTGAAATCATTTCTTCGGAACCAATATTCATCGGACCAACAAATTCTGAATCCATGAAACGACGAATAGCTTCAAGACATTCATCGATATACAAAAATGAACGGGTTTGCAGGCCATCACCCCAAACTTCAATAGTACCACCGTCAATGGCTTCAGCAACTTTACGAGAAATGGCCGCGGGAAATTTTTCTTTACCATTATTCCAAGTACCTTCTGGCCCGAAGATATTATGAAAACGAGCAATCCTGACATTCAGGCCGTAATTACGCGCATACGACAAATACATACGTTCACTAAACAATTTTTCCCAACCATATTCACTGTCAGGGGCAGCCGGATAAGCAGAAGCTTCAGAACATTTTGGATTATTTGGATCCATTTGATTATACTCAGGATAAATACAAGCAGAGGATGAATAAAATATCTTCTTGACCCCTACTTTATGGGCTCGATCAACTATATTTAAATTGATGGTGGCGGAGTTATGCATAACATCGGCATCATGTAATCCAGAAAATATATAACCAGCGCCGCCCATATCAGCGGCTAGCTGATAAACTTCGTCAAATGGCAAATCTAATATTTTTTCAACTACGAGTTGATTCCTCAAATCCCCAATGACAAATTCGTCAGCGACAGTCGGTGAAAATTCTGGTTTTTTTAAATCTACTCCCCTTACCCAAAAACCCTCTTTCTTTAACTTTTCTACCAAGTGACTGCCGATAAAACCACCGGCACCACAAACCAAGGCTTTTTTATCCATATGATACAAAATAACACTTAATTAGATATATAGATTAACATATGCTGACAATGTTGGCAATGAATAATTTGGAGATTAAAAGCACGTCAGACGGCAGTCTTAACGAACCAAAAACAACCGCAACCATAGTGTTCTTTATCGGCCTGTTCCTTGGAGGCTTGACTAATCATAATACCATTATTTTCTGGAATAAGTGTGAATTCTTTTAAGGAAAGTTTTGAAAAATAACCAACTATTTGCTCATAAGAATAAATACGGTGGGCGTTGTATTCTATTCTCGGTTGGCCAACAGGAACGACAAAAAATATATTTCCACCCGTGGCCAAAACTCGGCATAACTCACCGATAGCTTTCAAGTCAGCTTCCGAGTCTATCTCTTCTCCATAACGACCAAGCCCAACATGCTCTACCACATGCATACAGGACAGACTATTAATACTAGCGTCTTTAAACGGCAAGTTCAATAAATCTGCTCGCTCGCTAGTCAAATTGGAAAGCGATAACTCTGCCGGACGATAATCATAAAATTTTACCGGAACGAATGCGGAAACAATTCCCGAAAAATACAAACTAGAAGAGATGTCAGTGTGAAATGCCGGCTTAGTCTCCGCCAATTTTCTTGCCGCCCATGCTGTGTGATATACATAATGTCTATCAAATCCAGTTTTAATAGTTTTGTCAGTAACACAAGGATAAGAATCTTTAAGCGACAACTTAAATCTGGATTTTTTGATTAAAATTTTAAAACGCCAATAATCACCTAATATAAATGGCGTTAAAATATATCGTGTAGCCTTTTTAATAAGTTTTCTCATAAATTATAGTAAATGAAAAGTTTTTACTTAAACTTGCGATGTAGAAGTGGAAAATTTTTAATCTTTTTTACAACACTTTTAAACCAAACAAACAGCCGATACCACCACAAATTATTTCGCCACTGTCCTTTTTTTATTTTTTTTTCATCATATCCAGCCTCCAAGCTAAGACTAAAATATTTTTCATAAATCAACAGTAAATCTTTCGCTTGTTTTTCTAAACTTAAATTCTCTACAATATATTGACGGGGAGAAAATCGATTCCAAGTAGTTTCCATAACATCGACGGCAACGCCTAACTGGCCAACCTCTTTTATTTTTACACCGCATCGACTATCAAAATATGGAGCACTGGAGGTATTTACAAAATCATTCTCTTCTTTATTAAAAATAGCCATTTCCTTTTTGCTTGCCAACCAATGACCAATATTTTTTATATCCCACACCAACATCGGTATATTACTAGACAATGCTTCTTGTAAGGCTATCCCCTGACTTTCCTGTCGTCCAATCCAAACAATATACTTGGCCTCTTCCAATAGTTGTTTATAATCAGACTCTATATAATGGTTATAAACAATTTTTTTATATAAAATTTTTCTCTTAGTCAATTCCTGTTCTACGATTTGTAATTCTTCTGGAAAGCGCTGTTTAAAATAAATTAGCACAATCTTCTTCTCTTTAGCTGACGGAACAAACCCTGAAGTATCAATACCGACAGGCCACACCGCAATCGGGCAACGGTTGAAACCAGTTTTTATCCAAAAATCTTTTGCCCAATCAGACGGATGTAGCCAAATTACACGAGATAAATCAACGGTCCGTGGAACATGCCTTGGTAAAATAAATAAATTTGGACCGGCCACCACCTTTATCTCTGAAGGAAGATCCTTAACCTTAGTTAAGGCGTAAACATCGTCATGAATCCACAAACGCTGACAAGCATCCAATCTTTGATTAATAACATAAGGATACTTTAAAATATCCAAACCCTTAATTAAATTTCTCACCACTTTTTGCGGACCACTCACACTACTAGATAAATATGATTTAGAAATGATGTTTATCATAACTCCTCATTATATATTTAACCATTATTTATAGACACATATTTTCCTTTGTGAAAAACAGATTGTATCTGATACTTTTCTTCAAGTTTTGCATCAACCAACACTATTTTATCCAAAACATTGTGCCTCCTATATACAATATTATTTTCCGCCACATGTATTGGTTTTCCACCAGAGCTTAGCCCGTTCCCATCTACCCTGAAAATACCAGCACTATTCTTGGCTAACACAAATTTATCGGAAACTTTTGCAGCACGCACGCACCAATCAAAATCACCGACTATTTTGAGTTGTTCATCAAATGGACCGACTCGGTTGTATAAATCTTTAGTGAACATAAAAAATGGACCACAGCGCATAGATCTGGTAAATTCACGTTTATCATATTTAACCGATCGATCAAACCTAAATTTTACTGGCAATGACCAATTTTTAATATTCAAATACCAGATTATCAAAAAAGGGAAATAAACTAAATCTACCCCTTGTTTGAAAAGCTCAGCCGCCTCTACAATTGCTTTTGGGTTACGCCTATCATCCACATTCCAGAATCCTACAGCCTCGCCTTTGGCCAATTCAACCCCTCTATTCCAAGTAGCATAAAGTGTCTCACGAGGAACACTCACAAAATTAAACCATTTTTCTTGTTTAAACAGTTCACCGAAAGTTTTTTCCGCTTCGGTAGGATCGTTGGCGATAGCGATCAACTCAAAATCAACATTGTGATCAATTAAATATTTTGCTACCTTTACTAATCTTTTACTAAATTTATCCAAGTAACGATCTGTTCTATATAGTGATGTAACTATGCTAATCATAATTATTATTTTAATTCACTTAATAATTTTATTTTCTCTTTTTGATAATTTTTTTCGATACTCTCTAGAGTGATATCATTCTCTAGTTCAAATAATTTAACATATACCATAAACCTAAAAAAGGCATACTCAAGAGCAACGATTAGTCCTCTCATACCACATTTATAACTGTATTTATAATACACTACAAAATATCTAAGCATTGCACCTAACATATAGGACAAACTAAATTTATCTCCTGCTTCAAATTTTTGATGTGCTTCAATTTGTGCATAGCGCCAGTGATTTCCTAAAAATTTATCTAAATTATAAAGACTAAAATGACGAATAGCATTCTCTTGCTTATCATCCAAATAAACAATCTCAGTTTGTTTGCCCAAATATTTACCCATACCGTGAATGCGGTTATTAGAAAAATCTACCACTTCTTTTCTAAAAAAATTAGGATAAAAACATTTGTTCATCAACTTATTTGTAACACCCAAAAGATACGTATAGATTGGAATAAATACATATTTTTTATTATCCTGAAATGATATTTCTACCATTTTTTCTAATAGCTGCTTGGGAAATATATAATCAGCAAAACCCCAAAGAATCCAATCGTTTGCAGCAATTGATTTAATAAAATCAAAAGTCTCTTGATTTTCTACATCTAATTTCCCAGTTTTTGGTCTGACAAAATATTTTGCTCCTGATTCTTCTGATATCTTTTTGGTATTATCAGTACTACCATCATCCAATATTAAAACCTCGCCATAATTTAATAAATTTTCAATTACATATTTTATCCTTTTTTCCTCATTGTAAGTAAAAATGATAAAAGATATTTTTCCTTTCATAAAGTTAAAAAATTATTTTATAAATAGCATTATACTTGCGTCGCCGATAACTTTTTGAAATTTGGAATTCAAAATTTTTAGCACCTGAACATTATCATAGTCTTGAATAACAAAAACTTTTATCTGTTGGTCGCTATTAATATAATCTAACAGCCGATTAAATTGATATATAAAAAACAGATCAATTGCTGATGGTAAATCAATTGCACACACGGTATTTGTTTCGTCGTAATACATTCCATCATATGCACCTGCCAAAATTAAAATACGTTCTCCAGGAATTGTATGTTGTTTGATAAAATTAATATTTTTTACAACATCTAAATTGTCCGGTAAAGTAAGATCCTGAAATGTTCTGTGCGTATTGTAGATAAAAAATTTTGTATTATAAGCCATATCAAATACTGGTAGAACCAAAACATAGGCTAGCGCAATAATAACAAAATATAGGCCAACATTTATTTTAGTTCCAAGAGCGGTATAATTTCGAAGTGCGATAACAAGATCATCAAGAAACATTGGTAGAATTAAAAATACAACAAATGATGGAGCAACTAATGTCAAACTGTGCGAACGACCTTCAAAATAAGCAAACAATCCAGTGCCTATTATCGATAAAATAAAATATAGCGGCCCTTTTATATTTTCTGATTTCTGTACCAAACATATTATCGAAAATAAAAGAGAGATAAGATAGACTAAAACGACCAGATACCATATGTGGGGGAAAATTGGCAATGGAATTAAGAAATAACCCGCATAAAACATTTTTGAATATTGAAAAAATAAATTAATATTAGGTATACTGCCAGAATAAAATATGTAATAAAAAGAAAATAAGGACAAACCCAACAACAAAGAAGCAACACCGATTAAAATGTGTTTGCAAATTGATTTATATATATCTGCTAATTTTTTGCTTTCCCTTTTCCAAACTTCTAGATAAAGTAAAAATAGATTCCACGAAATAAAAACGACTATGCCGGAATCAAAGTTCCAAAATATTGCTAGAGTGGCTATAAAATGACCCAATGCGTATAAATATCGGTTGGGCTTTTTTAAATATTTAACTGAAATAAATAATATAGCGGATGGAAATAACATTCGTATAGGCAAATACTGAAGATACTGATTGTAGATTCCATCTTTGAACATGTGTGAAAAGTTTGAATAGCCCAAAACACTTATAATTCCTAACAAAGAAAAAATTTTTCTTTTGATACTACTATTCAAAAAATAAAATAAGCACAAATAACAAATCAATACTAAAATACACATCACAAACGTAAATTTAGTTACTCCAACACCTATTAAATTAAAGACTGGTTTTAAAATAAGTGGAAATAAGCCATATAGACTTGGTACTTGTTGAATCAATATTTTACCATGGGCAATTTGAGTTTGAGGAAAATAGACTGGATCAAAATGATAATAATCTAAATTTCCTGCTAATGATGAAATATTAAAAAAAACTGTAAACACTAAAAGTATCACAAATTCGATAGTTAACACTAAGGAAAGTATTTTTTGATATCTATCTTTAACCATCAAATGGACAACTAAAGGAAAAACTATGAAAGAATATGCTACAAATCCAAAAATAGAACTCGTGAGTGAAAACTTCGTATAAAAAAAGTCGCTCATTGACAAGCCGAGATAAATGAGTGAAGGCAGTCCTAAGATGGTAACTAAGGCTAAAAAAGAATTGACTTTACCAATTATTTTTTTTGATAAATTTTTTAATAATTTATTGGATAAATAATAATTAATTATTAAAAAAAACGGAGAAGCCAAGACACACAATAAATATTGAAACTGCTCTATCGGCTTAGGAATAAAAGCAATGATGATAGAATCTAAATATATTTTTTTAGCTTGACTGATAATATTCGAAATGTCAGGATGAAAAAAAGTATTGATTAAATACGCCAAAAAAAATTCCGAAGTAATTGTAAAAAATATTGTAAGATATACTGCTTGATAATTATGCTGTTTTTCGTTCTTTTCTAAACCTTCTTCAGTAAACGTACCAATTCTAATATAGAATAAATAATATAAATATATTAAAAATAACCAAATAGAAATAGCCAACGACGGCCAAATTGCTTGCCCTAAAGTATTGCTGGTCAAATAACTGTCCCCTTTCCAATTTATTAATGATTTAAAAAAAACGTTTTTTACTGGAATTTTACTTCTTTCCAGAGACAATATGAAAGGTGAGGCTAAAATTATATTATTTTCTCCAATTCCTACATATCCAAAAGTAGACGACGTAACGTCTATCCACTTTTCCAACAAATCACTTCGTGTATATTGAAAATCTTTTTCCCCTATAGATACAAGGACATCCTTAATTTTAGACAGATGAGAAGCATCAATTACCAATGCTACTCTTTCAACAAAAACACCGCCGATCTCCCATGTGCTTGTACTAACAAAATTCATTCCTGTGTTATTGTGAGCTCTTGCCAATTTAGCTACAGGATTAAAATATCCTTTATTCTCACCGCTTGCATTTATAGTTACTTTAATATTTGCCAATGGTTCACGACTACTTACCGTCATAATACCTTTACCAGCGGTGATAATTACTAAAAAGAAAAAAATTAATAATGGAAAAAAAATAATATTTTTTTTGAAAATTTCAAACAAATTATTCATTTTAAAATCTTTCATAATATTATTAAAAATATTTTTACTATTTAAAAATTAGTTTTCAAATAATATCATACCCGTACCGGTGACTTCTTTTTTAAATTTGGTATTTAAAATTTTTAAAATTTTTTCGTCGTTGTAATCAGAATTAACGAAAATCTTTGATTTATTACCAGCGTCGAGATAATTCAATAGCAAATTATACTGATATTTAAAATTCCAATCCACTACAGATGGAAAATCAATTGCGCAGACTGTGTTTGTTTCACCATAATAAGTAGCGTCATAAGCGGCTTCTGGGGTAGCTAGTATTAAAATTCGCTCACCCGCTATTGTGTGATGTTTAATAAAATTAATATTTTTATTGATATTCTGATTAACTGGGTAATACAATTCCTTGTATGATTGGATGGAATTACTAATAAAATATTTAATATTTACTATAATATTTACTGACGGTAATAACAAGAAAAATAATAGGATGGAGGTTATAAAACACGAATATACCACAATGTACTTATCAGTTTTTTTAAGAGAATACACAATTGGTAAGTAATCATCCAACAAAAGAGCTAGTATTAAAATTGAAACAAAAGAAGAATCAAACAAAATAGCATTGAGTGCTCTACCTTGAAAATAAATAAATGAACCAAATCCTACAATAGACAGGATAAAATATAGTGGCGCTTTACTGTCATCCTTGTTTTTAATGACACAGATAAGAGACATCAACAACGACAACGTATAGATAAAAATTATTAAATGCCACATGTTTGGAAAAATCGGCAATGGATTCATACTAAAACCATTGTAAAACTCTTTTGAATATTGAAAAAACAAACTAATATCCGGCAAACCACCAAAGTGATATATATAATAAAATGACAACAACACCAAACCAGTCAACAAGAAACCGATACCACGTAACACGTGCTTACAAACGGACTTTATTACATCTAAAGACTTTTTATCTCCCCTTTTCAGTATTTCTAAATAAAGCAAAAATAAATTCCACGATATAAAAACGACTAAACCGGAATCAAAATTCCAAAATATTGCCACTGTTGCAACAAAATGACCTATACCATACAAACTCCTATTGGGATTTTTTAAATATTTAGCAGAAATAAACAATATTAGACTAGGAAATATTATGCGAATAGGCAGATGCTGGTAATTGATCTTATAGTTGAGACCAGCGGCCATTTGAGGAAGATGAAAATAATTTATAATATTTAACACGCCTAATAGTGGAATAATTTTATTATTAGTGGAAATTTTTAAAAATAATAAAATGAGAAAATAACAGCTGAAGATTATCACACCCATGACAATAGTAAATTTAAAAATTCCTAAACCTATAATGTCAAAAACAGGTTTTAAAATAAGCGGAAACAAACCATACAAACTAGGTACTTGCTGAATTATAGTTTTACCTTGAGCAATTTGTGTCTGGGGAAAATAGACAGCATCAAGATGGTGGGCATCATAACTTCCAACTGGTGACGATATAGCAAAAATAACAACAGAAAACAAAACAAAGGCCAATAAAACAGACAGAGTATTATAAACCCATCCCTGATATTTATTTTTTATAAGAAAATAAGAAAAAATAGGAAAAATTAAAAAAGCATAAACAGAAAATCCAAAAACAGAATTTAATAAAGGAGGTACATAAAGAAAATTCCACATCGATAAAGATAAATAAATATAGGATGGCAAACCAATAAAAGTGCCAACTACTAATAAAATATTTATTATATGCAATTTGTTGAGTAAAAATCGATTAACTATTTTTACGGATAAATAATAATTCACTAATAAAAGAAATGGTAAAAACATGACACCTAGGATATATTGCAGGTTCTCTGTTGGTTTAGGAGTAAAACTTAAAACTATCTTATCTAGATATATTTCTTTGGCTTGATTAATTATATTTAAAATGTTTGGATGATAAGAAAGTTTAATTAAACACATCAATAAATATTCGCTAATAAACGTAAAAAATAGAACGACATAGAATACAGTAAAATCAAATTGTATTTGTTTAATATTTCGCCCTTCACTGGTCGGCGATAATGTTTCTGTATATACCAAAACAATAATATAAAAAAGGTACAGGAAAAAAGAGATAATAATAGATGGCAACACCGCTTGTAGAACAGTGTTGTATGTTAAATATTTATCACCACGCCAGTTAATTATGGAACTAAAAAAATCTTTCTTTACAGGGATTTTGCTACGTTCTAAAGCAAGAGCATATGGTGATGCTAAAGTGATTGCACTGTTGTCCATAGCAACTGAACCAAATGATTCAGAAGTGACTCTTTCCCATTGAGAGAGCAACTCATCTTGACTATAAATAAAATTTTTATCATCAATAGCGACAGTAACTTCCTTTATTTCTGATAATTGAGACCGGCTGAACGCTAAGGCGATTCGTTTTACAAAAACTGCGTTGACTTGCCAAGTGTTGACACCAGTTTTAATCAATTTAATGTTATTACCGGCCCTAACTAGTTTTGCCGCCACATCAAAATCAACTGGTTTATTATCGTTAGTATTAATAATTACCTGTACATTTGCTAACGGCTCACGACTGCTGACTATTTTTAAACATTTACCGACAGAAACTACCGACCAGAAAAAAATAAATAACAGAAAAAACAATTTTAAATTTTTTTTAAAATATAATATTATTTTCTGTAAAATATTTCTATCCATACCTATGGCTTTTTATTTACTAAAACGCAATTTAATTATTGTATAAATATAAGATAAAATGAAAACAAATAAATTTCTTTTGGTTTTACCAAAAATTCTCTGCTTAAAACAATACGGCAACTCTAATATCTTTAAGTCACTTTTATTTCTTTTTAATTTTAAAAATATTTCTTCTACAATATCAAAATTATTACATTTCAAAACTATTTTTTTTAATTGATCAGTGTGATACAGTTTAAAGCTGTTTGAAACGTCTTTGCACTTTAAATTTAAGACTACGGAATATATAACGTTTAGTATCAAACTCATTATTATTAAAACCTTGTTGTTTTCAGTTTTTCCTCCAGTCACATAACGTGAAGCAACTACGACATCGTAATTAGACCGACTGGCAAATAAATCTACAATAAATTCTGGGGTATGAGAACCATCTGCGTCCATAAATATAATATTTTTACCGAGCGCCAATTTAATACCAGTTCTTACAGCATCACCATAATTATTGCCTCCCTCTCTATTGATATATTTAACCACATTCTCTTCACAAACACTCTCAGTCTTATCCATAGGTCGCTGAGTATCTACGACAATAATTTCGTAAGGTACTAACAATTTTTCTACTGCAAGATGAATACGTGGTAATAATAGTTTTAAATTGTCTTCTTCTTGATAGGCAGGAAGAATAATACTTAATATAATATTTTGGGTCATATCATTTCATTATTTCACCAGACCAATTTAACATTTTTTTAATACCGGTAACTTTGTCAATCTTTGGAAACCAAGCAATGTCATTTTGAATTTTAGTTAGATCAGCAATGAATATTTTTTGATCACTTATTCGTACTGGTAATTCAATGTATTTTATTTTAACTTTTAACTCTTTTTCTAATAAACCAAATAATTCTAAAATAGACAAACTATTTTCCATGCCACCGCCAATATTATAGCATTGTCCAGCTGTTTTATCAATGTTGAGAACAGCCGCAAAATACAACCGAACCATATCATCAGCGAACAAAATATCTCTTACTTGTTTACCATTCCCGGAAATCGTAAGTCCTGAATAATTTGGATCTTTTACAAATTTTAACGCTTCCTGACAAAACCAACCAACCCACCCCTGATCAGCGGTAGAGAACTGACGACCACCAAACATTGAAGAATGTCTAAACACAACGGTTCGTATACCAAAAACTTTATAATAATCAATCATATATTGATCGGCACACCCCTTCGAACAACCATAAGGAGAAGAAAAACTTAAAGGAGTATTTTCAGACAACCCATTGGGAAAATCAGTGCTAATATAACGAGTGCTGTTTTCCTTGTAATGAACCCATTCTAAATCTCCATATACTTTATTAGTAGAAGAATATATTACAATTGATTGAGGGCTAAAACGACGAATGTTTTCTAATAAATTTATGGTTCCCTGGGCATTAACCGAAAAATCATACAACGGGTCTTGCAAAGATGTGGTCATGGCAACCTGACCAGCGAGATGAAATACCACGTCTGGCATTTCTTCCTTTATTATTTTTTCTAACTGTTCATAATTTCTAATATCACATTCATAAAAATTAAAATGTCCATTTTCCTTTAACCAATCGAGGTTAGCACGAGATCCCATTCTAGATAAATTATCAACTACCACCAACTGATCTTTAGTGGTTGCAATTATGTGGCTAGCTATGTTTGAACCCAAAAAACCACACCCGCCGGTTATCAAATATTTCATATTATTTTTTTATTTCTCTCAATTAATAACATTTTCTCTAAACCCCGCTTAATATCATAATTTGGTACCCAGCCCAAGTGCTTAATAGCAATAGTATCTGATACAGATTGCATCACTTCATTCTCACGGTAAGGCAAGGCTCCAAAATTGAGTTCGGTTACATGGTTATTAGACAATTCTTTAATAGTTTCTACCAACCATCTAATGGAAATTAATTTGTTTGTACCAATTTCATAATGAAAAAAACCATCTGCATTGTTGGTAAGATTTTTTATTACTAACATAAATGCATCAACCACATCATCAATATAGACAAAATCTCTCTGTTGTTCACCCTTAGTCAAATTTATGCTCTTTACTTTATTTAACAAAGAATCAAAAATATTAGAAACAAATTTGGTTTTATCATCACCAGGACCGTAAAAATGCTCCAAAGCCATATTTACGCAGACAATGTCATCTTGGTAGGTTTTAAGCCAATCGATAAACTGTGCTTTAGACAAAGAATAATGACTTACTCTTTTGTCTAAAATTGTATCTGTATTAATAAAACACTTCACTTTGTTTTCTTTGCCTAATTCCAATAATTTTAATGGTAAAATTAAATTAGCTTCAATAACTTGTAATGGTAACGATTGTTTACGCCCATAGTCAGTGGCACAATGCAAAACAACATCTATAGGCTGATCTTTAAACACCACGGACAAATCCACTTGGTCGATGTTATAATATTTCACATTAGATAATACATCATCGATACGATGAGTGTTAGAGTAAGATCTTTTTAATAAAATAACTTTATATTTATTTAAAATCAGACGACGCAACAGATTGCTACCTAAAAACCCCGTACCGCCTGTTATAAGTATTGTCTTGGCTATAATTAGTTTTTCATCCATAAAATTACCAATTAATATTTTTAAATAGAGCGTTCCCCATCAATTCTTTTCCTACCAAATCATCTTCCACAAGTTCAAAACCAAAATTACTTAAATATTTTTTAAGACAATCATAATCTTCAGCACCATCGTAAAACTCTTTTTTGGACACCTCTGTATAAATGAAATGTATGCTTTTTATTTTATCTCCTAAGGATTTAAAGATACGGTATTCCATTCCCTGAGCGTCAATCCAAAGCAAATCTATTTTATCCACACAATTGGACGTCAACCAGACATCCAACAAAACTGCCGACACAAATACACTTCCTTGAAATTCTACTCCAGGAAAATATTTTAAATGTTCTTTTGGTCTCAATAGCGAACTTGAACACCCACTATTATCGCTAACAAACATCTCAACTTGATCAACATTTTTATCGTCAGTAACAGCATTTTGGATTATTTCAATATTTTTAAAATCTTTAGTTTTAAATTTTAATCGCGCAAAAGTATTTGGTAATGGTTCAAATGCATAAATTTTGCCGTTTGGCCATAATGTAGCCATCTCTACAGTATCACTACCAACATGAGCACCTATTTCTATAACCACAGGATTAGTGCCTATATAACGTGAAATTTTTTTCTTGGAAATAAGGGAGTTTCGATTCAGAAACAATCTAATTTTAAGATATAATTTATATAGTTGGTAGTTGTTAATAGTGTAATTCTTTAAGTTAAATTCTGGCTTTAAATTTATATTATTTGCAATATAAAAATACCACATTAATACAACGACCGTCAGCATATAGACGGGTCGAAGAGCAAAAACAGTCATAAATGGTTGCTGATCAAACACTGGAAACAACAACGGTTGAGACAATGACAAAAATAGCAATAATTGGATAAATAAGTCACAATAAAAACCAATTTTTGGTCTCAGATTCCAATAAACAGTAAAAATAAATAAATAATATAGACTATTATGCAACCACGACACTGTCGGTAAGAATGAGACCAAAAACATCAAAGTTCCAAATTCAAGCAACATCAAATCTTTATTTTGTTTTTCTATTTTATTTACTTTATAAAATAGTCCAAAAAAGAAACCAGATATAATTAAACCAACGATTGCAGTTAACAATTGTGCCTGTTGAAGATTTAGAATATTATAAGTAAAACGATTGTATATTATACCTCCCAAACCAGTACTCAAACCACCGGCAACTATACCACTGGTAGCAAAACTAGATACAACACCCCAGAAATCAACAAATGAATTCATGCCAAATATTAAGACAAAAAATAATAAAGAAATAATAGTATAAATAAATACTTTTTTATTTTTAATAAAAAAGTATGGAAGAAAAACTATCGGCATCAATTTTAATACAATCGACGATGCTAATAAAAAACTAGAGATCTTGTATTTCCCTTGCAAATAAAACAAAAGGCACAAAGACACTAATAATAGTATCTCTATATTTGTTTGCCCTCGATCTAGATGGAGCAAGAAAGCCGGAGAGAATAAAAATACCAAAAAAGTAATAATAAAATATGGCCATTTTTGCTGAACAAGTTTACTTAAAAAATACACCGAAAGAAGCAGTAAAAGAATCGAGACTAAATTATACACAAAAAAAGACACATCGAGCGGTAGCATGCTAAACGGAATGAAAAAATAAGCCATCAACGGAGGATAATTAAATCTGGCGTATTCAAAAGGATAGCTGGTTTCACCAGGGTAACGATCGTTGAGTGGAAAATAAAAATTTTTCCCCTGAGATGCCCGCATTCCAGCAAAATAAAAATAATTATAATCTATACCAGTACTATAATTAATTGTAGGCTTAAGAAATTTGGAATTATTTGCAAATGGTTGATAGTTAAAATCAAAAATCAACACAGACAATGCCAAAATACCGAACAAATAAATACCGACAAATAAATATCTACTAAGAAATAATTTAAATTTTTCTTTTGTTTCGTTTTTTAAAAACATACTATTTTTTAGTAATAAAATTAATTTCTAAAAAATCTTCAAAACAATCCACTATATAATCCAACATAGGTAGACTAATACCAGGAAAAACACCTATCCAAAAAGTATTATTCATAATTGAATCAGTATTATTCAATTCTCCAACAACCCGATATTCAATTTTATTATTAATAAAATATGGCTGTTTGGTAATGTTGCCGGCGAATAATAACCTAGTTCCAATTTTTTTGCCATCAAAATACTTTATTAGCGCCGTTCTGTCGATCCCTGAATTTTCTTTTATAGTTAATAAAAAACCAAACCAGCTAGGGTCAGCTTCAGGCAAATATTGTGGCAAGATAAAATATTTATCAAATTTTTTGAATTTTTCTAACAAATATTTAAAATTTTCTTTTCTTCTAACAACAAAGTTTGGTAATTTTTCAAACTGTGCCAATCCTAGCGCTGCCTGAATATCAGTCATCTTTAAATTATAACCCAGTTCACTATAAATATATTTATGATCATACCCTTGTGGTAAACATCCCAATTTCCAACCAAAGCGGTTGTGACAAGTATCGTCTTTACCAGTTGGACACCAACAATCCCTTCCCCAATCTCTAAGTGAACGGATAATTTTTGTTAAGAACAAGTCATTTGACAAAACAGCACCTCCCTCAGCCGTAGTCATGTGGTGGGCAGGATAAAAGCTTAATGTAGAAATATGACCAAAACTACCTGTTTTTTTACCTCTATAGTCCGAACCAAGTGCGTCACAGTTGTCTTCTATAAGCCACAGGCCTTTTTCTTGACAAAATTCAGCAATTTTATCTACTTCATAGGGATTACCAAGTGTGTGTGCAATAATCACCGCTCTTGTTTTATCAGAAAATGCTTTTTTAATTGAATCTAAACTCGGATTATAGTAACCAAGCTCAACATCAACGAATACTGGAACTAAACCATTGGTAATTATAGGATTAATAGTAGTTGGAAAACCAGCAGCAACAGTTATAACCTCGTCACCTGGTTTTAATCTTTTATTTTCCGGTAATTTTTTTGAGGTTAAAGCCGTAATAGCTATTAAATTAGCAGAAGAACCAGAATTCACCAAAGAACAACTTTTAACCCCAATAAATGAAGCGATTTTTTGCTCTAACTGTTGAGAATATGTTCCTTCTGTCCACCAACCCTCCAAAACCGCTTCAGTGGCCATCAATATTTCATTCTCATCAAAAATTTTACCGGAAACTGGAACAATTGATTCTCCTGGAATGAATGTTTTTCCAGGGAAATTATTTTTATATTCATTTATTAATAGCGTTTTAAGATCTTGATTCATAGGTTTTTTTAGAATATTCTTTAAAAATTATAATTAAAAATATCAAGATATAAATTGGTCTAAATACGAATAATAACGAGCCAGGCATTGTTTGAAACCATGTCACTAACAACGGTTCTGAAAAAATTAGAAATATCAAAATATCTAAAAAAAACTGTTTTTTTAAACTAAAAATCTTACGTTCTCTCAACCACCACCAGATTAACAACAAAAATAACAAGTGGACACCGTTGTATATCAGGGAAACACTCGGTATCAATATCATCAAGCTGGTAAAAAACGCAAACTCAGCCAATACAAAAAATTCATCAGTTGAAGTTTTGTTTATTTTTATCCGACGATACAATGCGAGGAAGAAAAAAGCAACACTAAATAATATTAATATTGAATAAACTGATCGACTGGTAGAAAACGACATTATTGAACGAGTTAAGCGATTATAAAATATGCCCATTAGGCCGTTATTAAATATGGAAGAAGTTGCCCAACTACCTGAAAATAATGTTAAATTATCGACGAATTTCAATAAACGATCAACTCCTAACAATACTGATCCAAATATTAAAGTAAATAAGGATGCAAAAAATGCTTTTTTATTTTTAAGAAATAAATATGGAATAAAAATCACTGGCGTCAGTTTAAGTAACGCAGCGATACCAATAAAAAATCCAGCCGATTTTGAACTATTTTTAGTTAAAAAATAGAAAGACAAAGCAAGACAAAACAACACCAATATATCAGTTTGACCGTGCGCTAAATGCATCCAAATAATTGGGGACAATAAGAACAACGTTCCAATAACCAAACGAGTTAAAACCTTATTGACTGCAAAATTAGTAACTAGAAAAATAGATACTCCAAACATTATCAAAATTAAATATGAATACCAGGTAAATGCTGTATGCAGAGAAAAAAAAGACAATGGAACAAAAATAAAAGCCAACAATGGAGGGTAAATAAAGCGCGAAATACCGCGTTCGTGTTCGCCAGGTAAAAATTCATTATCATTTTTAACAACATAAAATTCACCTACAGTGCGCAATCTATATCCAGCAAAATAAAATGTAGTAAAATCTCTTCCACCACCTGCCAAACCTTCCCCATAAATATGATGAAAATTTAGTGGTGAAATATTAAACGCTGCAACTTCCACTACTAAAATTGCTAAGCCTAGCAAGTAAAGAATCCAAATATAAAAAGAACGATAGTTTAATATATTGGCCATTAATTTTTTAAGAAACATACTGAATTTTTATTAATTTATTCAACATATTATCACTCAAAATTTACTCTTTCTTTTTCAATTACCATTGGCCGATGCTTAACTTGAGTATAAATAGCGCCGATATATTCCCCCAGTATGCCAATAAAAAATAATTGCACAGAAGAAAAAAAGAAAATACCAATTATTAAAGGGGCGAGACCGAGCTGAAATTCTTGCCAATACAACAATTTATATGCCAGATAGATAATGGCAATAATAAAACTAATTACCGAGATAATAAAACCTATAAAACTAGCCATGCGCAAAGGAACTTTTGAGTGGTTAACAAAGCCTAACATCGCCACATCATACAAAGTATAAAAATTATTTTTTGACTTGCCTTTTTTTCTCTCGAATTGTGTATAGAATATCTCAGTACGCTCAAAACCAATTTCGTTAATAAGACCGCGAAAATATGGATACGGATCATTTATCTGTCTCAATACTTCAATAAATTTACGATCATATAATCCATACCCAAAAAAATTATTTATCTGTTCAATTTCTGCAAATTTTTTAATTAGGGTATAGTATATTTTTCTAATAAAAAACATTAGCGGATTTTCAAGGCTTTTGTTTTTAATACCTATTACAACTTTATAACCTTCCTCCCACTTCTTAATAAATTCTTTCATCAAAATGGGCGGATCTTGCAAATCGCTAAGCAACATGATAACGGCATCACCTCGTGCTTGCAATAAAGCATGGATAGGCGAACAGATATGACCAAAATTACGAGTATTTACAATAATTTTTACATTTTTATCCAATTGTGCTATTTGTTTCAAAATACTCACTGTCCTATCTGTAGAGGCGTTATCGATGAAAATATGTTCATAATCATAATGTAACAAACCAACAAATACAGCCTTCGTTTGTTCATACACATCGCTAACGTTGTCCTCTTCATTAAAACATGGGGTAACTACACTAATTTTTTTTCTTTGATCAACTATCATAAATTATTAACATTATTCAAATAAAATATCCTCTTTTTTAATAGTATTAATTTGTTTGGAGTAAAATAAAAATAATTTACTAATCGCCTCGTCAATTTTGGTAAATTTTAAATCAGGTATTTCTTTCCTTAAACGAGTAATATCACAGGAATATTCTTTATTAAAACCGTCTTTTTTTATTTTTATTTCTAAATTTTTCCCCGACTGTTGTTTTATCTTTTTGGCAACATCTGACAACAAAACCCTCTGGCCGGTGCCGACATTATATGTTTTTTCTTTTCCTTGGTGGATGATAAAATAATCAACAATTTTAACAAAATCATCCACAAAAATATAATCAAAATATACATCCTGATTAATTGAAATTGGTAAATTTAATAAAGCACGACAAATATTGTTGGAAATAAATCGAATACAACAATCTTCATATTTTCCAAATATTCCAAAAATTCTCAAATGAGTAATAAAATCTACTCGTTGCGCATATTGGGCACAAATATATTTATATAAACCATACCTATCAGTCGGAACTTTTTTGTCAAAATCAACTTCTTGAACATGAGAGATGTCATCTTGTTTACCATATTCAGCGCCAGAACCAAATGTTATCATTCTACCAAAATATCTATGACAGCGAGCAATATTAAAAAACATGCTCAAATTCATCGATAGAACATCATCCGAATCTTTTTGTAGTCGGGTGCCACCCAAATTTGCTCCATGAATAACAAGATCAGGGCGACAGTTTTTTATATAATTCTGCACTGCCGTGGAATCGCACAGATTTAATTCCGTACTACGCGGAGTAATAAAATTATATTTGTCACCAAGCAAATTTAATATGTTTTTGCCAATAAACCCCCCACTTCCGGTGAGTAAAATTTTTATTTTATTTTTCATACCAAAATATCTAATATTTCTTGAGGATTATCAACAACATACTCCGGCTCAGCAGCATTCAACTTAATTTTATCATGAAACCCCCAAGTAACTGCCAACATTTTCACACCAACACACTTACCATCAATAATATCACCCACGGTATCAGTAATAAAATAGCAATCAGAAGGTTGGAGTTTTAAACTTTCAACCAAAGACTCAACAACACCAGCCTTACCGTTTTTGTTAATTCCTAAAATTTCAAAGAATGATGAACGTAAGCCATTCATTTCTAATATTTTTTCAATTTGAATTTTGGGAGCACTCGAAACTATAGCCATATGATCATAACCCGCTAATTGTATTTTTTTTACCATTTCCTCCGCAAAATCATATAACTTGGTTCGCGAATAGTAATTATCGAAAACAGAATATTTTAGCACTTTGAATTCTTCTAATTTTCTCGGCTCTAAAGCCAAGAGCTTTTCCAAATTACCATGAAAATTTGAATTCAAAAAAAGGTTAGAATATTCTACCGCTGATATTTCCCGATCAAAGTGTGAACAGACAAAAACATGCATTTTATGTAACTCGTCAAAAGAGTTGTTTAACACCCCATCAAAATCAAATATTATAATCTTTTTTCTACTAATCATACTAAAATCTTTTTATAATAGCTTTCATAAAAGCTCCAACATCACGCGGATGGCGACAGGTAATAATATTGTCATCTTCCACAACCGGCTGATTCTCATAAATTGCACCACAATTTTTCAAATCATCCATTATACCTACATAACAAGTAGCGTGCTTATTTTTTAAAATTCCAGCAGAAATCAATACCCATGGGCCATGGCAAAAAGCTGCAATGATTTTTTTTGATTCATACATTTTGCGCACAAAATCCAAAACTTCCGGTATCTGTCGAACACGATCGGGAGCTTCAAAACCACCTGGTATTAAAACAAGATCGTAATTGTCTAGATTTAACTTGGTAGAATCGATTAACTGTCCATAATATCGAATTAACAGTTCTAGAGGAAAATTCAAACGACCATTTACCATTTTTTTATCTTTTGTAGCGATGTCTATTTTAAACCCTTCTTCATGCAAACGAATAACGGGATAGATTACCTCCTCATCTTC
This sequence comes from Candidatus Magasanikiibacteriota bacterium, assembly GCA_041666745.1. Lineage (GTDB taxonomy): Bacteria > Patescibacteriota > Patescibacteriia > Magasanikbacterales > GWA2-37-8 > CAIOJG01. Next base: position 81,653 of record JBAYGI010000003.1, read on the forward strand.
AAAACCTTCAGCTGTAATTATCACGGCTCTTTTTGTCAGGTTGCTCATATTATTAAAATTCCTAATTAATTTAAACATTATTCATATTTTTTGAATATTCATCCCTTTTCAAAAACGGAAACATATCTTCCAAGGGTTTACTATCCATAGTACCATCAGAATTTTTCATGGAATATACTTTTGGAATCAGAGGCTGGAAAGCAGACATATTGATTTCGCAAACAACCGGCCCCTTACTTTTTAATACTTTATCTATTTTTTTTTCGATACCCTTATGATCTTTTATTCGAGAATATTGAATACCAAAAGCAGCAACTACTTTTCTAAAGTCTGGGAAACTCACCCCCGAAGAAGGATCGCTCGCTTCTAGGTCGCCGCCAAAAAATGAATTCTGGGTATTTCTGATAGCCAAATAACCTTGGTTGTTTAACAAAAATACTTTTATTGGGAGATTGTGATGTTTGATAGTCTGTAGCTCCTGAATATTCATCATGATACTACCGTCACCGGTAATGAGGATGACTCTTTTTTTGTCATTTGCAAAACAAGCTCCAATCGCAGCTGGCAAATCATAACCCATGGCAGCACAACCAACATTGCTAATCAACCTTTGATTTTTCTTTATTTTAAAACACTGTAAAGTGGCGGTGAATGATGTACCAACACCAGTCAAAATTATTTCACCTTTTTTCAACAAAGAGGCTAAAACTTCGGTGAAATAATATGAATTTACAAAATTCTTTTCATCTTTATACTCTGGTAAAACTACTGGATATTTTTCTTTCCACGCAATACAACGACTAACCCAATCGCTTGAATCTTTCCACTCACCATCACTGGTCATGTTTAGTACCTCATTTAAAAAAACCTTGGCATCAATATTAATTGGCAAATCGGGATGAATGGTTTTTTTCGATAATTCCAACTTATCAATATCAATAACTATTTTTTTGGATTTTTTGGCAAATTCGTTATAGTTATATCCAATATTCCAAAGATGATGCCGAACTCCAACACTAATTAATAAATCACAATTTTGTACGGCAAAATTTCCGGCACGATCGCCAAATACACCTGGCCGCCCAACGCACAAACCATGTTCGCTTGGTATTAAATCATGCGCTGACATAGAAGTAACTACCGGAATCTGTAATTTTTCAATAACCTTCATTAAAACATCTTCACCCTTTGCCAACCTAATACCATGACCGATAAATAACAAGGGGCGTTTTGCTGAATTAATCATTTTTTTAAAATCAGAAATTTTTGGAGACAAACTATTATCAACAAACTTTTCCTCCATGTCCGGTTTAAAACCTAATAATTCGTCTGTATTTACTATAGCCGATTGAACATCTGACGGTACATCAATGAGTACTGGCCCCGGTCGGCCAGATTTTGCCAAATAAACAGCTTTTTCTAGGTGATATCTTATATCTTTTTGATCTAATACAACTACAGCATATTTGGAAATAGTTTTTACCAAATTAGGAGCATCTACCTCTTGAACCCCTAATTGCCTCAAACCACTACCCCCGATCATATTGTCCCTTTTGACTTGTCCCGAGATATATAAAACTGGGATAGAATCAAGCCATGCGCCGGCAATACCGGTGATGGTGTTAGTTAATCCTGGTCCAACAGTAGCCATACAAACCCCAATATTTTGATTTATTCGAGAATAACTTTCAGCGGCCATAGCTGACGCTTGTTCATGGTGATTGCAAACATATTTTAATTTATTATTTTTGGCTATCGAATCAATCATTTGCACGTTGCAACCACCAGAAATCAAAAAGACGTGCTTTACACCAAGTGTTGAAATAAATTTTGCTATATAATCGGATACTTTAATTTTCATAGATTATCGAATTAGTAGAAATCGAATTGAATTTTGGGACAAACAATCTTGTTCCAACTTACTACCAACATGCAGTACTTCACCTAATAAAGAATAATTATTATCATCGTGCGCAATCGGACAAATTATATCACTCGGATGCAAAATAGTACAGGCGAGATCGGTGGTACTTATCAAAGACATGATTCTATTTTTAAAACTTTTTTCGATATCAGTTTTGGCAAAGGCGTGATACTCAAAACCACTAAGATCTCTAGTTGTTTCTGAAACACCCTCATAACCTTTATTTTCTCTCCCATAAGCATCCCTCAGACGTATAAGATCACCTTTGTTGGGTGGATTTTCTATTTCAATCACATATGCACCACCATTGGATATGGCCAAGGTAGAATGAAAAACTCCATTATCTATCATAATAGCCTCTTTTTCTGACAACAAAAATGTGTCGGTGAGGGACGAAGTTTCAATTTTCCCATGCAGATTTATCAATGATGTTTTCTTGTTGGGGTGACAATGCATAGAAGTCTTCATACCATTTTTTATATACAAAAACCAAATTGCCACATGTTTATTTTCAAAAAGCAAATATTCGTAACCCCATGGTTTGCGCACTACCAGCCCATTATAATCGGGATTATCAGAGAATATCGGTACAGACTTTTGCAAGGATAGATTAGCCAAGTCAAATTGTGAACGAAAGATTTTGTTAATCATACAAGCCAAGGAGCGCAATTTTTGTCGCAAAGATCATTTAAGAATTTATACTCTCTGTCATTGTCCAAACACTGCCAGAAACCACTATGATGGTAAATTTTTAATTGGCCAGTGGTAGATAATTTTTCAAAAACACTATTATTGTGCTCAATTGAACATTCGTCAAAAGTAGTTAAATAATTAAAGATACTTTGTCGTAGAACTATAAAACCACCACTAACAACACCAGCCAAGCTATTTAATTTGGAAACCGGACTATAAAATATTGATGTGTCGTTTTTTAGGACAAACTCACCATAGCGAAAGGGAGGCAAAACTCCAGTGACAGTGACAGAAAGATTGTGATTCTTGTGAAAATCTAGAAGTTTATTCAAATCTAAATCTGACAAACAATCAGCATAAGTGGCAAAAAAATCACCTTCATCTAAATATTTTTTACAACGGTACAGACGAGCACCCGTACCCGCCGATTCACCCGTATCAACGAAAGTTATTTTCCAATCATTTTCTTGGTTGGATGTTAGATGTTCTACCTCCTGATTAGAATTTTTTAAATCCAAAACAACATCATTAGTATTGCGATTGTAATTAAAAAAATAATCTCTAATCGACTCTCCCCCACTACCCAAAGCGAGCACAAAATCTTTGTGACCATATTTGGCAAAAATTTTCATTACATGCCACAATATTGGTTTACCGGCAATTTTAATCATAGCTTTTGGCACAAAGCTATTCATATTTTTTAAGCGCATCCCTTGTCCACCACAGAATATTACGGTTTTCATATATATCTAAGATAATATTTGTTTAATTTCTTTCATTTCTTTTTCTGACAAGAAGGGGTACATGTCATCAATTGAAGTAGAAACAAGCTTGCCGTCTGGCAATTTTTTCGAAGACACTGTGGGGATAATCAAATGATTTGTTTGACAAATAATTTCGCAAATTTCCGGTCCGGTAGAATCTAAAACTTTTTTAAGTTTATTATTTATATTAATACTATTGCTAATTCTAGTAAATTTTATGCCATAGGCACCAGCAATCTTCTTTGTTGAAGGAAAACTTACTCCACTGGATTCGCTTTCTCCAATTAATCTTTTTTCTAAAAATAGAGACTGGGTATTCCGAATTGAAAGATAACCGTTGTTGTTTAATACAAAAATTTTTATTGGCAATTTATTATAAACGATTGTTTGTAATTCATGGATATTTGTTTGAAACGAGCCGTCACCAACTATACAAATTACTCTGTTTTTTTTATTAGCCAGACAAGCACCAGTACTCGCGGGCAGTGCAAAACCCATTGATCCGCTAGAACTTGGTAATATCAAACGCTGACCTTTCTTAATTTTTATTGCTTGTCTAACTACGTAAAAGGCGGAGCCGGCATCGGTCGTTATAATATCTTTGTTATTCATAACGTCAGAAATTTTATCAACAAAGTGATGAATATTCAAAGGAGTTTGTTTGGCATATTCTGGCAAACAAACCGGATATGATTCACGTAAATTACGACAAATATTTGACCAATTTGATTTGAAGCTAAATGTTAAATTGTTTAGCCGTTCCGATAATTTATCAAGAAACACTTTGGCATCAGAGATAACCAGAAGATCTATCTTGATAGTTTTTTTCTTGTGTTCAGTACCATCTATGTCCACCACAATCTTTTTTGCATCAGGCGCAAATTTTTCATATTCATAACCGATCAGAGGAACACTTAAACGTGAACCAATACTTATAATAAGATCGGAATTTTGAATTGTCATATTAGCAGCCCTTTCCCCTTTCGTACCAATTCGACCAACAAAAAGTGGGTGAGAATCATGTATTATATCTACCCCCATAATGCCAGAAACAACTGGAATGTTAAGCTTCGCTATTAAACTATTAAATTCATCTACGGCACCAGCTATGCGAATACCATTACCCGCTACTATTACCGGTTTGCGAGCTTTTTTGAGTAATTTTATAATTTTTTCTATTTTTTTATCTAATTCAGTGTCGTGGTCACTTATTGATTTAACATCGGGATGAAAACCTTTTAATTCTTCAACATTAATGAATGACCCTTGAATGTCTACTGGTATATCAAGCCAGACAGGACCCGGTCTTCCATTTTTAGCGAGATAAATCGCCTTTTCTAGATGATACCTAATTCCTTTAGGATCATCCACTACAACCGCATACTTAGTCATACTCTTAACTACCGGTAATATATCAACGGCTAGAGCACCAAACTGTCTCAAACCGGGAATGTGTGCTTCGTGGACAGTTTCCTTTTTTTTGCATTGCCCAGAAATAATTAGACAGGGAGTAGAGTCTTGCCAAGCACACATCAAACCCGTAATGGTATTGGTGCCACCTGGGCCAGAAGTTACCATTGCTACACCAATTTTGCCTGTTATCCGGGCATAGCTATCTGCAGCCATTACTGATGCCTGCTCATGATGATTACATGTGAATTTTATTTTTTTATGACAAGCCACAGCATCATTTAGATACATCGCACCACCACCAGTAACTAAAAATATATGACCAACGCCTAAATCATATAAAGTAGAAACAATGTAATCACTTACTCTTATCATATATTAAACTAATTTTTTTATTTTTAAAAACTCATCAAATATAACACCTGTGTCTACTTTATAACACAAAAACTGAACACCAATATTTTTATAGAATTCTAACTCGCTATCCGAATGAAACATGCAACCAACACTCTTTCCTGTGGCACGAATAATTTTTACCATATTTTCTAGTTCGTTCAAAACTTTTTTATTACTAGTATCACCACTAACGCCGAGAGCAACGGAAAGGTCATAAGCACCAATATACACCATGTCGATATTATCATCGCTAATAATTTCTTTTAACATCTCAATCCCGTCTTTATCTTCAATCATGATGGCTGTTAGCAGCTCATCATTTTGCATATTTAGGTCAAATGGACGTGCACCATAACCGCCGGCACGAATATAAGGATTAAAACTCCGATTGCCAATTGGAGCGAATTTTGCACAGTGAACAACTTTTTTTCTTTCCGCCACAGAACTGATATGCGGTACCAATATTCCAGAAGAACCAATTTCCAACGCTCTTAAAATATCTGATTCATCATTCCTAGAAACACGTATCAAAGGGCAACATCCTTCTACTTGAGCAGCCATCACCATTTGACCGGCTCGCTCAAAACTCATAGACCCGTGTTCCATATCGATTATTACAAAATCTAAACCGGCTTTAGAAATAACATTCACAACTTCTGGTGACGGTAGTTCACACCATGTTCCTAAAATATTTTTGCCCTGAGCTAATTTTTCTTTTAAATTTTGGCGCATAAAAATATGTTTTAATTATTTTTTGTTTTTGAGAGTTGTAAAGCCACTTCAATCACCATATCCTCTTGCCCACCAACAATATTGCGTTTACCTAATTCAGTATAAATGTCTCTGACGTCAACGTTGTATTTTTCAGCGGCACGTTTAATGGGTAAAGCGTAGAGAGAAAACACCCCTGTCAATCCACCCATCAGGCCTATCATGTCAATCTCTTGTGGTTTTTTCATAATCTTGGCGACTACTTGCTCGCTAACATCCATCATTTTATATAGATCCAAACCACTTTCAATATTCATTTTTTTTAATAAAGTGCCTAAAGCTTCCAATTGGCAATTGCCGGAGCTGGCGCCGAAACCTCTGATAGTACCATCAATAATAGTTGCACCATTTTGCAGAGCAATTAGAGAATTAGCCACGGCCATACCAAAATTATTGTGAGCATGAAAACCAACGGGAATATCCAAATGTTTTACTAAATGACTTATTGTCTCGGTTACTAATGATGGAGTTGAAGAACCGGCTGAATCCATAATAATTATACCACGAGCGCCGTAAGATTGCATTTTAACAGCTTCTTCAACTAAACGTTCTTTGGTGGTCATATGATACATCATCAAAATTCCGTAAACTTCTTTGTTATTATCGTGCAAATATTGAATATATTGTTGAGTAGTATCAGCCTCAGTACAATGGGAACCGACACAAAATACATCTACCCCAATATCTATAGCTGGCTGCAAATCGTCTTTGATCGTTGCAAACCCAGGAATTAAGAACACTCCTAGTCGGGTTTTTTTTAAGGCTTTTCTCGCGACCGCTAACATTTCAGCGTCTTTGATGACAGCAAAACCCACCTGATGAGAAGATGCCCCCAAACCGTTGCCGTGGCCGACAATGACAGTATAAATTCCAGAACCATCAATTTTTTCGCAATACTCGCGAATTTGGTCAGCAGTAATTTGGTGAGAAACTGCGTGAGATCCATCTCGAAGCGTGGAGTCAAAAAATTTCAGATTATTCATATTTATTTGATTAGTTTGTAATACGCATATTCCTCGGCCACATGCACAGCAGCACAAGTGATAATATCTAAATTACCAGCGTAGGGTGGTAAAAAATCGCCACTACCAATTACCTGTACCATCATCACTACTCGCCCTTTATCCAATACTGGACCTAAAGTAAGTTTGTAACCAGGAATATATTTTTTTATTTCTTCAATTTTAGATTCAATTTTTTCTTTTAATAAATCAATATTTAAATTAGGTATAGTGGCATAAATAGTATTGTGCATATTAACTGGCGGTTCAGCGGGATTAAATACTAAAATTACTTTTGCCTTTTTAACTCCAGAAAATTCTTCTAGCGCGTTTTTGGTAGTCTGCATATACTCTTCAATATTGGCACGCGTACCTGCCCCCGCCGACTTGGAAGCGATACTACCGGCTACCTCAATATATTCAGTATCAGGATGCGTATCCATAATAACCTTGGCTAATGGTATGCAGGCTTGTCCTCCACAAGTGACCATATTTACATTATCAACAGCGAAAGCAATGTCTGGATTAATTGCTGGTACACACATTTGACCAATTCTCGAAGGTGTCAAATCAATCACAAACTTACCAAGCTTCTTTAAAATTGGAGCATGCTCAAGGTGATTTTTGGCAGAGGTAGCGTCAAAAACAATCTCACAAGATTCTGGATTGTCAATAATAGCTTGAATTGAATTAGTAGAAGTGGGCACCCCCATCTCTTTTGCTCTTTTCAAACCTTGCGAATCAGCACTACGCCCAGTAAACAAACCACAAGTTAAATACTTTGATTTTTGTACTTTTAACAATAAATCACTGCCAATATTGCCTGTTCCAATAATTGCTACTTTAATTTTATTCATAAAATCCAGCTTATTTTTCAAATAAGAAAGAATTAATTTGATTATTTGTCAAATCATTCATATTTTTTGAACCGCTATAAAATTGACGATACCAATCAAACGTTAACTCTAAACAATTTTTTAAATTTAACTGTGGTTTCCAACCCAATTCATTCGTCGCTTTTTTAATATCTAACTTGAGAATATTAGCTTCATGTTTGGCGTTGTCAGGAACTATTTTGTATTTTCCTCGTTTCAAAATTGAAATACCGGAACGAACCAAATCTTCGACACATACAAAACCCTCTTCATACGGACCAAAATTCCAAGCGCCAGATAAGTTTTTTTTACCATTATACAAATGTTCTGCCAATAATAAATAGCCTCGAAGTGGTTCTAAAACATGTTGCCACGGTCTGATTGATTTTGGGTTTCTAATAATAACATCTTCCTGACGCTCAAAAATTGCTCGCATCATATCCGGAATCAAACGGTCTTTTGCCCAATCCCCACCTCCAATTACATTGCCAGCCCGAGCAATACCAACCAAAGTATGGTGTTTGGTACCAAAGTCAGGTGGACTAAAGAAAGAACGGATATATGAGTAGGAAACAATATCAGCGGCAGCTTTGCTGGCACTATATGGATCATACCCACCTAAAGAATCAGTTTCGCTATATGGTTCTGGTCGTTCTTTATTTTCATAAACCTTATCAGTAGTAATAATAACAGCTGATTTAACACCACCAACTTCTTTGATAGCCTGCAAAACATTGGCGGTACCGATGATATTGATATTGTAGGTAGTCAATGGATCATCATAGCTGTCGCGAACAAGTGGTTGGGCAGCCAAATGAAATACTATTTCTGGTTTTGTTTTACTTACTATTTCTTTTAATTTTTTATAATCACAAATATCAACAAAATAGTTATTTTTTATTTGGTTGGACAATTCCAAAGTATCAAATAAATTGGGAATAGTATTGGGAGGAAGCGAAATGCCAGTAACTTCAGCACCCCAATTACATAAAATTTTAGTCAACCAAGCGCCTTTAAAACCAGAGTGACCAGTAATCAAAACTTTTTTGTGGTTATAAAAATTTATCATAATGATTATCTTTTTTTCTGAATATAGTAGATGTTGCTACCATCGTACAAAACCTTTTTATATCCATACTTTGACAAAAATTGGTCATAGTTCTTTCCCTCAATACACAAGACCGAAGCACCGTATTTAGACCAATTGTTGCCACTTAAAATTTCATTTTCAAATCCTTCCACATCCATGTTAATAAAATCTATATGGGTCAAATTATTGTCACTAAAAATCTTACTCAGAGTTGAAACTTTAATTTTTTTAGATTGTAGATCATATTTTCTTTCATTGTATACTTTTTTAGAAAATGTGAAACCAGTACTGTCGATGAGAGTGGCGTTTGGTTTGTAATAATAATCCAACTCACCTTCTTGGCCAGCTAATCCAATATTTAAATTTATATCACGTGGTCTATCTTTTAAAAATAATAGATAATTATCAGAATTGGGTTCTATGTTTATACCGCTCCACCCTCTTTCATAAAACTTCTTCGTTACACTTATCTTGTGTGGATTGTTGGCTCCAATATCAATATAAGATCCAGTATCTTTAAAACCGGTAAGAATATCAATTATTTGATCTTCCTTATTTTGGGCATAAGTAATCTTATCTTTAGAGAATAAACTCACAAATAAAAAAGCAATACGGTGATAAAATTGATATAAAATCTTGTTTAAAATATTTTTAAAGTATTTCATAATTATTTCCAAATTTTCCAAAAAGGATCTTTGTTCCACATTTCATTTAAATCATCTGCCTCTTTTGCTGTATCCATACATTTCCAATTTCCTGAATGTTTGTATACTGATAGTTGTAATTGTTGAGACAAAGGAGAGAAAACAGATTCAATCATACTGTTTGGCGTGATTAAATCCAGTACTTGTTTTTCGAACACCATAAAACCACCATTGATATAATCTTTTGGGCGACAATCTTCATTGTCAGTAATTTTATGTTGAAAAAAATCTACTACTTTACTGGACTCATGATGAATATTTAACATACCAAAACGAGTTGAAGGATGGATACCGGTAATAGTACCAACAGTTCCCTGTCGATTATGAAATTCCACCAACTCTTTAATGTTAATATCACTCACACCATCACCATAGGTAACCATAAAAGGCCCGTCATCTAAATATTTTGCCGCCTGTAAAACACGTTCACCTGTCAACGAAGCTTGTCCAGTTTCTGCAAAAGTAATTTTAAAATCATCACATTCATTATTATGAAAGGTTACTTCGTTGGTTTTAGTTGATAAAGTAAAATCATTTAATAATCCACGCCAATTCAAAAAATATTCTTTAATCATATTGCCTTTGTATCCGAGCGCTAAAACAAATTCATTATAACCATAATGAGAATAAATTTTCATTATATGCCATAGCATTGGTTTACCGCCAATTTCCACCAAAGGCTTCGGTTTGAATTCTGTTTCCTCTTTCATGCGGGTGCCGGTGCCACCGCAAAGTATTATAGTTTTCATATTTTTATGATTATTAATTTTCTAATTTAAATTATTATTAAGCGCTTGCATTAATATTTTTTCGAGAATCCCTAATTAACTTAATAAAACTGTTTGGTACAAAAAATATTATCACTGCCAACAATAAATAGAAGGGCGAACAATAGAATTCATCAATCATCATCTTTAAATCATTCATTTTACAATTGAGGCCGTTGGCCTTGGCTCTTAGTAGCATGAGGATTAATTTTTTTGGAAATGAAGACAATATTTGATTAACATAATTTATATTATAACCAAAACTCGGTAGTTTTTTAAGTATTCTATTCCAATTGATAAAATAATAAAACTCTGTACCACCCTTAATCCAATCACACGATTGCATAGTGGAAACTAACGAAGCGCCATTGTGTTCGAACGGTAAATTGGATTGAGCGATCATTTTTAGTGCAATTTCATAGTATGACCAACCTACAAAATATCCTGTTCTATCTACATCTAGCCACATTTGTCTATTAAAAATCATAGACGACAACAAACCAATACAATAATTTTTTGCAAAAAATTCATTGTGTGCTTTTGGCGCGAAATGTTCGACATTTTCCAGATAATTTCTCTTTTTGTATACAGTCGCCATATCAACAAACTTCTCAGTTTGTACAGTATATAGGGCGAGAATATTATTTTTCAAATATTTAACTAGATAATCCAAAGCACCGTTAAGGATAAAATCATCGTCGCCAATAATCCAAGCGTACTTGCCGTTTGAATTAACAACAGACTCTATATAATTTGCGTCACAACCAAGATTTTCTTTATTTATAAAATATGTAATATTGGAATATTGTTTGATAAACTTTTCAACAACTAATCTAGTATTATCTGTACTAGCATTATCAGAAACGACAATTTCTATTTCCGATAATAAATCTGGGTTTTTACCAATCTGCGCAAAAATAGTACTCAAACACTGGTCGAGATTGTTGGCACGGCAATAGGTAGGTATACAGATACTTAATGTTGGTTGATTTGACATAATTTCTTTTACAGTTTTCATTAACTAACGCCTCAGAGCCGACTTAATGGTTTTAATAATATTTTCAACTGATAGACCGGCTTGGGAACGCATAAACTCTTGTGACCCAACAACCGAATAATAAAGATCAGGAACTCCCAAACGTTTAAAACGACCCTTAAAACCCAATTCACATAGCTCTGCACCGACCGTGGTTCCAAATCCACCAATTATATTCCCCTCTTCTAGGGTTATTATAAAGTTACTTTGATTAGCTAATTTAAGCAACCGTCCTCTATCAAGAGGTTTGATGGTATTGAAATAAATTAGTCCAATATCAATACCTTCATTAATTAATTGTTGAACAGCGATATAAGCACTATTAACAATCGTGCCAATACACAATAACATTACATCATTGCCAGATTTTATAATTGAGCTAACGCCCAACTTAGCAGGTTCCTCATGTAGCCATGATAACGATGGATCACCACCTTTACTAAGACGAAGATAACACGGTCCAGCTGAGGACACGATCTGCGAAATGAGCTGAGCGGATTGAATGGCGTCGGCAGGTACAACTATTCTCATGTTCGGCAATGATTGCATAACTGCTATATCTTCGATAGCATGATGAGTTACTCCAGCAGAACCATAAGTATACCCAGCACCAACACCAATTATAGTAACATCTAAATTTTGATAACAAACGTCAACTTTAATCTGTTCTAAACATCGCAAGGTTACAAACGGCACAATAGAATAAACAAAAACTTTTTTTCCAGACAAGGCTAGCCCTGCCGCCAAGCCTATCATATTTTGTTCAGCAATACCAACATTGATAAACTGTTTGGGAAGTTCTCTTTGAAAATTTTCTACTACAGAGTAACCTAAATCTCCAATTAGTAAAATAATATTGGGATTCTTTTTAGCCTCCTCAAATATGTTGTTTATGACAGTGTTTCTCATATGCTATCCAATTCTCTAATGGCCATATCCAATTCCAATTGATTAGGGCTCTTATAATGCCATTCTACTTTATTCTCCATAAAGGAGACCCCTTTACCCTTAATGGTGTTCGCCAACAAGAGTTTTGGATTTTTGTTTTTTGAACTATTTAAAATCGCAAATGATCTTTCTATTTCTTCAAAATTATGACCAGAGACTTCAACTACCTCCCACCCAAAAGCCTGCCAACGTTCCGCCATATTTTCAAAATTCATTATAGTACCTGAAAATCCCATTCCCTGTTGTTTGTTATAATCAACGATCGCTACTAAATTATTCAATTGATGGTGTTTGGCAAACATGGCCGCCTCCCATACCGAACCTTCGTTACATTCTCCATCTCCCATGAGACAATAAAAACGTCGATTATTGTTGTCACCTGCCTTGGCCGCCCAAGCCATGCCAGCGGCCATTGATAAGACATGCCCCAATGAACCAGCTGTATTTTCGACACCTGACAAGCAATTTATGGTTACATGATTGGCCAAAACTGTTCCATCTTTACCAAATGTATCTAAAATTTTTGAAGAAACAAAACCGAACTCTGCCAAAACAGCATACAAAGCAACAGCTGCGTGACCTTTACTAAGCATAAAAATATCGCGATTAGGATCTTGCGGTGCAGTTGCTTTGATATTTAAAATTCTACTATATAGAACCACTAACAAATCCACAATACTAAAACAGGAGCCAATGTGCGAAGATTTGCTTCTACTCAGTATTTCTAAAATATTTTTCCTAATAATTTTCGACCTTTGATGTAAATCATTTTCCATATTAGCTCAAAAAACTTTCAATGGTTCTTTTAAATCCTGTTTTAATATCGAACACCGGTTCCCATCCTAACTGTTTTATTTTTTCAATCGATGGGCAAGAAATATTAAATTCACTGGCAAGATAATAATCATTCTGTTCCCTGATCTTCACAACAACCTTTAGTTTTTTTTCTGGATACAACCCAACTATCAAATTAGCTAAGTCTCTAATTGATAAAGCGGCGCGTGGATTGCCTAAATTATAGACTTCGCCTGCCTGTCCCTTTAATAATACTGACAAAGCACCCACAACAAAATCAGCCACATAACAAAAAGCCCTAACATTTTTACCGTCACTTTTTAACACTAAATCACGGTTGTCAATTACATCAGAAACAAAATCGGCGAAAACGCGCCCATCATCTAACGCAAAACCGGGGCCATAAGTATGAAACGGCCTAATAATATTGACAGGAAGGGCATATTGTTGAAACCACGATAAACACAAAGTTTCTCCGGCGCGTTTACCTTCAGCATAACACGAACGAATCTTGGCTGGGTCAATTTTACCCACATCGTTTTCTTTAATCAAACTTCCACCATCGCCCATTGTTCCATATATTTCCGAGGAGCTAAAAAAAAGAAAATTTTTAATTTTTTTTAAAGCACCCTCTGCTAGTAAATTATATGTACCAAGCACATTTGGCAAAAAAGTTCCAACCGGATCAGTATAATAATATTTTGGGCTGGCCTGACTAGCGGCATGAATCACATAATCAATATTATCATCGGGTAAAGATAGTGGTACACAAACATCTTGTACAATTATTTTAAGATCCTCCCTATCCTTATAATGTGCAAACCGCTTAAGTGCTTTATCCTTATTTCTGACCAATGCAATAACTTTTAATTTTGAAAATAATTTTTTTTCATTCAAATATAATAGCGCCCCCACTATGTATGACGGTAAAAAACCATTTGCGCCGGAAATTAATATCGTACTACCTGCCAGTTTGTCCCATGGCAAATTAGCATCCGTAATAAATTTTAGGTCTTCCTCAATAATAATATTTCTCATAATTACTAAGAATTCATACAATACTGCGAACAGCTATTCGAAAAAAAATAATATTTTCATATTTCACTTTGATTAAAATAAGTGTTTAATTTAATTCTAATTGGATTAAAGAAAAATATTAAATCATCCCTGACTATAATACGTAAACGGAACAATAACCAAATATTTATCAAACATAATAATATTCCGAAATAATAATTATTCAGCTGACCGCCGTATTTTAATCCAAAAAGTATTAACATATTAATAAAACTCACACACAAAATCTTAGCAAGAAATATTTTATCTTTTTCCCACACAGAAAAATGTTGTAATAACAACAAATTAAATACTTCAGCGATCACAGTGGCCCAAGCCGCGCCATACAATGAATATCTTGGAATTAATATTAAATTAAGAATAATATTCAATATCAGACCAAAACTAACAATAAACAGACTAAAATATTCTCGACGCTGAATAATTAATAAATTATTAAAAAGCAAACTAATAGTAGCCACTATTTGAACTAATATTAAAATACGCAGGGCCAAAACGCTGGGCATAAATGAAGCAGGAAAAAATATACTAATTATAGGAGGCGCGAAAAAAATAAAAAATAATGTTATTATCAAACTATAAGAAAACATAATGCGCATCGCTCTGTAAAAAAAATCAGTGAATTGCTGACGCTTACTGACATCGTTCCACATAGAAGACAGGGCAGGAAAAATAGATGGCATAAATAAAATTGCAGTAAACAAACCGGCAACTTCTAAAAATTTGTAGGCAGTACCATACCAACCAACCGCTTCAAAATTCCCCAAATACCGCAACATCACAATATCAACCCTGGCATACAAGCTAGCAAAAAGAGTAATGAACAAAAATGGCAACCCTTTCTTAATCATGGCAAATATTTTTTTGCCATCAAAAATTAATCTAAACTTAAATGGTAATGCAACTTTGAAATAATAAAATAAAGAAAATATTTGGCTAAGTAAAATAGCAAAAAACACCGTTTCTACTCGTGGCCAAAAAAATAATCCAACTGATCCGAGAATGATTATTACCACTTTCTCAAACACCTGTCTAATTGATGGGTATTTAAACAGACTAGCTGACTGGAAAAAAGCATCCGCAAGATTGATATATGTTGCGAGAAAAGTTGAAACAAAAAAAGTAATCAAAGCCAATAATATCCTAAAATTGGAAAAATAATTAACAAAAAAGAATGGCACAAACAAAATCAAAACCGTAATAAGACGCAGAGTAAAAATCAAGAAAAAATCATCTTCAATCTGATTGAATGTCTTGGGACTCTTCGACCATTCTCTATACAAATGCCCACTAGCGCCAAAATCCAAAAAAATAAACCACATTATCACGAATGAAGAGATAAAATTGTATTGACCCATGCCAACATCACCCAAAAGATGCGACATTAAAACAAAAAAAACGAGACCTAGAATTCGCAAAAAAAACTGTGAAAATAGTGACCATGCAAAATTTTTCCCGGCTTGTAATTCATTGTCCATAAAATCAAATTATACTTTACCAATCTTTGGTCTTCTCTATTGTTTTCATTTTTATCTTCTGATAAACATCGGTGGCTTTTTCATCAACAACCGGAGACAACATTCTGAGTAACTCATGCCCCAGAATCCTGTACTGTTTACCAATTTTATTGGCTCTCAACAGGCCACTCTTGAATAAACGTTTCATGGTGCTGTTGCTTATTTTCAACAATTGTTCGACCTCAGCGGTTGTATAAACTTCATTGGGGTTGATTTCGACCATATTTTATAGCATAAGATTTCAGTCTTAATTATACTCTTAGGTGTCATTGGGTGTCAATATCATTTTTTCTTAGCATTTAAAGCTGCAGCAGGCATAGAAATTTGGGCAAATACACTTTTATCTTGATCAGTCAAAACCGCATTATTCTTTGTGGCTAAGTCCAAAACTTCTTTCATCTTTTTTTCATCACCAGTCATTTTGTAGGTATAAGCTAACCTCCAATAACTTTCACCTATTCTAGGATTATCCAGAATGGTCTGTTCTAACATTTTTATCGCCTCAGCTGGTTTGTTTATTTGCAGCTTTATACCAGATAAACTATAAATAATCTGTTGTCTTTTTGGAGATTTTACTAGAGCATCTTCAAGTACACTTTCAGCTTTAACTAAATATATACTATTATTATTCATGGTCGCCTCCAATTGATACATCTGAGCCAAAGTCAACTGATTGCGAATATCCAAAGGATGTAATATTAAATTTTTTTCTAAATGATTAGAAACTACCGTTAACAACTCATTTGATTTGTCTTTTCCTATTTTTTGCCAACCACTATTTAAAGATTGGACTACCGAACGACCAATATCACTACGAATATCATCAATATGAGGTGAAGTAAATTCTAACGCTTCTTTCGCTACCGGTAAACCGGCTATAGGGTCAGTCATTAAAGCACGAATGGCATTTAGAGTTTTTTGATTAGCTCGCGCCGGTTGGATATTAAAAATAAAAATCAACAAAAAACATAACAACCCACAACTGGTTAAAACTCCATTACCGATTTTTTTATCTAGTGTTTGGGGTGGTACCGTCTGGATTCCCGCTTTCGCGAGAATAGCAGTGTTTGGATTCCCGCTTTCGCGAGAATGACAAGCTATAGAGCTGATTAATGATAGCCAAAAAAATAAATAAACATAGGAAGTCGGATCTTCAAAAACAGTAATTACACCAACAAAATGCGCTGCTATAAAAGCTCCACCAATTATCATAAAATGACAATCGATTGTTTTTTTACGATAAGATGATATCAACCCAATAATCGCTACTGCAAAGACACCCAGATAAACCAACAATCCAAAAGCACCCTGAACAGCCATAGTATTTACCACAATATTGTGAGCGTTATCAAACCAAGTTTCACCATAACCAAAATCCAACGATTTTGGATTATAATGCTCATTAAAAGCGTAGAAATAATTATTTGGCCCCCAACCAAAAATTGGTTTTTCTTTCCAGCTTTCTATGGCAATTTGCCAAGCGACCCATCTAGGACTTGCCTGTACATCACCAAGAGATGTATTGACCGCTCGACCAACTGCTGGGATATTTTTTACAAAAGATGTTTGTTTAAAAGCATAGAGCAGAGAAATAGCTACTATTCCTAATATGGTTACAGCCAATAAGCTATAACGTATTTTAGGATATTTTTTTAACACCACAATATACCCTATCAGTGCAAAAGCCATTCCAGCCACTAAACCCAACATCGTGCCTCGATTGGCACTCCAAAACATCCCCATAAAACCAAAAAAACCCACCGCACCGTAAAACCATTTCCACAAAGTATTTTTTTCACGAGTAAATAACAATATTGACAAAAACATCAAAAACAATCCGTAACCACCAACATAAATTGGGTTTCCTAATGTACTACTCACACGCGTTGATCCCTGATTCAGCAATAGATCAGGCATCTGAGTTTGTAGCCAAGCAATAAACATCACCAAAAATCCACCAACTAAAAATATTCTACCGGCCCATTTCCAATCCTTCCAATCTTTTAAAACACCGGCACATACGAAATAAAACGAAACATAATGCAACAGAGTAAACAACCCCAACATGCGTTCATGATTATCCCAAAAACTATGGTAAACATCAGTACCAACAAAAGTAGACACTGCAAAACTTAATAAAAATAAAAATACCGCAATATTTAAATAATTAAATTTTGGTTTGTATTGTTGCCAATTAATAGCTAACAACAACACATATAGTACTACTATAATTTCCACCAACGAACGAAAGAAAATAATCTTTGGGACGATAAACGGAAAAATATATGAACTCGGAAACACTAATAGGGGCACGAAAAATACTGCGTAAATAAGCCATTTTATCACCTGTTCGATTTTTTGTTTCATAAACATAATTTATAATAAAATAAAATTTTATACTTATAAATTATACTATCTTCATCCAAAAAGGTCAATAAACAAATACAAAAACCCACCCCCTGAGAGGGTGGGTTTAAGTTTGCGATTTTTAGTCGCGACAATTCTTAACTAAAGATTAGTTAGCAATTGTTACACCAGTAACTGTGGTGACACCAGGGATACGTAGAGCATATTTAGGAGTAGCACTATTACTACCACTATCTGTACCATCTGCGTCTGTCCATGTGACAGCAGCACCAGCAGCATCGTTTGATTCTGAAGTGCCGTCCAATCCAACCATACTAACAGTAACTGCAGAATCACCAGCGATAGTAGCAGTAAAGGTTGGAACAACTTTTACTAAGAAGTATGCGGTAACTGCATTACTAGAATTTGGAGTAATCTTATAGTCTGTTCCATATAAACTACCAAAGGTCATATAACCTGGGGTACCTGGAGTATATGCAGAAGTACTGGTAGCGACCGCGGAACCACCAATTCTTTCTAGTGTAGCGGTTAAGTCAGTAATCCTTGAACTGGTTGCAACTTGAAACTTCATGTTACTGATCGCAAACTTAAGCGCAGAACCGTCAGAATTTGTATTACCAGTTGCTGGTAATGTAATTGCAACGATAGCAGCGTTTGTACTTTGACCACTATACAATTTGGTAGCAAGAGCGGTAGAACCGTAAGAAGTTGGTAGCGACACAGAACCAATCTTAGTGGCAACTATACCAGCAACCTTAGAAACAGCTGTTTGATTTACAGTACCTACTTCATAGCCAATAGTACCAGCATCATTGCTTGTGCCATAAACTAGAGTATAACCAGAGCTTATACCTTCAGCTGTAGCAGCAGCAGCTCTCCAAGTAGCAGTCTTATTCAACAAACCAGCCTTATCTTGACCGATTGGTAAATAATTTACTTTCAATGTGTAATATTTTTGACCAGAAACTGTGAAATCTTGATCCAATGTAGATGTAGTAGCACCAACTTGAGTAGTATAAGCTACTTCAGTGTCACCGTCATACAATGAAACGCGAGAAACAGATCCGGACATATCAGCACTTGAAACAATTTTTAACTGAGTTACTTTGACATCTTCGTTACCAGCTTTAAATTTAAAGGTAGCAACTGGAACGCCATTTGTACCAGCCAAATTGTATGTATCGTATTTGGTAGCATCAATAGTGTTATCTACTGCGATATCCAAATATCCGTAACCACGAATGGTCACTGTGCGAGCAGAAGTGAAAGCACTAGTAACAACAACGCCATTTGAATCACCATCGATAGCAGTATCGTACACAGCTGTACTCTTTAGAGTTTCTTCAGCTCCATAATTACTTAGTTCCCATTGCATGGATTTATTATTCTGATTTACATCATTTACAAGAGAAGTAACTAACTTATAGCTAGCTGTTTGATCAGCTTTAATCAATTCACTCAAATCGTTAAAGGAAATCTTGTAAGTTGCCAAATCATTTGCAGAAACAGTCTTTATTAGGTCAGTGCCTTTATAAAGTTTGAACTGAGAAACAACAGATTTAGTAGATGTGGACAGAGCATCACGGAATTCCAAAGATGTTACTTTCACATCAGAAGCAGTACTAGCTTTGATGTTGAAGTTCAATACTTCCACATCTTGAGTACCTACAACAGCGTTGTAAGCAGCTGATAAAGCATTCTTGGAGAAAGACAATGAAGAAGTTTCAACAGAAACTTTGTTCAAAGATACAGAGTTTGGAGTGATGTCTGTAACCGTTGTGTCGTTACCAGTCTCTTTCAAGACCATATCGCCACCGGCGGCATCAGCTATAGAAACAGTGTAATCGCCAGTAGTAGCTGTGGATTTGGTGTCGCAGCGAACTACAAATTCATATGTAGTACCACTGGTCAATACCAAGCCCATGCTTGCATTCTTGTAAACACCATTACCGGTAGATGATGTGAGATCATATACAGTATTGGTATTTTTTAGATATACTTGGAAGTTCTCAATTTGAGAACCAGCAGGATCGTTTGTTGAAGCAACAGTCAATTTCAAAGTAGAAAGTTCAGTAGTTTTACCACTGTTTACAGTAATTTTGAAAGTACCTAATTCAACATTAGTTTGACTTTTGTTCAATTTAGTAACAGTAGCATTTACTTTTACGATAGATACTGCACCAGCAAGGATTCGTAATGTATCACCTGTAAATGTACCGGCCATTTTAACTGGGAATTTGTAATAATTTCCAGTTGCAACTAAGTCGGCGTTGTTATCAAGTATCAAGTTTAAGTCCTTGCCAGCACCGGAAACAGCGTCAGCTTTCACTGTGAAACTCTTTGTAGCATTCTTCACGATTGTTACAGGAGTAGTCAGGTTGAAAGTAACGTAACGATTTGTCATAGCAGCTGCGGTAGCTACTACAGCGCCATCAACAGACAATGTATAATTTACATAATCTGTATCAGCAATAGTACTATTTGTACTATCCTTTTTCAACATGATGGAGTTGAGAGTTACGTCTTCGTAGTTATTGTTAGCTAATTTCAGTTTAGCAACAGTTCCTTGAACATCACCAAGTTTAACATCGGCCAAAGTGCCGTTGGTAGAAATGGTAAGAGTAGCTGTGTTTACAGTAGAACCTGTTTGTTCATTACCAACGATTGGGAAAGAACCACCAACAGATACATTTGCAGTGACATCAGCAGCAGCATTCAAAGACAATGCATAGTGACTTACCATAGCATCAAGAATAGTAGCTTTTACTACTACAGTCTCTGTTGTACCTTTCTTAACTACCAAAGGAGTAGTGAAGTTGATCTGAGCAACTTTGTTTGAATCTACATCACGAGATGTGCCGTAGCGTACACCTTTGTTCAAGATGGTAACAGCATCAATATCAGTATAAGTACCCAAACCGGCAGCGCTCAATTTGATACCGGTAACATTGACATCATTGTCGTTACTAGCAGCCAAATTTAGAATCAAAAATTCTACAGATGTGTTATTTGGTACATTTCTAGCAACTGGAGTAGTCGCAGCCAAAGAAACAGTCAAAGCGCCTGCAACAATAGCTGGTCCAGTTGTAGTTACTACCGGGCCCGCAGCACCCTGTGTGCGATCAACCAAAGTAGCTACAGCAGCTTCAACCTTAGTACCAACGGTATAACCGGTAGTAGCGGCCAAAGTCTGAGCAAACTTAGTTTGGAAGCGATTTGCTGTCAAACCAGTAGCTGTTACTTCTTGTAAAGCTTTGTTTGCACCTACTACATAGTAAGTAGTACCAACTTTTACCAAAGCGCCTTCCAAAGGTTCATTTACAGTCACTTTGGCAGGAACGGTAGTTGGTTGTAATTGGGAATAGAAAGTCCAAGATGGATCATCCATAGTAATGGTGAAACCACCTTTGGCTGGCATCTTGGCATAGTTTGCACCATATAGAGCTTTGGCAACTTCAGCAGAAACTTCTACTAATTTGTTGCCTGGCAATACGGCGTATACATTGTCAGTAGCCTGTTGTTTTACCAAGTAAGTACCTGGGCGAGGTAAAATGGCAGTAGCAGACTTCAAAGAAGTCATACAAGCTTGATTGATAGTCTTGTATGAATATTTGTTGTCGCCAGTCCATGATTTGAAGATATCACCTTGTGGGAAGTAAGATTTTGTCTTGTCAGCATTTACAGCATAGATTACTGGGGAAACAGTAGTCTTCACCAAATCTCCAGCAACCAAAGTGGCGCAATCAGTCTCAGTAGCAGCATTAGCTACGGCTGGTACCAATGCGGCAACACCTAGGGACCAGAAGATAGTAGTGGCTACAACGCCAACGGTAAAAATCTTCTTACCTAATTTTAATAAATTGTTCATAGTTATAGTTAATATATCTCATTGTTTTGCGCGCGTCATATAAATACAACGGTCAAACGCAATGAAATTTGTATTCCGACTCATCTACCGAAAGGCAAATTGAATCGAAATACGTACAAAAGTTTTGCAAGTTCATATTGAACCCTCGACCTAAGGCAAAACTGTATTTAATTTTTTCTCTCTCCGGGAATAATAACGTCACTAGGCGACACAATCATTCCCCGAAAAAGAAACTTATTTTATTTTTGGTTTAATATCTGAAACATTTGGAACTATCACTTTCAAAGCAGGCACTGTGGTGGATGTGGCCGGAACTATAATTACTTTGATATCTTTTACATCTACAGCGTCTTTTTTGAGATCAGTAGCCGCAATAATTGGAGCTACCGGCACCAACTTTTGAACATCGTTTACCATTTGATCAGAAATTTTTTCTGCTTCTTTGGTGGCGGTGTTGGCCTCTTTTACTTTTTCCATTACTTTTGTGAGGTCGCCTTTGCTGAGTGCATCTACCGCTTCAGTGACTTTCTTGTCTACATTATCTGTCACGGTTTTGTTTTGCGCGGCGGCATCATTGGTAACACTGGCCACTTCGGAAATTTTCAAATTGAGAGCAACAGTCGAGGTAGCGCTAGTCGCCGGTTTGGTGGCCAAATCTTTGGCTTCGATTTTGGCGGCAGTGACTACTGCTTGAACACCCGCTACGCTTTGTTTGGACTGTTGCGCGTCTGTGGTAGCTGATTGGAGAGTATTGTTGATCTCTTGTTTCACTTCTTCTACCGATACTGTCTTATCCCCTTCCAGATGTTTGGTAACAATCACTTCTACCGCTTTTACCGAAACATCCTTGGCCAAATCCTTGGCTTCATTGATAGCGATAGCATTTTCTTTGGTGGAGCTGGTGTCATTGATATTGGAAGTGGTGAGCAATGTCGCCTTTACTTCTTCTAGGGTATTTTTTACCTGTTCAGTGTCTTGTTTGACATCTTTTACTACATCAGCTGATACCGCATTGTTTGCCGATGCAATTTTTATTTCTTCCAAATTTTGGTTAACATTGGCTATTTCATTTTTTAAATCTTGGATGGATTCTTTTACTTTTTCTTGTTTTTGAGGATCTTTGCTGGCTACCAATTGTTTGGTTTCCGAAGCGCGACGTTTGGCAAATTCAGAATGTAAAATGGTTTCACTTTTTTTCGATCCGATCATACCGGCGACAGTCACCTGAGTTTTTTCACTGGCGCGTTTGGCTGGATACAAAAAGTCACCTGGCAAAGCATTGTAGGAGGCGTCCACACTGGCTACCCAACCGCTAGTCGCTACTATAGATACTACCAATAGGACAGCAATCGGACGAACTACATTGAATACCAAAGCGCGTGGCACAAACAATGACATGGTGTTCCAGATGCTATCGAAGTTTAATTTTTGGACTTCCGGAGTAACGGTGTTTTTTATTTGGGATAGCAAAAGCGCGCGGTTGTTTTCCAACCACTCTTGTCGAGGTTTCACTTCCCCGTGCTTGAGCTGTTTAAGTTTTGCAATTAAATCTTGCGACATATAACTTAACTTTTTCCCAATATTTCTTTTAATTTTTTTAACGCGCGATGCAATGTAACTCGAACCGCGATCTGTCCTTTGCCGGTGATCTCGGCGATCTCTTTGATCTCGAGCTCATCAACATATTTTAATGTCAGAACTTCCTGATATTCTTGTTTCAATTTTTTGATCGTTTGAATGATTTTTTCGGTTTCCATTTTATCACCAAGTTGTCCGTACCATTTTCCACTGTCACTCACTTCGGTATCTTCATATATAGGTACTTCATTTTTGGTTGTGCGCGCTCGATAAAAATCTATAATACTGTTACGCGCGATGCGATAAAGTAAACCGCTAAAACTTTTTACTTCTGACGCGGAGTCTGTACCGCCTATCAGATATTGCCAAACTTTGAGAAATACTTCCGATGTTACATCTTCGGCATTTTCGTGACTGCCAACCTTAAAAAAAACGAACCGATAAATTCGTTTAACATATAGATCGTAAAGTTCAGCGTAGGCATCCGTATCTTTCTTTGTATAGATCTTGTAGAGAAGAATCTTCTCTTTAATAACGTTTGACATTATAGAAGACGAGAGAAAGTTAAAAGTGTTACACTTACCTATCGATGTAGTCTAGCCTGCCAAAAGTGATAATGCATATGATAGCAAAAAAGGGGGCGGTGGTCAAATATTACTTTTTCAAACTTTGAAACGCTTCGTATAATTTGTGACTCGTTTTGCTCTGGCTCTGAACTCGCCTGAGGGCTCAAACAGCAGAGCCAGCGACGCAAAATTCGTCTACAAATTATTACTCAGCTTTTTCAATGTTTTCAAAAATAATATTTATTATTTGTATAGACTAGTGTATACAAACTTCGGGTAATTGACCATCTAGCCGATAGGTCAGAATAGCAGAAAATTGACTTGTGGTCAATAGATGGGCTTGACAAAACTCCAAAAATCTGGTAGTTTGTATACACTAGTCTATACAAACTTTATGGAAGACCAAAAAATTACAACTCCGACTGCAGACCAAAAGCCCAAAGAAATGATTCGAGTGTCTATTTCTGAGGCGGCGCGTTTATTTGGGGTAAACTCACAAACTATCCGTCGGGCTATCTCTGCACAAGAAATCACCTATGTTATTGTGTCCGGACGTTACAAAGTAAATTTTGAAAGTTTGGTGAAGTGGTCACAACACCACACAACCGTCAAAAACAAACTGGCCAATAAAGGGATCGGGCAATTCGTAGAAAAATGGAAAATTAAAAATCCTCTCTACTCCCCCAACCCAAAATCACTTAATGTAAAAAAAGATGAAATCCCTCAATAATTTGAGGGATTTTTTGTTGCCACTTGGCTGGATTAGGCGTATAATAAAAACATAAAATACTTTCTATGTTTTATGTTTAAAGCTATTTATAATTTATTCAACCGTCACTACCATTTACGCTACCACGGGGTTTACAATCACGCCAAGAAGCTTTTTGTATTTGATTTATTTTTATTAGCTACCGCCATTATCACACTCGGGGCTGGTTTGTTTTTCTTTTTTTGGAATCCGGGTTTAACCGATCAAATTGATTTAAAAATATCTTTGGGGTCAAACAGGATTAAAAGTGGTGAGTTGGTTAAAGTAACTATCGATTATAAAAATCGTAGCAAATACTATCTGCGCGAGCCGGTATTGGCTTTACATTTGCCGATTGGTTTTGTGGTTGACCGCGAACTCACTCCTGTTAATATTTTCAAAACTGATTCTACTTTTGAACTCCCAGAATTACGTCCGGGCGCCAGCGGTCAAGCGGAAGTATATGGCCGACTTTGGGTATCACCAAAACAGGAAGAAAAAATCTCCGCCCTACTTTCCTACCTACCGGAAAAATCCAACAACCGCGAACAGAAAATTGGGTTATTTTTGGTAAACCTATCTGACAGTATTTTGAGAGCTTCATTGGAGTTATCCACAACCTCTTTTGCCAATACACGAGTGCCGTTTGTTTATAAACTTATCAACACCTCGGATTCCAAACTTGAAGGTCTCAATTTCAATTTTAATTTCCCAGGCACAATTATTGGACTAAAAAATAGTGATTTGCAAAATATTACTTTAGAAAAAAATAGTGAAAAATTAATTACCGGTGAAATCGTCATACCAAACAAATCCGGCGAATATAGCCTGAATGTTATTGTTGGCGCAAGTATCAACAACCAATCAATCAACATTTTAAATAATCAATCGACCGTCAAAACTTTTTCACCTGAAATTAGTATATCGGCCAAACTAAAAGATAACCCTACTTTTGCGCAACCAAACCAAACATTGAACGCCATCATAAGTTGGCAAAATAACGGCCAATATGAACTACAAAATTCATATGTACGAATTGCGTTTACTCCTGGTGTTGTAGATATCAAAACCACCGCCAAAGAAAACGGGTTTAAAATAGACGGCAATGATCTGATAGTTGGCGCGAACAATTTATTGATTAGCGCAAAAGAACGTACTGCCCTCTCCAACGGCAAACCGCAAGCCAACGATCAGTTTGATTTCAAAATTTATTTATTACCAACCTTCAATGTCGGCACTACAGAAAACGCTGTATTGGAAATCAAACCATCATTTGTTTCTGAATTAAAAAATATTTCCGGACAACAGTTTACCTCAACCGGTGAATCGGCCAAAATTATTTTGGCGACTGAGTTGAGTCTAAAAGCCGAATCCAGATATTACACCGATGAAGGTGACCAACTAGGTCGCGGTCCACTGCCACCACAAGTTGGCGAAACTACCAAATATTGGATTTTTATCCGCGCCAACAACACCACCAATCCGGTTCGTGACGCGATGTTTTCCGCCACTCTGCCAAATGGAGTGAATTTTACTGGCAAACAAAGTGTGTCTATCGGCCCCGCTCTAACTTTTGACGAAACCAACCGAACCGTAAGCTGGAACTATCGCGAACTACCGGCCAATAGTCAAACCGGATTGTATTTTGAAGTAGCTGTAACACCAACACCGGAACAAATGGGCAAAACTATCAACTTGGTAAATAGTATTAAATTTACTGCCAGTGATAAAAATATTGGCAAACAGTTTGTATTGAATAAAAGTGTTGTGAATAATGTTTTGTCGGCAAATGACTTGGGGAATAAAAAAAGTAGTTTGGTGCAATAAACAAAAACACCACGCACATATAACCACCTTTTCGCTTTTTTCAGCCGCGAGGCTGAAAGGATGAGCCTCGGCTCATAACCCGCTCAAAGGTAACTATATGTGCGTGGTGTTTTTTGATCCTTCTGTAAATACTACACTCCAGCTGACTTTTTCAGGTCTTCGACTTTGTCAGTTTTTTCCCAAGAAAACTCTGCGCGACCAAAATGTCCATAAGCCGCAGTGGCGCGATAAATCGGTTTCAACAAATCAAGCTGCTCGATAATCTTACCTGGTCGGAAATCAAATACGGCTTTGACTGCTTCCTCCAATTTTTCATCAGCCACTTTTCCAGTTCCGAAACTATCCACACAAACACTGGTTGGTTCAGCTCGTCCGATAACATAGGATACTTGTACTTCACATTTATCAGCCAACCCGGCTGCGACGATGTTTTTGGCCACATAGCGAGCCATATAAGCGCCGGAACGGTCTACTTTACTTGGATCCTTGCCGGAGAAACAACCACCACCGTGACGCCCCATTCCGCCATAAGAATCCACGATAATTTTTCTTCCGGTTAATCCGGTATCACCTTGTGGACCACCAATAACAAAACGGCCAGTCATGTTGATAAACAAATCAGTTTTGTCATCCATGTATTTTCCACAAATCGGCTTAATCACCTTTTCGGTGATATCAGCGCGAATCTGCTCATTGGTGGCGCTGTCGTGGTGTTGAGCGGATATTACCACATTTTGCAAACGGGTTGGTTTACCGTCGACATACTCCACGGCTACCTGAGATTTACCATCTGGACGCAAATATGGAATCTCACCATTTTTGCGCACCTCAGCCAAACGTTTGGATAATTTATGTGCCAAAGAAATTGGCAAAGGCATCAATTCTTCGGTTTCGTTACAAGCGTAACCAAACATCAAACCTTGATCCCCGGCACCCTGCTCTTCGACTGCTTTCTTTTCCACCCCTTGCGCAATATCCGGAGATTGTTCGTGAATAGAAACCAACACACCGGCATGTTCACCGTCAATTCCGTAAGCCGGATCAGTGTAACCAATATCCGTCAAAACTCCACGCACGATTTGTTGTACATCGGCATAACCATTGGTAGTAACTTCACCACCAACAATCACCAAACCGGTAGTAGTAAAACATTCTACCGCCACATGAGATTTTGGATCCTGACCAATCAGTTTATCTAGAACCGCATCAGAAATCTGGTCGCAAATTTTGTCTGGGTGACCTTCAGTCACCGATTCTGATGTAAAAACAAATTTATTAGACATAATTTATTTATAAAATTAATAACCGACAGACAGAAGGAAGTTGTTGACAAGTAATCGACCTGTCACCTAGCAACAACAAACACCGTCAAAAACGAATGAATTTCATTATACTAACTACTGTAGCGATTGTAAATACCAAAAAAACTAAAACTGTTAATAAAGTTGTCAGCGGTAAACGGTAACGATCAGCTGGCAAATCACCAAGTTTTTTTGCCTTCCAATAAACCATCATCATCAGTATCGCTTCAATCCCCAAAAACAAACCACCAACTACTCCTAAAATATTTACAAAATCGCGCCAACCGGCCATAAAAAAAGTCAGTGGGGCTAAAATAACCAAAAAGGTAGATAACAAAGAAGGTATTTTCCAATCCCACACTAAACTCTGTTTGAGCGCTACCCCCAACCCCATAAATCCGGTGCCCATTGCAAATATTGCAAATACATTGGCCAAAATCCTAACCCAAGAGCCAAATTTATTTCCCAAACCCAGAGTCGCAATTTCGGTTGTTTCTTTTCCCATCACCCCAACCACCGCCAAAGCGAATATGATATAAACAAAGATCGGAATGAGTGTGCCAATAATCAAAGCTTTTCTAAAATGTTTTTGACTCCCCGGCAACAACGCATGTGCCTCAGCAATCGCCGGTGAAGCATGAAGAGCAAATAAAATTACACCATAAGGCAGAAAAATTTTACCCCAATTTAAGTAACTAAAATTTACTGCTTGGACATGTGGTAAAAAAGCCAGAGACAAACCCACGATAATACTGATCACCAAAATACTCAAAACTTTTTCAAACACTTTGACTGTTTGTAATCCCCGCCACACCAATACACTTCCAATTGTCCAAAATATCACCGTCCACCAAGCCGGATCACCGCCAAAAATACCGGACAACGATTCACCCTCGCCCACCAAATACGCCAACAATGTTCCAAGACCACTGAAAACAATAATCACCGACATTAAAATTTTCGCGGGACCACCAAGATATTTTCCTACCAATCCGGGCAACTGAAAACTTTCTTTGGTGCGAATGGTCACTTCGCCAATCATGAGATTCAAAAACAACATCACTATTCCCAATATTAAAATATACGCAATACCAACCCAAATCCCCACTTGCGCCACGACATACGGAACACCCAAAACACCCGCACCAATCGTCATGCCGGTAATCATAAACACCGCACTGCTAATGCCCAATGGTTTTTTGTAAACTCCGCCGTGCAAAACCAACTCCGATTCTTTTTTAAACATAAAAATATTTAGAGTGCCTTTATTTTATCATAAAATAATAAAAACAAAAAGCCCCGAACAGGTCGGGGCTGAAAGTGTTTGAAAAAAAATGTGGGTGATAAAGGATTCGAACCTTTGGCCTCCTCGGTGTAAACGAGGCGCTCTAACCAACTGAGCTAATCACCCAAATTAACAACAGTAATATACCTAAAAATAAAATTTTAGTCAATGGGGTGAAAATAATCAGCCATTCCGCTATACCCATGGATTTTCAACCAATACCACCACTCCGCTCCCCATAGATAAGCTCGGCTAAATCCAGTTTGTTTGGCAAAGTCTATTTGTTTTTGCATTCGATCCAAATTCATCGACTTCAACTGCTCATCAATATTTTCAACAGAAATGGCCATATTGGGCATCCAAGGTTCGGCTTGTAATTCGGAAATATAAACATTTTTTAAATTCAATCCATATAACTTGGCGTGCGCGCGATAAAAAGCCGCCGGTAACCAGTCATAATTAAAATACCCGCTACGTTTACTCCATACCACCCGATAGGCAGTACTACCAAAGATATCCCCTGCTTTGGCGGTTTTATTCCAAAAACTTAATTCGCCACTATCCGTAACCATAACCAAATGTTTTGGGTCAGTATTTTTGATGGTGCTGATCTCAGTTTGTAATTTTTTTACATCGAGCGTGCGACATTTGTCACCAAACTCCAAAAACGGTTCATTTTCCACCTGCCAAGTTTCGAGTGCTGGATTATTTTTGAAATGCTCGGCAACATTTTTTAAATAATTATTTAAGGCTACATGGTATTGATCATCAGAAAGATTTACCGCCCAATCCGGCACATTACATTCCGGCCAGCGCGGTGTTTTTTGACCCGCCGCCAATACTACTTTGGCATTGCGTTTGGCAGCCTCATTCAGCAAATAATCCAATTCTGAAAAATCAAATTTGCCACTTTTTGGCTCTACTTCATCCCAACGAGCGGTCAAACGCAAATAACGAAATTTCCAATCATCTAAAATAACTTTATAAACTTCGCCTACATCTAAACCCAAATAACGCGCGTAATCCGGACTAAACGATGTACCCAAAATAATCTTTTCATTTTTGGGATTAGCCGAATCAGAAAATAAATACCAGACATTGGCCGCTATCAACAAAACTATTCCAAAAAATATTAATAGTTTTTTTTGTAAACTCATACTAAACTAGTAAGATTAAACCGGCGGCAATCACCACCACCGCCAATGTTTCTAATATTATTTCTCCAACCGTGTAATATTCTTTGAATTTTTTTGGCCAAAATTTACTAAGCAATAAAACTAAAATAATTAAAAGCGCGTATTCCAAACCATTCAAAGCATTAACCAATGATACACTGCCGATTGCCACGGCGTATTGCACAACCACTACCCCTACTGAACCTAAAATTTTATTTACTACCACTAAAATAATATTATCTTTTTTTGCTTTGACGGACAATAATTTATTTTTAACTTTATCCAAAACACTGGTTTTAAAAAGTGAACGATAAACAATTGGGTGTAATAATAAAACCAACCCTAATAAACCAGTAGCCGCTCTCGTCCAAACAAAACCGCTGTAAAAATCATAATGACCGTAAATATATTTTGCGCTGACATGTGAAATCGCAAATAATAGGCCGGCTAATATCCCCCACACCAACCCCAAATGCAGGCCGGACTGTTGTTTGCTTTTTTCGAATGAAACCAACAGTGAACCAACAATCAGCAAACCTGAGGCTATCAATTGACGAGTGGTTAAAATTTCTAACAAAAATACATTGCTGAATAATAATACAAATAATGGAGTGGCCGCGCCTACCAACGGTCCAATGTGGCTGATCTCGCTTTTTTCGAAACCTAAAAACATTGTCCATAGTGCAAAGGCGAAAGATAGGCCGGATAATACCGCTACACTCCAATCAAATGGGGTGTGTAAAAAATTTACTCCGAATGGGATTAGTAATAAGAGCGGTAGAACGAAAATTGCGGAATAAAAAGTATATAGGACTGGTTGGATTTTGGCTGAGGAAAGTAGATATTTATCCATTATTGCTACTATGGCCAGAATTGTGTAACCGATTATTGAGAGTATTAGCCACATATACTATTGGGTCTGTTTAATTTTACGCCTCGTAGATATAAATTTTCTTGCGCTCAGACTTGTAGCGAATTTGTCGTTTAGCAGACAGCTAGTTTGGTTCTCGCTACTTCGGACAATTCGCGCGGCGAAAATTTTTATCTACTCGGCTATTAGTTTAGTCTTACTAATTATAGCACAAAAAAACGTCGCGATCTAATTGCGACGTTTTTTTTGATCCACATCCAATATTTACTTTTGGAAATAAACATTGGACGTGGAGAGTAGTGCGCAACTACCAACCCCACTCCCGATCAGCCAGTTAATGGCGATCGAACTTTGTGAACCGCGGTCAGCGCGGCCACACCTCCTTCGCCGGCTTCTTGACGACCGGTGAAGATGGACGACGATCAGACGCCGGCGGATTCCACCGCGCTTCCTCGTCGTGTTGGAAAAGCTCCTCCTTGCCGCCACGGACCACAGTGGTCACAGGCGGCGGCGTGTTGTCTGGAGTGGGCCGCACGACAAATTTGACCTCGCAACTGACATCCTCAGTCATAGTGTCCTTCCTTGAAGAAATGGTGGTACTTAACGCACTACTCTAACAGTTTTGCATACTCTCAAACTATCACCTAACTGTCAATAAAGTTATCCACACTAAATCTCTTTTCCAGTTTTAAACCGGCCGAAGTGTAGCGATTGGATGCATTCCAAAGCAACCAGCCGGCATTGGGATATTTTTCTACCATATCTATCTCCGCGCGGATATTTTTTGCGCCGTAAACTGCCCCAATATTAAAAGCTTGCAACCACGGTCGCACTTGGGCACGTTTGTCCACAAACAACGGCGCGCCTTTTTTCATTCCATTATCAATTACCTTTCCCGGGTTCGCTGCCGGATTGGATAAACCCAAATGTCCTTTGGCATAGTGCGACGGATACATCATCGGCGAAATAAAATCGACCACATCTACCGCCGTATCAATTTTTTGACCAATACTCATACCGGTATTATTTTCCATCACCAATCCAAAAAAATCTACTGACGTGTAGGCCGGTTCATCGTTGAGTTGTTCGGATAAAAATTTAAAAAAATCAGCCATCACCGCGTTGCGTTCAGTTGTTTTTGGAATTACCGCATTTGCCATATTGCCATCGGTAGGAAAACGTACATAATCAAAATTGATTTCGTCAAAACCCAACGCTATTACTTCTTTGGCAATGTCCATATTATATTGCCACAAATCTTGGCGCGCGCTATCTACCCAAGATAAACCCTTTTTATCTTTCCAAATTCCACCCTTTTTATTCTTAATCGCCCACTCCGGTTTTTTTTCTGCCAAAATAGGATCTTGAAAAACTGTTTGGCGGGCAATCACATAAATACCGTGGGCGTGTAATTTTTTAATTAAATCCGGAATATTTTTCAAAACAACCCGCTTAGTTTTTAATTCTTTAACAACCGGTATTTGGCTGTTGTATAAAATATAACCGGTATAATCTTTGATATCTATCACTACTGCATTGAGCTCGGTGGTGTCAATTAATTTAATAATCTCGTCAATTTTTTTAGTATTATTGGCTGAATTAGCAGTCAGATATATTCCTTTGACAATTTGTTGAGGAACCTTTTCGCGGGGTGGCAAAACAACTTCAGATACATCTGCGACCGCTTGCGCCTTCGGTAAAAAATGAGGGCAACAGAATACCACAAAAACAGTCAGCCAGGCCAATGGTAAACCAACAATCAATACTTTCCAAAACTGTCCCCTTTTCTCCATATTAACTCGATTTCTTGAAACTTACTGCTTGGATTATACCACACCTAGCCAAAATCCGCACCTCCCCCTTGACAAAACCGGCGATTTGTGCTATTATTACCGGTTAATTTTATTTAATCCAAGCCAAATATGCGGATCGCCATGATCGGACAAAAAGGGATTCCGGCAATCTACGGAGGCATCGAACGCCACGTGGAAGATTTGTCGCGCGAACTGGTCAAACAAGGCCACGATGTTTTGGTATATGCCCGCGCTTGGTATACTTCTACCGCTTTAAAAAATTACCACGGTGTAAAAATTGTCCATACTGCTACGATTCACACTAAACATCTAGACACTATCGCTCACACCTTTACCTCCACTTTAAATGCTTTGCGTCAAAATTGTGATGTGATTCATTACCATGGTGTTGGTCCGGCTTTGTTGTCTTGGATTCCAAGAATATTTTCTCCAAAAACCAAAGTGATAGTTACTTTTCACTGTATTGATCGCTACCACCAAAAATGGGGCGTGCTAGCCAAACTCATGCTTTGGCTCGGTGAAAAAGCCGCTTGTACTTTTCCTCATCAAACGATCGCCGTTTCCAAAACAATCCAAAGTTATTGCTTGAACGAATATCATACCAAAACAGACTATATTCCAAACGGCGTAGTTATTTCCAAAAATAACAACGACGTCTTATTGGAAAAATATAATCTCAAAACAGATAAATATATTTTGATGGTATCTCGTTTGGTGCGCCACAAAGGTGTCCATTATTTATTGGAAGCCTGGCAAATGGCTCGTCAGCAATATCCGGAATTGTTAAAAGATTATAAATTGGCAATTGTTGGTGGCAGTACATTTACCGATGACTATATTGAAGAATTACATTACATCGCCCGCGGTGATAAAAGTATCGTGTTTACCAATTGGTTGCACGGACAAATCTTGGAAGAAATTTATGCCAACTGCGCTTTGTATATCAATCCTTCGGAAAACGAAGGGATGCCGATAACGGTATTGCAAGCGATGGCTTATGGTAAGCCGGTGTTGTTGTCTGATATTCCTGAACATCTGGAATTGATTAATGACCGCAATTTCTTATTCCACAGTGCCAGTATCGTAGACTTGGCGGATAAAATAATCCGTTTGATTAAAGACGAAGATTTACGTGCTACGGCT
This sequence comes from Candidatus Magasanikiibacteriota bacterium, assembly GCA_041666745.1. Classification (GTDB taxonomy): domain Bacteria; phylum Patescibacteriota; class Patescibacteriia; order Magasanikbacterales; family GWA2-37-8; genus CAIOJG01. Next base: position 115,964 of record JBAYGI010000003.1, read on the forward strand.
GGATTGGAAAATAAAAAACTTACCAAGAAGAACTTCAATTGGAGTGAACTAAGCAAACAAACTTTGGCTGTTTATTCTCCATTAGAAAAAATTAAAGCGGCTCGATTTAAGATTGCGCATGTTTAATTAACTGCGACAAAAAATAGAGAGAGATTATATTTTTGCTTTTTTTGCCCGCGAGGGCAAAAGGATGAGCCTCGGCTCATAACCCGCAAAAACATAACTTATCCCGATTTTTTTATATTTTATTTTTTAGCAGTGACGATTAAATTTCTGGCGCTTTTGTCATCCTTAGTGTTTTGTTCATCATCATAGAACAAATTGATCTTTTTAAAACCGGTTTTTTGTAGAAGACTGTTTAATTCCTCTTTTGAAAAATGGTGATAGTATCGCTCGGAAACAATTTTGCCATCATTATTTTTCCAAGGAACCATAAAATCATTATCCCCGATCTTTTGCCAATCTTTTTTTAACTTGCTTTGTGCCCAATCGGATTCCAGATTCCAAACGGTGATTATTATCTGTCCGCCGGATTTCATCTCTTTGTAAACTTTTTTTAATAAATCTAGACGAGTTTTTTCATCCGGCAAATGATGGAACGAAGCGATCATAAAAACTAAATCGAAAAAATTGTCAGTAAATTTTTTATCGCGTGTGGCTGTTGAAAAAAAATTTACTTTACCGGACTCGATATCTACCGACCATTTTTTACGCGCAATCTTTAACAATTCACCACTTTGATCCAACCCAAAATATTGGATTTTTTTATCTTTTAACAAAAATAATAGCCGTCCATTACCACAACCCCAATCCAAAATATTTTGACCGTCTTTAATTAATTTTTTAAACTGTTTCAGCTCATCCCAGAGATCAAAACGGGTACCTGAAAAACGTTCGGCAATGCGGTTGTAATCCTCGCGAGTTTTGTGTATAATGGCCTTTGAATCCATATGCAAACAATTGAAGAAAAAATTATCCTAGACTGTTATAAAAAACAGCCCAAAGACGCGGAGGCGCTCAATAGTATTAAGCGTCGAATTTTACGTACCGAAAAACCCGGTTACATCCCTACTTCCACCCAACTGCTTAAAGCATATCACAAACTGGTCAAACAAAACAAGATAAAGATTAGTCCACAGCTCGAAAAAAATCTTTTGCGCCGAGCCGTACGGACTTTGTCTGGGGTGACTATAGTGACGGCGCTCACCAAACCGTTTCCTTGCCCCGGACAGTGTGTCTACTGCCCTACCGAAGCCCGTATGCCCAAAAGCTACCTATCAGACGAACCAGCCGCGGCTCGAGCTTTGTCTTTGCAGTTTGATCCTTACGAACAGGTCGCTCGCCGTTTGGATAGTCTGGAAAAAAACGGACATCCGACCGACAAAATAGAACTGATTGTAAAAGGTGGCACTTGGAACGCTTACCCAATAAAATATCAATACTGGTTTATCGCTCGTTGTTTTGAGGCTTGCAATCATACCAAAAAAACTATCGTATCCGAAAAAATGTCTTTGGAAGAACTGCGAAAAAAGATGATCAAAATTCAAGCTAAAAACGAACTGGCCAAACATCGAATTATTGGTTTGACTTTGGAAACCAGACCCGACTTCATCAATGAAAAAAATATTACTGACATGCGTAATCTGGGATGTACTCGCGTGGAAATGGGCATACAACATACTGATGAAAATATTTTGAAATTAACCAAACGTGGACATGGAGTAAACGAATCCGTGCAAGCCAGCAAACTTTTACGAAAATATGGTTTTAAATTGGATTATCATCTCATGCCACAACTACCGGGGAGCACTCCCAAAAAAGACCTCAACATGTTACGTAAAATATTTTCCGATAGTCGTTTTCGTCCGGACATGATTAAAATTTATCCATGCACGGTCGTAGAAAATTCCGAACTATATTCTTGGTTGGCTGAAAAAAAATTCAAACCGTATTCAGACAAACAATTATTAAAAATTCTCAAAGAATTTAAATCAGACGTGCCATATTATGTTCGAATTTCCCGTTTGATTCGAGATATCCCTTCCAATCATATTAAGGCGGGAAATATGATGACCAATTTGCGTCAAGTTATCCAAGCCGAAATGATCGCCGAAGGTAAAAAATGTTCATGTTTGCGCTGTCGAGAAATTGGACATCAAAAACCAATTGATTGGTCCAAAGAAAAAATAAAATTCTTTATCGATATATACGAATCCAGTGACGGCACCGAATATTTTTTAAGTTTTGAAAACACTAAACGCAGTGCAGTGTTGGGTTTTTGTCGTTTACGTATCGATAAAAATGGAATCTATCCGGCCTTTATACGCGAATTGCATATCTACGGACAATCACTTGAAATAGCCCAGAAAGAAAAAGGTGCCAGCCAGCACACCGGACTGGGTAAAAAACTGATGCAAGCGGCAATAAAAATTTGTAAACAAAATAAAATACCGCGCTTGGCAGTAATTTCCGGTGTTGGGGTGCGCGATTATTATCGTAAACTGGGAGCAAAGTTGGAAAATACTTATATGGTGTTTGACATTAAATAACAAACCTCGCTATTTGCCTGTCTATTACCGGCGTGGTAATATAGATACTAACGATAAATATTACATATGATCTAAAAATAAATATTTCCCTTCACTCACAGTGAAAATACTCGGTAAATTTGTGACTCACTCGGCTCTGACTCTGAACTCGTCGCTTGACGCTCCTCAAACAGCAGAGTCAGCCACGCCTCGTTTGTCTACAAATTTTACCTCATATTTTCAATGTTCGTTCAGGAAAATATTTATTTTTTTCTTAATTTTTACAATATTATGTATACACATACTTTGAGTGAGTTCGATCCGGATGTTTTGAGCAGTATTAAAAAAGAACAACAGCGCCAAGAAGAAGGACTGGAAATGATTCCTTCGGAAAATTTTGTTTCGCCGGCGGTTTTGGAAGCGCTCGGATCTGTATTGACTAATAAATATTCTGAAGGCTATATTGGAAAAAGATATTATGGTGGTTGTGAATTTATTGATGAGGTAGAGCAATTGGCGATTGATCGCGCTAAACAACTGTTTGGAGCTGAACATGTCAACGTTCAACCGCTTTCCGGCGCGCCGGCCAATATTGCGGTGTATTTTGCGTTGATGCAACCTGGCGACACAATATTAGGGATGGATTTGTCTCATGGCGGACATTTGACCCACGGACATCCGGTAACCTATATGGCCAAAGTTTTTAATTTTATTCGTTACAAAACTGACGCGGAGGGAAAAATCGATTTGGACAATTTACGACAAATTGCAATCGAGCACAAACCAAAAATTGTTTTAGTTGGATACAGCGCCTACTCTCGTGAAATCGAATATGAAAAAATAAAAGCTATCGCCGATGAAGTCGGCGCGATTACTATGGCGGATGTGGCTCACATCGCCGGACTGATTGCGGGAGGAGTTATGAATAATCCAGTGCCAATTTTTGATGTGGTTACCACCACCACCCACAAAACATTACGCGGTCCGCGCGGTGGTATGATTATGTGTAAAGAAAAATTTGCCAGCGCTATCGACAAAGCAGTTTTTCCGGGTCTCCAAGGTGGTCCACATGAAAACAATATTGCCGCCAAAGCGGTTGCTTTCAAAGAAGCTTTGTTACCTGAGTTCAAAGAATACGCTGTCCAAATAAAAAAGAATGCCAAAACATTGGAAGAAGAATTTAATAAATTGGGATACAAATTATGTTTTGGAGGCACCGACAATCATTTACTGTTAATTGATGTAACTATAAAAGGCATTGGCGGAAAACAAGCCCAAATCGCCCTAGACAAAGCCGGCATTACAGTAAATAAAAACATGATCCCCGATGACACCCGCTCACCATTTGACCCATCAGGCATTCGTCTGGGCACACCAGCCCTCACCACTCGCGGGATGAAAGAAAATGAAATGTGTAAAATTGCGATTTGGATAGATGAAGCGATTTTAAATTATAATAACGAAGAAAAACTAGCTGACATAAAAAACCAAGTAAAAGAACTAACAAAAAACTTCCCGTTATACCCAACCATAAAATAAACAAAAAAAATACAAAAAACAAAACACAGAAGTAGCGATAGATGGTCTTTGAGCGGGTTATGAGCCGAGGCTCATCCTTTTGCCCTCGCGGGCAAAAAAAGCGAAAAGACTATCTATCACTACGAAAAAAAAATTGGAACAAAAAAACTCGTTTAATGTAAACGAGTTTTTATTTGTTATTTTACATCACGTACTTCAAGTAGATTTATCGTTCCCGCCTCTCCTACTGGTTCCCCCGCCACCACAATCACCTTATCTCCTTTTTTTACCAAATGTCTCTTTTTGATATAACTGACGGAATTTTCAACTAACTCCTCAATCGTACGACAAGGATGCAAAATGAACGGACGAACTCCCCAAGATAAATTTAATTGACGTTGGACACGCTCACTCGTAGTGGCCACCACAATGTGAACATTGGGTCGAACACTACTGATCGATCTACCGGTATCTCCAGAAATAGATGCCACCAAAATAGCTTTGGCTTTTACTTCTTCAGCCAAAACTCGTGATAAATTTGTAATAGCATTTTCCGAACTGACATTGCTTTCTTTAATAATCGGTATCAACATGTCATCGTAGTGAGATTTTTCAGTCGTAGCGATAATATCCGCCATAGTTTCCACTACCAATATTGGGTGTTCACCGACCGATGTTTCATTGGAGAGCATCACCGCATCGGCATGATCAATAACCGCGTTGGCCACATCAGACACCTCAGCGCGCGTAGGACGACGGCTGGAGCTCATAGAATCAAGCATCTGGGTCGCCACAATCACCGGCTTGGCGGCTTTATTGGCCGCTTCGATAATTCTTTTTTGCACCAAAGGTACTTCGGCCGCTCGAATCTCCACTCCCAAATCACCACGAGCCACCATTACACCATCGGCGGCGGCCAAAATTGATTCAATATTTTCGACAGCTTGCGGACGTTCGATTTTGGCAATAATTTGAATCGGATGTTCTGATTTCAAACCCAACTTGTCTTCGTATTCTTTAATCAAAAAACGGGTATCCAAAATATCTTCGGCGCGATTTACAAATGATATCGCTACCATATCCACTCCCATCTTTACACCAAAAAGTAAATCCTCTTTGTCTTTGATGGTCAATGAAGATAAAGAAATATTACTGTCAGGCAAATTCACTCCTTTGTGAGAAGTCAACAAACCACCTTCAACTACTTTGGCAAATATTTTACCATCGGCTAGTTTGTCAATTTTGGTTTCACAACGCCCGTCATTGATAAGCAATCTATCCCCCGGTTTCAAAAAATTATACAATTCCGGATGATTAAAAGGAATGGCGTCTTTTTTGTATTTATCAATCTTGGTATCAAAAATAATTTCTTGATCATCTGTTATCTCCACGCCCGCTTCCGGCATTTCTCCTATTCTAATTTTTGGACCTTGCAAGTCTTGTAAAATAATAATCGGTTCATCCATTTCTTTTTCCAACTCTCGAATATTGTTATAAATTTTTGTAAACTCGTCATAATTGCCGTGAGAAAAATTTAAACGAGCGCAATTCATACCGGCATGAACCATTTGTTTCAAAATCTCTTTGTCTTCGCAAGCCGGACCGATAGTAGCGACAATTTTGGTGTGTTTGTGCATAAAATTATTTTAATAACACTTTTAGCTGTTCTTGTTTGGCCGGATCAAGTGGTAAAATTTTTAATAGTTGATCAATCGAATTGGAATTGTTGGTATTATTGGTATCAGTCGTAGTCTTGCCACCCAACAAACCGCCATAAGTATTTTGCAAATCTTTGATCAGTGGTGGCAAAAACCAAATTGCCAAAACTAACGGTATTACAATAATCAAAATTCGAAACCAATTGGCAATCGCCGACCACATCAATTTGTTGTTTATTTTACGATTTTGTTCGTAGATTATTTGCGACCATTTTAAATTTTTCTCCAACAACTCTTTGATGGTTTCGGTGTCAGTTTTTGGAGTGAGTTTTTTCTCCTCGGTAGAAGTGGAAATGGTTTTGTTTTCCTCTTTTGGGTCGGTCGTATTTTTATGTCTAAACATATTATTTGCTTAAACGCTTTAATTCATTTTCAAAATTTTTAACATCTTTGAAATCCCGATAAATACTGGCAAAACGAATGTAGGCGACTTTATCAAATCCGCGTAAATTTTTCATCACAATTTCACCCAGCTCGCCACTGCTGATTTCGTGTTTTTTCTTTTTTTGGATATCACGCTCAATCCCGTGTAAAAGCTGATGAAAATTTTCTTGTGTAAATGATCGTTTGGTCAATGATCTTTTGATACCATTTTCCAATTTATCACGCATATACGCTTCACGACGACCATCGCGTTTTACTACTATCAAATCCAATAATTCATTTTCTTCAATGGTAGAAAATCGATAATGACACTTGTCACATTCACGACGCCGACGAGTAGCCAGATCATTTTCCGCAGAACGAGTATCTACTACACTGGTATTCTTGTGATTACAAACTGGACATCTCATATAAACTACAAACTTTACCAAATAATAATACCATTTTTCCTTTTAAAAAACAATCCCGACTAAGTCGGGATATGGAAACAGACTTGTTAGATCCCCGCTTTCGCGGGGATGACAAAAATAGTTAAATACCCATTTTTTTACGAATAAAAGCCGGAATTTCCAATTCATCGTCTGCTTTGGTTTTTGGAGCGGATATCGGCGCTGGTCTGACTTCTTCTTTTGGTAAAACATAACTGGTTGGGGGCGGAGTCGGTGCAACCGGTTTTTGAGTAAATTGCTTAAACTTCTTTTCCTCTTCTTCTTCCTCTTTTTGGGCTCGACGCAAAAAATTGGTATTACCAAATTTGCTAGCGCCAAAAAATGAAGTGCTTTCTTCGTCGCTATTATTGATCAAACTAGCTTGACGATCATCAAACCCACTGGCGATTACTGTAATACGAACACTACCGGTCAGAGTTTCATCGATAGTCGCGCCAAAAATAACTTTGGCATCTTCAGCGGCTGAGCTGGTAATAATCTTGGCCGCTTCACTAACTTCACTCATTGCCAAATCAGCACCGCCGGTAATAGTAAACAAGATTCCATGAGCACCATCGATCGACAGCTCCAACAACGGACTGGAAATGGCCATCTTGGCGGCATCAATCGCTCTATTATCTCCGGTACCGGTACCAATGCCCATCAAAGCCGAACCGGTGTTTTGCATAATAGTTTTGACATCGGCAAAGTCAACGTTGATCAGTGATGGTGTAGTGATAATTTCAGAAATTCCTTGAACACCTTGACGCAAAACATCATCAACAATTTTGAACGCTTCAAGTAAAGTAGTTTTTTTATCAATGACTTGTAAAATACGATCGTTTGGAATAGTAATAATAGCATCGACATTGCGCGCCAATTTTTCCCAAGAAGTGTCTGCAATATCGCGACGTTTTGGACCTTCAAATCCAAATGGTTTTGTAACTACTGCGACGGTCAATGCGCCCAACTCTTTGGCTACTTCCGCTACTACCGCACTAGCACCAGATCCGGTGCCACCACCCAAGCCACAGGTGATAAACACCATGTCGCTATCTTTGAGAATATCTCGAATTTCATTTTGCGATTCCTCGGCCGCTTTTCTACCAACTTCCGGATCCATTCCAGCCCCCAAACCACGAGTAACACTTTTGCCAATATGTAATTTCTGAGGAGCAGAATTGTGATGCAAAGCCTGCACATCGGTATTTAATACCACAAAATCCACACCACGAATTTTGGCCGCCACCATACGATTGACAGCCGAACCACCAGAGCCCCCAACTCCAACGACTTTAATTTTTGCAAAGGTTTCCATTTCCGGTTTAACTTGGGGCATAAAGAATGTTAGTGTGAATAATTTTTGTATTCAACCTCTAAAAATAAAAATAGTGGAGGTTATCCGCTATTTAGTTTATACGAGGCGACTGTAGATGTCAAGAAACAAATTTGTATTCAATGTGAACAATTAAGGTAATAAGGCTTTGAACCAATCTTTTACAGCTGTCGCGGAACCGCCCATTTTTTTGATTCCACCCAACACGCCTGCGCTCTTTGTTTTTTTACTACCTTGAGACATCATACTGCCCCATTTTACCAAACCAACCACATTTACAAAAGACAAATCATTGATCTTGTCGGTAGCACTAATAAAATTCAACGGGTAACCAAGAGTGGCCGGTAAACGTAAATACTTTTTTGCCGCTTCAATCAAACCGGGCAGTTTCGCCCCGCCACCGGTAAACACTACTCCGGCCGGAAGCATGCCACTACGTTGTACTTTTCGTAATTCGCCATCTATTTTTTGCATGATTTCTTCGACGCGCGCTTCGATGATTTCGCTTAAATATTTTCTCTTGATCAATTCGTGTTCTCCGTTGCCCAATTCATACAAATCAATTTCGTCTTTTTTGGACACAGTGTTGGCAAAACAATCACCGTGTTCTACCTTTACACGTTCGGCTACCTCGATTGGAATTCGCAGACCGATAGCGATATCATTGGTAATGTGTTCAGAGCCAATCGGCAAAATCGTCGAATGCAATATCTCCCCTTCTTCATATATCGCCAAACTGGTGGTCGCGGATCCAAGGTCAACTATCGCTACTCCCAAATCTTTTTGACGGTTGGTCAAAGCCGCTTCGCTGGTCGCCAAAACCGACAAAACCAAATCTTCAATCTCCAACCCGGAACGATAAATCGCTTTTGTTAAATTTTTAATTTGCGCTGATGCTCCCAAAATAATCTGGGCGTCCACTTCGAGACGAATACCGGTCATGCCAACCGGGTCTTTGATACCGGTTTGACCATCAACTGAAAATCGCTTTGGTAAAACATGTAGCACTTCGTAATTTAATGGCGTAGAAATAGATCGTGCCGCCTCTAGCGCTCGCTGAACATCCGCTTCAGAAATTTCATTTTCAGATTTTGAAGCCGCCACTACTCCTTTGCTGTTTTGTGACATGATATGCAAACCCGATACCCCCACCCAAACAGTATCTATCGGCATACCCACTGTGCGTTCCATTTTTTCCAAACATGACGATACTGATGACACTACATCTTCAATACTACTAATCGCGCCCTTGTGCATCCCCTCGGCTACTACCTCGGCTGCCCCCAAAATCTGCATATCCGGCTGTAAATCATCATGGCCGTTGTAAACCAGCTGACCAACTGCCATACGCACCATACTAGACCCGATATCCAACCCGGCAATTAAATTGTTTTTGGCTTTGGCCATAATCAAATATTTTACGAACTCCTATTATACACTATTTTATCAATCTAATAAAGTGGGGTATGAATATTATCAATCCGATTATCAATGCTCCAAGCGATGTGATCAAAACAGCGGCTGCCATAGTGTCTTTGATTACTAATACATAATGATGCAAACGCGGTTTTAATAAATCAGTAAAATATTCCAGCGCGGTATTTAATAATTCCATCGCCAACACCGCCACCAATAATAAAATAACCAAAATAATTTCCCAAGCTTTTAGAGGAAAAATTGCCGAAGCAATCAAAACTACAATCGCCATTAAAATTTGCAAACGAAAATTTTGCTCGTGTTTAAAAGTGTGTTTTAAACCGGCAAAGGCGGACGAAAAACTGTTAAATAAACTTTTGACTGACATAACCCAATTCTTTAATTATCCCCTCTTGAATTTTAAACATTTTTTTTGCCATTACTTTTTTTATATGATCATGACCGGCCAAATGCAATAGTCCGTGAATCAACATCCGAGCCAACTCTTCGTTTTCTTTTACTTCATACTCTTTGGCCTGACGCTTGATCTGCGGATAACAAATATAAATTTGTCCAAGCAATTGGGATTTTATTTTTTTATCCTCTTTCCATGCAAACGACAAGACATCGGTTGGATTTTTTTTACCGCGATAATGAAAATTCAAATCAATCATTTCTTTGTCATCAATCATATTTACTTCCACCACTCCATCAACTTTCTTTTCTTTTTTGGACACTAACTTGGTAATTTTTTGTAAATCTTTCTCGGAATACTTATTTTTAATATTGGAATTGTAGTTAATCTTGATCATAATGTAGTCGTGGCGCTTTCTTCAACAGTACGAGCCGGCACTTCAGTAGCACTTCCAAATTGGAAACTACGCGCCAACATTTTGATTACCATATGATAATTCACCACATTTGAGTCGGTGGTGTGATAAAGAATCGCAAAAACTTGATTTCCTTTTGGAAAGAAATATACCAAATTATCTTTACGGGCAAATCCAGTCTCTTTAAATACTGATTCAAACGGCAGATAATCCGCCAACTGTTCGCCACTGGCATTGCGAGCAAACCAATCGTTGAAGCTTTCTCCTGCATTCATATCCATAGCTCTAACTTCGATATTCTCACCAGTCAAAGTACTAAACAAAACATCTTTATTGCCAACATCCACAATACCCACCGCCCAACTTTTTGGATAATATATTTTATACAAAAACACCGGATTGGCATAAACATTTACCAAACCTGAACCCACCAAACTCATCGGTTCTTTGCCAGCCGGATTGTATAAATAAAAAACTTCATGACCATCGGTAAATTTGTCATTATCGCTATCCGGTATAGCGGGATCAGTACCAAATAATTCTTCGGCCACATCGGTTATATCATCTTTGTCGGTATCAACACTATCACCCAACAGAAATGAGGGAAAATCTAATTTTACCTCTGTGGAAACAGTTGGAAGAGTAGCGACTGGTTCGGGCTCAACAGTTGAAGTTGGTGAAATTTCCTGTTCTGCAGGCGGTGTGACGACCGGTTCGGTAACCACCGGCTGAATTGGTTCGGGGGTTACCGTCTTACGATATTGCCACCAATAATAAAAACTGATTATCGCCACGCCAACTATTAAAATCCCTAAACCGGCGACAATTAAAAATTTCCAATTCGTAAACAAATTTATTGGATGCAATTTATTACCGGCACCGGTAGACGTCTTTTGATCCAAAAGTTTTTTATCCGCCGATGACAAAACCGACTTGACTGTTTGAGTCTGTTTGATTACCTTTTCTACATTTTTAAATTTTACAATCGGATTAGTACCGGCATAAAAATCATCCGGCATCTTGGTTATTTTTACATCCGGTAGAGTTTGTTTTTTTTGCTCTGGCTTACCGAACATAAATTATTTTTTATTTTTTACACTAGTTGTAGTTTTAGGAAGTGTTGTTTTGGTAGACGTACTCACCTTGATCGTAGATGTACTAACACCGGACGGCATGTTGAAAAGTTTGCCCGGACCCAGTGGGTTGTAGGCATTGCGCACTTCTTGACCATCCGGATAACTATCCCCATCAGTATCAGGGTTCAATGGATTTGTTTTCCAAATAATCACTTCATCACCATCACTCAGACCGTCTTTGTCGGTATCGGCATTGTATGGATCAGTTCCCAATTCTTTTTCACGCACATCATCCAGTCCGTCTTTATCACTATCTACCGACTCACCAAATAAAATTTTATCATTGTTCATTTTGGCGGTAACGTCACTGGAAGTTGGTGCGGTAGTAGTTGCGATATTTTCTTCAACCGGCACTATTACCGACGGAGTTTCTACAACCGGCTGTTGCTCGGTAGTAGTTGGTACAACCACAGGTGTTACAACTGGTTTGACTTTAATAAATTTACCATAAGCATACCAACCGCCGAATCCGACCGCCCCCAAAATTATGGCTATAAAGAAAAATAATAAAACTTTTCCAAGGACAGGCTGTTTTACCTCATATAGCGAAGGCGCGACCGATGGAGCGGTGGAAATATTTGGCGTGACAGCATCTTTTTTCTTTAACAAACCAGCACCAAGAGCATCTGGAGTTTTTTCAACCGGATTTAATTCGGCGCCTTCTTTTTCAACGCCGGCGAACATATCATCAGGCTCAGTAGGCAAATTTGTCGGTGGATTTGTTTTTGTTACTTGATCATCAAACATATATTTATTTTAAAAAATTATTTTATTTTTTTAATTTTCCCGAACCGGTTGGACTATATCCGCGCTCTACTTCATATCCATCTTTATACCCATCACCATCGGTATCTGCTTTGAGTGGGTCGGTGTGATAAAATTTCACCTCGTCACTATCCATGAGCCCGTCGCCATCGGTATCTGAATTATTCGGATTGGTGCCAAGTTTTTTTTCTTCTTCATCTGACAATCCGTCTAAATCTTTGTCCGTCTGTCTGGCTTTATCTAGAGAAACATCCAACGATTTCATGATTTCTACGTCCTTTTTGGCTTCATCCAACTTTACAGCCGCCTGTTCAGTTGGAGTAGTGGTATTTTTTTGCGGTAAATTGATTTTTTTTCTAAATATCAAAAATACAACTCCCACTAAAACCACTACCACTACTATAATTATAATATATTTTTTATTATTCATAAAGTCTATGGCGCGTAATTCATTTTAATAAAACTACGGATCATATTTATTTCTCCGATTCTATTTGGTATTTTAGCAACAACACTATCTGGCGCTTTTTTAATATTGAACACATGCCAAAACTGCGCCGCATCATTATCTGAAGGTATAGCTTGATTTAAATAATAAGTTTTCGCAGGACGAGCAAAATGTCTAAGATTATCATCGCTCTCCGGCACATATACTTCCACTTTTAATTTTGCCGAATTTTTGAGATTTTTCATCGTGTCTGCTGTTTTTATATAAAAAGCATAAGATGAGGTAACCATTTTTGAAGTGTCGATAGTGAAGGATTTTACATTAGAGGTGTTGGTATTTTTAAAACCGTGGTACCAAATACTAGCCAACGGATTGATATTTGGGGCTGTATAATAATTGATCCCGGTAGAAATATTGATAGCAGGTGAATTATCTTCCAACGAAGTGATGATACCAGTTTGCGAATTAACACCACCTGGCACAAGAAAACCAGTATTAAATCCAACATCTCCAACCCAGCTAACCACTACACGCACATCCTGTGGCCTAGTATCGTCGAAAATTACCGGCGACAACAGCAGATTATATTTATCCGGAGTAGTAGTGCCAAAAACCGGAAAATCTATCATATGCTCGGTGGCAAAATCGGAATTAATTGCTAGGCGGTAAATTTTACTTTGAGACTTATCAGAACAAACCGGATCACTATTTATACTAGCAACCACAGACTGATCACCTAGATAAGGGTGTAGTTTATAATCAAAAATGTTGTCATTTAACTTATACGAGAAAAACGCTACGCCCGTTGTATCTCCAATAGAAGACAACGACTGTGTAGTGCTGACATACAGCAATCCAACGTCACCATCCTCACTATTGTTAGATAAAAGCGGATTGTTTGATAATGGTTCCAACACATTTATTAACGCGCCAGATATTGGTGATCCGCCGGTTTTTAAACCACACTCAACACATTTATTGCTGATACTACTACAATTATTAATACAAGTTTTGATGCCGATCTGAGTTGTGAGATTGGTCCAAGTTTTGTCCTTATAAAATTGTAAGCTACCAGAATTCAAATGCAAATTGTATTCTTGATCACAAGGTAAAACTATATAACCATTTTGATCTGGATGTTTTTCTAAAACTAATTTATTCCACCAATCATTTGTAATATATGTACTAGTTACGCTGGAATACAAAGAATTGCCACTCACCTCACATTTTTCTGTACCATTTATCACTCCATCGCCACAATATCCTGAAGCATCAACGGAAATATTATTTTTACAATCCCAAGAACAATAAACGCACGGCTTATTATATCCTGATGTACAAGCCACACCATTTTTATTTCCATTATCACAAGCTTCACCGGTTTCTATTTTGCCATTTCCACAACCTGTCTCAGTTGTTGGTTTTACTTCTTCGGCTGTAGCTATTTTTGCCTGACAAAAATTTTCACCATTGTTATACAAATCTGTGATTTCACCAGCGGTTAAAGTGCGACCAAACAGATGCATTTCATCCATACTACCTTTGAACCAATTGTCAGCCCGCCCAATCCAAATTGGATAATTATTGTCCGCTTTTAATTTTGTACTACCATTGACAACTCCCGTTCCTTTATATTGCCCATCTACATAATATTTAACTTGACGTTGCGCGTCAACCGTAACCGCAACAAAATACCACACACCGACTGACAAATCTACCGGAACAGAACTAATACCAAAAATATTGTCAGTTTTGGATCCTGGTGGCGGTCCAGAATAAAAATGTAAAAGATTTATTTTATTTCCACTTTTAACAATGTAAAAATTATAATCACGATTGTTACTAATAGCTTTACCCTCTTGTTTGCTTATAACCGCATGATATCCGTCACTACTATCCCCATCCACATTTATCCAAGTAGCGAAAGTTAGTTCGTTTACATCAAAACTTGCACTATGATCAATAGTAAAATAATTTGATATGCCGTTGAAATGCATCGCTTGGTTTTTATCTCCATTAAATGACGAGATTGGGGTCGGGCAACCGGTGTTGGCAACACCAGAGCAATAAGCTGAATTTAATAAGGATATACCTGATTTGGCCTGCCCTTTATTTAAAATATAACTTAAACCACCAATGTTGCCTGTCTCGTATTTCGGCCACCCAGCATGATATGTAATTACATCATCAAAATTAAAATATAATATTGGGGAGGTGGTAACCGAATTGTATACCCAACGACAACCAGAACCACACACTCTATTGCATGTCACACCGCTAATCGTATCAACTTTGTTTCCATCACATTCTTCACCAAAATCTTTTTGTACAATAGCATCACCACAATATGGACCGTGTGCTTGACAATCTAAATTACAAGATGTAGTTGGTGTTAAACCATAACGACTGTTGTTGAATGAAACTTGAATACATTTTCCTACAATTCCAACCAACGCGTTATCTTTGAAACTACCCCAAAGATTTTGTTGTATTTTGCAATCGTCATCAACATTACATGGCTTTGCTCCTACAACACCACTGGCACACCAACCAAGATCCTTATCTTTTCCGGCTTTGTAAAAATCAAAATTCGTATCACAAACTTCATTGCCTTTTGTATCAACATCTCCATTTCCGCAGCTAGAAGACAAACCACTACAAGTTGGATTACAATGATTATATTTTCCATTCAACGCACCCTCATCACAAGTTTCCCCCACTTCAACTTTGCCATTTCCACATTTGGATAATATGCCACATTTTGTAGTCGTTGCATTTTTTGACCATTTACAATCACTGGAACAAATATCTCCCTTCAAATCATCTGCAAAACTTCCCCCAACACAATCAGCCTGATTCCACACCACACTACCTTTTGGATCACATTCTTCTCCTTTGTTTAAATTTACTTTTCCATCACCGCATGTTCCTTGATTCATCGTGGAAATTTCATTATTTTGGTTACAAATACCATTGCCACTGGTATCCAAAATATTAAAGTAAGCAGGTTTGGTGATCAAATCTTTCACTAGATTTCCCAGATTGTCTATCACCAATCCCGAATCTTCCATGCGTAATTTTACTAAATAACCC
Organism: Candidatus Magasanikiibacteriota bacterium; assembly: GCA_041666745.1. Taxonomy (GTDB): domain Bacteria; phylum Patescibacteriota; class Patescibacteriia; order Magasanikbacterales; family GWA2-37-8; genus CAIOJG01. The sequence continues at coordinate 131,564 of JBAYGI010000003.1, forward strand.
GGAGTTTTTGGATCAGTAGAAGTGGCAAAATAACGATAGGCTAAAGAATTGTTGGCACACGCAAAACTAAATCGCTTGTCAGCGGTGCTCCAACCGGTATCCGGAGCGTGCAATACACAAGTCTCAGTCTGTGAGCCGGTTTTTGTTTGACAAGTTTTATCATCGATACAGAAAATTCCGGTGGAAGACGCGCAAGTACCAGCAACACCGAGTTTGTTTATCGGATCAGCTGGTATTGCCGTACCAGTCAGTGTTGACCAAGATGGCCAGGTACTAACGGTTTGTCCGGATAAATATGATCCCACTTTGAGATCCGGATATGTATTGCCGTGCCCACTACTATAATCAAGCAAATCTTTTTCGATAGTGCTCATATCCTGAATACGCGAGAAGTTTCTTTTTATTTTATCTTTTTGTACCGAACACACTTCACCGTTTGCGCAATCAAAATCTGAAATACACACAGTAGTATCCCCCGGATTTTTCATATCTTTGCCACAATATCCGTAGTTGGTCAAATTGATATTAAATTTCAAATTCTTTATCAAATTTTCAAATACTTTTCTAGTTTCAGGGGCGGCATTTTCATTGATACTAAACAAATAAATATTGGTTTCCAAATTACCGTGACCAATAAGACCGGTTGAATCAAAATTTAAAGCATTTACATAAATATTACTACCGTCGGATATGGCCGGATATCCATCGATAGGTGGAAGGTTCTGCACTGTCGGAGCAAAACCTTTGGCCTTGGTAAACCAATCACTAGGTGACAAATGTGCCTTGTTGGATAAAACTTGAATACCAATCGCATCATTATTTTTATTATTAGTGAAAATAAAGCGTTTGAAAACTTCGCTATCTTGGAAAAAACTGACAGCGCTCTTTGTGCATGTCTGTTTGGTTTGGCTACCATTTGTTCCCAGACAAGAGGCACTATCATGACTATTTTTCCAAGCCAGATAATCAGCTGAACCGGAATCAGGACAACTCCAACCACTGCAATACATTGGATTTTTATTACTATCTACATAAAAAACATTATCCAGTTTATCTGAATCATAATACGCGCAGGTAACAGCGTAATAACTAGACGAGAAAAAGCTTTTTCCATCGCCTGAAGAAAACTTATAAAAATCTTTACAATCAGTATCAGAATTACAGTGGAGACCGTCAAGATCGCACACTCCGGATTTTGTGGCTACTGTATCCCCTGTCTGAACAACCGGTCGCAAGTATGGCAGATCATCTGTATAACCATGATCACCATTATCCGCGCAATAATAAGTACTAAAATTGAAGTAGCCTTTACCAACATTGGCGGCTGGTATTTCTGTGCTATCAAAAATATTTTTATCTAAATCAAAACCATCGTTATTTCCCACTTTATCTTCATATGGGAAAATAATAGTTGGTTTGGTTTGACCTTGAACAATCGCCTGTTTTGGTGGCCAAGGATTTTCGCATAAAAATACAATGATATGAGATTTTCCCGTACCAACCAATCCGGTTTGTGGAGTATATGTATTTTCGGTTAGATTGGCGGCGGCATGCACATCCACTTCACCATTGTTATTTTGTGAAGTAATAATATTAACGGAAGAAGTAGCGCCGGAAATTAATACATAAGGATTATTTTTTGGACCCCACTGGTATTCCCAACTATATCCTGATACCGGTTGAATCAACTGAAGGTTTTCAGTAACACCTTTGGCGACCAAACTGGCATCGGCATTTGGAACAGAAAAATAATATTGATCCGGATCAATCGACACGTCAGAAATAGCACAAATTGTTTTTCCGGTTTTAAACCTCCAACCAACCGCCTTACCGTCCGATTTGCTTTCAATACTTACCCCTTGAATATTTTTTATTCCTTTTTTCAAAATCACCACGTATTCGGTCGAAGGAGCTAAGGGATTATTTAGACTAAACAAAACTTGTGAGCCACCAGTATCATCTCTTACTACCTCTACTCCACCAATATCCGCGCCGGCACACCAAGTGTTGGCAGTAACTTTGTTGCCAAAAATACTTTTAATGGTAATGATTATTTTATTCCAAATGTTTTGATACCATGGCAACAAAGAATCAGACGAAGCTAAAAATGAAGTAGTCTCATGGACATCTTCTAGACCGCCAGAACATGGGGAAGCCGCACTGCGAGCGATGACAAAATTACCCGGTAAAGTGGCCGGATCAATAATACTATCAAAGCTAGCTGAAATAAAAGTATTGATACAAACATTTGTGGCAAATTTACCTGGATCAGTACTGGTATTACCCGGATACACATCAATTAATTTTGATTTGAAATAACAACAAGAATTCAGCCCTACTCCGACATTTTTATCGCCTTTGTAGGCTTCTTGACATTGCTCATCGGTTTTATAACCACACAAAACTTGGTATTTACCAATTCCACTGACATTTTTATCAGTTATCGCGCCTTTAATATCACTTACTTGAGCGGATAATGTAGAACTCACAATATTTCCCACCGATCCAGCTTGACCAATGGCCAACACCCAAGGATCAACCAAATCTTTGTGCCAAATATTAGTCAAATATTTATCTGTTTCGCAAATCTCATCCTCACCAACACCGACGACACCGTCACCACAAACTGATGGTTTACTATACATCAAAGACGATCCGACATGTTGCGCATTTTCATCACAACCTTCTTTGTTGGCAGAACAGGTTGTGTCCGGATTGGTTAAATTTTGGTCAAAATTACTTTTGTTCGCTACCAAACATCGATCATTACACCAATCACTGTGCTTGCCATTGGGGATACCGTTTGTTGTTTCACAACCCACATCTTCGTCTGGACTGGTGACCCCATCACCACATTGACTGTATGATTGACTGCAGAAAAAATTGTAATCTTTTTGTTCAAAACCTCCAAAAGCCGGAGCTATTTTGGCGTCATTGGCAAAACACCATTGCGAAGACAATCTAGTTCCCAAATGCAAACATTGAGCCGAACAAAGTATCGATGAAGTGGAAACATTTTGATCCGCTGACACTCCAACATCACAATCTTCACCACTACCAATCATACCATTGCCACAAATCGAAGCACTGACCTCTTTGGCAGCGGTTTGCATTTTTGAACCAGTGTGCAAACAAAAAGTATTGCAACCTTCTTTGCTTTTTGGATCATTGATATCACAGGCTTCACCTTTTTCTTGTGTAACAAAACCATCACCACACAATCCCACATCAACTTTACTAATCGTAGTGGTGGCATTTGGATTGCCAATAAATCTACAATTCAAACCACAGCCTTTTAGTTTCAAAGGTGGATCACAATCTTCGCCGGCTTCTACTTTTCCATTCCCACAAACCGGATATGCCGCGCTTCCCTGTCCGGATGGAACAGTACTGCCTTTCAAAATACAGTTGGCAGTACAAAATGCTGACGATCCTTTTGTTTTAAATGATTGTACTGTAGCCACACCGACATCTGAAGATGACCAACTCCAATTTTGATTCCAAGGGTTTAATTTTTGTCCGGTCACACTACAAGCATCCGGAGCGGCAAAAGGCTGAGCTTGAAATATAGCCAAATCTTTTAATTTTTTGGCGGTAAATACCTTTGGCAAAATCGAAACATGATCAACTTTACAAGCTTCTTTTTTTGTTCTAAATCTCCAGGTAAATATTTTATTGTATGGTTTGGAAAAACTTTCCGGATCATTCGAAAAAGCTACAGACCACAGTTGAGCGCCATTATCCACTCCGGAAGCGCTGACCGATGACAACATTACTTGATACAGAGTGTTTGGTTTCAAACTTTCAGAACCTTTGTCGTTGGCGATTTTTAAAATTGTATGACCGGATGCTTCATCAAAAGAACTATCCAAAGCAACCGGCTCACTGGTACTAAAACAATTTTCATCATTACACTGAACTAATTTTATTGCCGGAGAATCTTTGGTAACATTGTGGTTGGACATTGTAATATTAAATTTGGCGCCAACGGATGCATTGGTACAGGCTTCCAAACAATTTGGCCAATAATCCACTACTTCCGGATTGGATAAATCAATGGTTAATGGGCTACTGCCGGTTTTACTAACAAAAATTTTATCAACAGAAGAAGTGGAGGCGGTCGCTTTTACATCGACGCTATCATTGGCCACACCTACACCTACAGTATTGCCCAAAGTATTTACTTGAGTGTTTATTTTATCACCTGCTCCATCGATGGTCGCGTAAATTTTTCCGGCATTTTTATTATCCACAACCCATTTCCAATCAAAACCGGATACATCCATCATGGTGCAATATTGAGTACTTAGACCATTGCCTTTATAAAAAATATCAAACACATCTCCACCGGTTGAGTGGTAACGCATTGGAGATTCAAGAATTTTTGCCCAAAATTCATTTGGAGTAACGACTACTTTTTTCAAAGCACAATCACCAATTCCGGTTTTAAAAGAAAAACAATAGGCTGTTCCAACACCACATGGATTGGAGGCTACCAACTTTACCGATTGTCCTTTTTTATCCGGTACTGAAGAAATACTATCCTTCAAAACAACTTGAAAAAGTGTGCTTGACGCCCATTTTCCATCCTGAGATTTTATTAACAAATAAGGACGCGCATTTTGAGACGCGTCAACAGCCGCAGAATTTAATTTATAACTATCATCGGTTAACAAAATATTTTTTGCCTTCTGACACACACCGTCGACATCGATACTTTCACAGGCATTAATAGTAACTGAATTATTGTTGACAGTGGCTGGGTTTAAATCCGCGCTAAATTCAACTGTCACCAATGCAGTTTGACAAACTTTGCTGGCATCATTACTACCACCTTCATTCCACTTGGTTGAAGGAGATGGTGAAGGTAAATTTTTGCCCAATTCAGTGTTGTGATCACAACGCTCTATTACTTGTGGTGGTGGAACAATTTCCTTGGTAGAAAACATCCAAACAAAACCGCTGGATTTAAACTCTCCTTTACATAACTCCCCTTTTGGTTTGCACATGCCGGCTTCATCGCCTGTTTTACAGCATTTATCACTATTGGAAACACAGTCATTTTTGGTACAATCACTGGTAGAAAATAATAAACCATTACTTTGTTTTTTGTCTGATCCACGATAAGCAAATACCAAACCGGAGGTAATATTTTTATCATTTGGCACCGATGAAAAGGATTGCGCGCTAACATTTGTAACACTGTTGCCGATGAGAGTGTTGAGAATATCATTGGATGCACCGCCGGTTTTCCAAAAATAAAATTTGGTGACTTTGTCCAAATATTCACCGGATACTGTGACTGTGTTTGGAAAAACAAACGGCACCGCTCCGGATACCGGAGAAATTTTACAAATTCCCGGACTTGGATCACCGGTATTTATCATGACAAATTTATTATCATCCAAAACACTGCCCAATTCACTGACTGAATTGTAAACTTGAATGGTATATCTTTTGCTGTTTGTATCTAATCCCGGTGGAACTTTCACCACTATTTGATTATCTTTCCAAAATGAATTTTTACAAGCAACTGGAAAATTGAATACACCGTCAGGGGCGGCCGCGCCATTGAGTTTGAACCAGACACTGCCGATTTGATTACCGAAATTTTTGCCGGTAATGGTGAGATAATCACCGATAGTAGTAATAGCCGGAGCAGAAATTTCAGAAATTAATGGAGCGTCTTGGTTTGATCCGGAAATAGTGAACAGAACCGAATTGCTAGTTTGATTATTGCTGTTGGTCACCTTCACCCCATAATTGCCATTGCCCAAAGAAGTTGGCGCTACAGATAATATAGTATCATCAGCCCAACCTTCGATTTTGGTTTTTGTTTTATCACTGAAAGTAACAAAACTTTTTACGACATCAAAAGCGCCAAAATTTTTACCTTTCACTGTTATGCTGGTACCGACCGATCCGTTGTTTGGATTTAATCCGCAAATACCCGGATGAGAAATATTTGTTAAAGTAAAATTGGAAACTTTTTTAAAACCATCGCCGGTGGTATCAAAATATTTAATATTAAAAACATCTGAACCGATAGCATTTGGACTAAATACCGCAATTTTACCGCTGATTATATTTTCCGGAACCAAAACAATAATTTGGTTATCACTCCAATTATTGAAGCTGGCGCCACAATTTACCACTTGAGCCTCGACCCAATCGGTTGGTTGTTTTACATCCGGATTTGGGACTTTGGCAAAATAAACATGCCCTTTTGTGCCACCGAAATTTTTACCAAAAATTGAAATATAATCACCGACGGCAGCGCTAGATGGAGAAAAGTCGGTGATATAAGTTTTTTCTACACAAGTACCTTCCGAATCACCGGCATTTTGTTTTTGACAAAACCCACTGTAACAATCGACATCTTTTGTGCATTTATCTCCGGAACAAACCCCGCACTCCCCACCACAATCAATAAATTTCTCTCCCGGATCAAGAGTCAAATCAAAACAGTGCTTCGGTTTTAAAACAACCGTAGAATTGTCCTCATTACTATTGGCCGCCCAATCCAAACCAATAGCTTTTAGAGAATGCTCGCCGATATTTAATTTGTTGGTAGGCCAAATAATCGTGGCGGTATCAGATTTTTTACATCCGCTAAATGGAACACTATCAACCAACATGCCATCGGAATTCAAAACTATATTTTGCAAACCGCCATCATCTTCAAAATGAACTTTTACACTGATATTATCCCCTTGTTTTAAATTGGTATCGGAATTTTTTGGATATAAAATATTAATAACCGGATTTTTTCTATCCACTCCGTCACCGGAAGTAAAATTTACATCGGCGCATTTTCCGGTACTGAAAATACAATTCAGGTCTTTTCCACCGGCGCTTTGAATTCCTTTGCCTCCATCTTTTATTTTTATTTTATAAGTGGTAGACGCGGCAAAACAATCTTTGCCGGTGTCTGGAGTAGGACAAACTCCGTTGGTCGGTTTGAAATATGCGATATGATGATGACTGGTCTGTATCGACCATTCACCAACCACCGGCACAGAGGTAGAGGCGTTTTCTACAACGATTCTATCTTTCAAAGAGTCCACATCCACATCCAGATTAAAAACAATTACCGGTGCCACATTTTGCACACAAACATTTCCCGTTGCCGGCATTTGAACAATCGCGAACTGCCCGGAAGCGCAATTGTCATACGCACACGATGAAAAACAAGATGGACAATCTCCACCACAACTAGCCCCACCATTAGCTTTTTGCGCTTCACACAATGCACTAGAAACATTTCCCGTGGTTGCCTCCACTAATTTATTCATTACAAAACTCACGATGGCATAAGCGGATAAAATAATAACCAAACCAATCGTGGCATTAATCAATATCTTTTTTGATGTAGCGACTTTTTCATCATCACCACCGGCCGTCATCCATAAATAACCAGCATACAAAATCAGACACAAAGCTACTATCCCCAATAGTCCCAGAGCGGCTTTGATGATTTTGGCAACAATTGTACGAATATCAGTAGTCGGCAGACCGGTCGCCGCGGCTTCTTTCAAACCAACATCCAAATTGGAAGCTTGAGCGTGGACCAAACTATTAAACGCCAAAAATCCGGTTACAAAAAACAATGAGAAAATTAAACACAAAACTAATTTTTTATTTACAAATTTCATGGGGTTGACAATGGATTTTTAACTTTAATATTTTCAATACAATTTTTGATTCCATTTTGAGAAGACACCACTTGTCCGTTACAACAAAATTCACTTCCGACTTCATCTTTGGTGTCGCAACAATTTTCCGGTGAATTGACTATGTCACAAACTTTGGAATCCAACGATCCGTTTGGTACGACATCTTTTGGCCCTTTACCCGGATAAAAACAATTGAAATGAGCATCCTCAACGCTGGAACTAACTACCGGAATATACATTTGTTTAATATTGTCCAAAAATGGACCATGATGAATTTCCACCGTCTGATAATCTAAATACACGAACGGAACTTTCCACAATGGAATATTGTTGGTCGGCGCCGGATATTCTTGAATTTCAATATTGTTCATCGAGTCGGCTCGCATGCGTTTACTAAACACCAAACTTAAATTCGCATCTTTTGGAACATTTTGCGCGTTTACCCCTGGAGTAATTTTATTTATATATGGAGATTCTTTGTCGATTTCATCTCTAATTTTAAAAGTCCAAAAATAATTATCCGGCTTTTTCCAATTGTCAAATACCGGCAAAGTGATGACTGCTGTTTGAGGACTACCATCGCCGTTTCCATCCAAAGCATTTCCGGACATGTCCGCTATACCACTAAATGGCACACTCTCAAAACTACCAACCAAGGTTTTGGCGGCTTCCAACAAAACTTGGTAATTATCATTTTTTGGTGAATCACTGCAAACAGCACCTGGCTTATCACAAACCGGCAAACAATAAATCGGATTTCCGCAGGCATTTTTCGCACATTCTTTGTTTGGAGCAAATTCCAATGTCTGGTAATTGTTTATCAAATTAAAACTACCGAGCGGTACCGTACTATTTTGTGCGTCAGAAAATATTTTATTTCCGGTCAAAGCATAATAAGTTTTCGCGCCAACGGTGGCGGTACTAAAAATTCCTTGCACACCGGTCGGATCCATCGGTTTGCTGAAAGAAATTTGGATTACCGAATTTTTGGCTTCGCCTTTTGGATTTTTTTCAATTGAATCCGGAAATACACCCGTCACATGAGGTGGCGTATTGTCTAATAAATTACTGCAAGTAAACTGCCAATAATAAAAATCATTGCCGATTTTTTGATTTTGAAAAATTGAAGGATTGTTGTTTACAGAATCATCAGCCGAAATACTACTACCCAGACGAACAATATATGATACAAAATCATTGGCGTTTCCCAAATAACCACCTTCACTATCGGTGATTGGTTTTAAAACAATCGTATAAACTCCAGTAATATTGTTGACTGTACTAGTGGTGGCGACTATTATCAACGCTTTGATGGATTGACCGTTATCCGCCTGTGAAACATTGATAAATTTATCGGATAATTTATTATTTTCCAATTTGATATGATCACAATCATTGAACCAATTGAAGTTGTCTTTGTCGGTGTTTTTACAATCACCAAATATTGGATTTCCACTACCATCTACACTGTCATTGCTGTTGTCTACAAAACTAGACAACAAAATTGGTTTATTAAATGTAATAACAATCTTGGTGTTGCGTGGTACATCTTTTTGATAACGAGCCGGATAATGATCTTTAATAACTTTGCCCAAAGCACCACTGCCGGAAAAATTTTGCGTACCCGGAGCATATACAGCCGTAGTCGCTACACCACCCTGTTGCACTCCAAGCATTTTCATAACAAATAAAACGATACTATAGGCACTCAGGATAATCACCAAACCAATGACAGCATTACGAATAATATTTTTGGCCTGTGTTATTTGTTCATCATTTCCACCGGCAGTCATCCAAAGATAACCGGCATACATCAACAACACAACCAAAATAATACCGACGAAACCAAGCGCGATACGAATAATGTTGGCAATAATTAAGCGAATATCCAAAGCGTGCATGCCCAAGGGCTGCTCAATAACTTTTACACCCTGTAATACTTCACCGTTTGGATCAGCTACACTTTGGGCATAAACATTGTGATAAACTAAAAAAACCGCTACTAAGATTACCCCTATTATAGCAGCGGTTTTAAAAAATCTATTTTTTGATAACCATTGAAGCATGGGACAATGGACACAAAATGATTAAAACTTTTTTCTAGTCTCTTCCGGCAAACGGCCAATCTTTTTGAGATATTCCATTTTACCAGCGACTTTGAGACTATGCAACGCACTTTTTTTGCGCATGTTGCGACTCTTTTCTCGTTCGTGATATCTGATCTTTTTAACTTGCAAAATCTTACCAGACTGCTGCCAACGTTTTTTGACGCGGCGCATGTAAGATTCAAAAGATTCATTTTTACGACGTTTTATCTCAGACACAATTATTCACCTCCGTCTTAATTAATAATTAAAAAGCAATAAAATTGCTAAACCTATTATATACTAATTATCTCTTATCGTCAAATTTACCTAACTTTCTTTTTAACACTGAAATTAACTTTTTTTGATCGACGATTTCTTGAATTCCGGACTCCATATCTCGAATAATAGCCGTGCCATCTTGAACTTCTTTTTGACCAATAATTACCGCAAAAGGCACCTTCAAATTGTCGGCTAATTCCAATTGGGTTTTCAAAGATGTTTTGCACAAATTAAAAGAAATTTTTATTCCGCCAAATCGCAACTGGTCAATAATTTTCAAAGTAACTCGTCTAGCTTCATCACCCAGCTGAGCGACAAAAGCCTCAGTCGGCACTTTGTGAATTTCGCGATTATTTTTTTCATTGTATTGTTTCAAAGCCAAAACACTGCGTTCCAAACCTAGCGCCATACCAACCGCTGGGGTTGGTCGTCCACCCATTTCTTCTACCAACAAATCATAACGTCCACCACCACCCAAAGCACTTTGAGCACTGATTTCAGCATCGGCCGCATAAACTTCAAAAACAGTATGAGTGTAATAATTCAAACCACGCACCAAAGTAGAATCAAGATGATATGGGATTGCCAACTCATCCAAATATTCCAATACTTTCATGAAATGATTTTTTGATTCCGCGCCCAACCAGTTGATAATTTGTGGCGCTTCTTCTTTGACACTCTGACAACGTTCTTCTTTACAATCTAGTAAACGCATTGGATTTTTTACCAAACGATTGCGACATTCTTCACAAAGATATGAACGCTTACTGCGATAATAATTTACTAATTCTACTTTGTAATTCGCACGCTCATCCGGCGTACCCAAACTATTGATGTGAATTTCAACCGGCAAACCTAAATCTTTATAAAAATCATAAGCTATCAAAATCAACTCAGCGTCAGCGGATGGCTCAGCATGTCCAAAAGTTTCATATCCCAATTGATGAAATTGACGATAGCGACCGGCTTGCGGACGATCATGTCTAAACATTGGACCCCAATACCAGAGTTTTACCGGTTGTGGCATGTTCCACATACCATGCATTATAAACGCACGCACAGCGGCCGCAGTTAATTCCGGACGCATACAGACTTTGGTGCCATCTTTGTCTTCAAAAGCGTACATTTCTTTATCTACCACATCAGTACCTTTACCAATAGAACGAATAAACAAACCAACTTCTTCTAATATCGGTGTCTCTAAACGGCCGAACTGAAAATGAGTAGCCAAATCACTAGCCACCTGATACATTGGTTTCCAATACTTTTCATCTTTTGGCAAAATGTCGTGCATGCCACGCAAGAGGTTGAAAGTTTTTTTACCACGTTCAGAAACTTGAACTTCTTTTTCTTTGGAAATTTTTTCTTTAACCGGTTTGGCTATTTTTTTTACTTCTACTTTTTTTACCTTAACTTTTTTTTCTTTTTTTGGCATATCATTATTTTTAATAAGTAGGTGTTTCAAAAATTTGAATACGATTTAACGGCCAACCGCGTAACCAAGTTCGTCCGACAATCAGATTTTCATCAACCGGACCAAACCGACGTGAGTCGAAACTATTGGGACGATTGTCCCCCATTACATAATATTGGTTGTTGCTAAGTGACATGATTTTTTCTCCCTCAGTAGTAACATCCGATGGTATATAACTTTCTTTTATTACAAACCCCTCTGGATGGGCGTCGTTGTACACAACAATTTCACCTTCAGAAACTTTTACTCTTTCACCCGGCAGACCAATAATACGTTTCAAAAAATATTCCTTTGGATCATTTGGATAACGAAATACTACCACATCACCGCGTTTTGGATCTCCCAAACGATAACTCAATTCATCGATAATCAAATATTCGTGATCAAAAAAATTCGGCTCCATCGAAGCGCCTTTGACATAAAAAGGTTTAAACAAATAATAGCGCACCAAAGCAATGGTAACACCAGCCAAAACAGCTACTTTTATAAATTCCAATAACGCCAAACCGGCGCCAGCTAAATAGCGCTTTAAATAGCTCAATAATACTGGCCAAAATTGTTTATTTTGTTCAGACATAATTTAAAATTATCAACTGCTATAATACCCTATTTTTTGACTTTTGGCAAATTTTTACGGTCATTCGACCGTATTATTCGAACGTGGTGTTCGAACGTGGTGTTCGAACGTGACGTTTGACCATGACGTTTGACCATGATGTTTGACCATGACGTTAGTCAGGTCGTATGACCTGACGGATTTGTGGGCGTGATAGGAATCGAACCTATGACCTCGTCATTATCAGTGACGCGCTCTAACCATCTGAGCTACACGCCCGTAAATGCCTCTGTGGGCGACACAGGATTTGAACCTGCGACCTTTTGAATGTCGATCAAACGCTCTAACCAGCTGAGCTAGCCGCCCTCTTTTGATGTTTTTAACACTCTATTTATAATACTTTTTTGGAAAATTGTCAATCTTTTCTCTATTTTAGCATCATAGTAATAAACAGAACAAACACCGTGATATTCTTTCCATGTCTTGGAACCCTGTGTTCTTTTGTCAAATTGTGTCTTTCCAAACTTATTTAAAGGTATTAATAACATCTGAGACCAATATTTTTTTTCCAAATTATCACCTTGGTCATATCTTAGATGAAGAAAAATTCTAAATTTAGCTTCGTCTATTTTATAAATTGAACGTAAAAGGCCAACAAATAACTTCATTATTTCTGGATTTGAATTTCCTAAACCGATGGCAGATTTTGTTTTAAAGCCCTCTCCTAAATAAAGGACGGTCAACAGAGCTTCGTTTGTATTTTTATCAAAATTAATTCTTGATAAAGTTTCGTTTACTTCTAATCCTATGTTTTTTTGTTGATCATTCCTGTTGTTTTTTAAAACAACAAACGCTTTTGCCCTTGCTTCGACTAGATGTTTTTTCTTTTTATTTAATAGTAATTTCTCTGCTTTTTTGTTTAAAACTAAACCAGAAAACCAACTGCTTAAATTTGACCTACTAACCCCTGTTTTTAAAATAATTTCATCATAACTCAAACCTCTTTTTCTTAAAATGATTGTCTCCTTTATTAAAGACAGGTTTTTAACCCCTCGCATATTACAAACTTTAGTACTTAATAAGCATACTTGTTAAATGCAGTATACCACACTTTTAGAAAAAAATAAAAAAATTTTCGCACAAACAAAAAACTGTCTTGATAGACAGTTTCCCTTAACCATACAAACGTGACAAAAACCGCTGCCTATTTACCGATTCTGATACTAGATCAAGATCGATTCGACTTGGATCACAGATTTTCATCTGAGTATCTCCAGAAAGGAGGTGATCCATCCCCAGCTTCCGCTAGGGATGCCTTGTTACGACTTCACCCTAGTCATTGACCCTGCCTTCGTCCTCTTGCGAGGCCTACGAGCATTGCCAACTC